>JBBEEF010000180.1:11003-15315 GCA_040880915.1 Pirellulales bacterium
TGCTGGCAGGATGGCCAGGGCGGCCGTGTCACCGGTTCACGTGTACGACCGTCGCGGGGGGAAAGCCGTTGAAGTGCGTGCTGCTCGCCGCTGAGTAGGCGCCGATATTTTCGCTGTAGAGATAGTCGCTGATCTCGAGGTCGGGCAGCTGCTCGGAGAGGCTGATCGTGTCGAGGGCGTCGCAGGTGGGGCCAAACACAGCGCACAGCTGCGGTGTGCCCCGCTTGAAGCTCTTCAAGTGGTAGATGCAGTGGTCGAAAATCACGCCTGAAAAGGTGTGGTAGACGCCGTCGTCGACATAGTAGGAAAGCTTTCCGTTGCGGAAGGCCTTGCCGATGATTTTCGAGACGGCGGTGCCGGCCGAGGCCACGAGAAACCGCCCCGGCTCGGCCAGAATCTCGAGCGACTTGGGGAACAGCCGGTCGATCTCGTGGTTGATCTTCTGGGCGAGGGTCGCGAACTTCGGCACGCTCGCGTCGTAGGCCGCCGGGAAACCACCGCCGATGTCGAGCAGTTTGAGCTCGATGCCCCGCAGCTTCGCCTCGTTGAAGATGCCGGCGGCTAGGTGGAGTGCCTGAATGTAGTTGTCGGGATTCGTGCACTGGCTGCCGACGTGGAAGGAGAGTCCTTCGACGACGAGCCCGTGGTTACGGCCGCACTCGATCAGGTCGACGGCCTCGCCGGGAGGCGCCCCGAACTTGCTCGAGAGCTCCACCATCGAGCCTGTATTCGGGACCTGGAGCCGCAGGCAGAGACCAGCCCGAGGAGCGTGCTTCGCGATCTTCTTCACTTCCTCGATGTTGTCGTAGGTCACCAGCGGGCGATACTGATCGAGCTCGTGGAGGGTCTCGACCGGCTTGATCGGGTTGGCGTAGATGACCTTGTCCCAGATGAAGTCTTGCCTTTCCTTGGCGGGGAGCTTCCGGATGAACTGGTAGACGGTGTGAAACTCCTGCATGCTCGCCACGTCGAAGCTGCCGCCGAGCTCGTAAAAGGTCTGGACGATCGCCGGATCGCTATTCACCTTGACCGCGTAGTAGGCCTGCACGCGGGGGAAGTGCCGCTTGAAAAGGGCGTAGTTTTTCCGCAGTTCGGCATGGTCCACGACGAACAGGGGCGTGCCATGCTTCTTGGCGAGGTCGAGCAGCGTCTTTTGGTTCACGTTCAATCCCCGTCGGTCAAGAGAAAGTTTTTGAACTGCCACGGGTCAGTCAGGTCGATCATCGGCCGGTTGAACCCGTGGAAGGCGTTGGAGTAGTGCATGAGCGGCGTCCAGTCACTCTGCGTTGAAATGAATTTGCCCAGATAGGGCTTAGCGATTCGCAGCACGTAGTCGTGCGGCAGGTCGTCGGGCAGCCTGAGCCCCTCGGCCGGATGCTCGATCATCCACATCAGGGCGGCCACGACCGAGATCGCCACCTGCACGGTGGTGGCGTTTTGGTGCGGGACGAGCCGCCGCGACTCCTCGATCGAGAGGGAGCTGCCACACCACCAGGAGTTCAGTGGATGGCCCATCACGAGGGCCCCGAGGATGTCGGAGCCGCCGATGATCTCGTCGGTCATGATCCGCTGCCGCGACTGGAGCCGGTAGTCGTTACCACGGAGCTCCCAGAGGCTGGCGAGCGCCGCGTCGCAGGGGCAGTAGGCGTAGTGGACCGTGGGCCGGTACACGGTTTTTCCTGAGCCATCGCGGACGGAGAGCTTTTCGGTGATGCTGAACGACTCGCCGTGCCGCACGACCATCCCCACGATCGTGTAGTCGGGAACCCAGGAAACGACCTGGGTATTGATCCCCATTCGGGCCAGGCAGATCTGGCTGTTGGGGCCGTCGGGGTGATCGTAGGCGAAGGGGGGCAGTTCCTTCTCGTGCGTGCCCCAGCCCATTTCGGCGGTCGTCGTGCCCTCCTCGCGAAATCCCTCCACGCTCCAGGTGTTGACGAACTCGTCGACCTCCTTGGGCCGGTTGGAGACCTGCGTGTCCCGTTCACTGCAGTGGATCACCTTCACTCCCAGCTCGTGGGCGAGGTGGTTGAAGGCCTGGTCTTTGGCGTGCTCCGCGATCCGCTCGGCCGCCGCCCCCGTGAACTTCCGCTCCTCAAGGCAGACCTTGGCGATGTCGAGCAGGGCATGCTTCGTGAAGTGGCTGATGAGGCCGGGATTGGCACCATGCTCGAGCACTGCCGTGGGGCCGGGCTCGGCCCAGCCGGCGATCATTCGGCGGAGGTTCATGTACCGCCAGTAGAGGGTCATCTTCCTGGGGTGGGCCTGCTGGGCGTTCTCGTACGGATCCCAGAGCTCGACCGAGGTGTTGAGGTAGAGCACGCCGTGGTCGTGGCACCACTGGAGGATCTCGACGCAGTCGATGTTCCAGGCCAGGTCGATGAGGATGTCGCCGGCGGAGACGTGGCGGTCGAGCAGTTCACCGAGGTTGTCGGACGCGAGCCGGGCCCGGACGAAGTTCACCCCCTGCTCGACCCAGGGGCGGATCGCCGCCTCGTCCGGCTCGAACTCAAGAATCGTGATGTTCTCAGGAGGCACCCGCACGTGCTTCAAGAGAATGGGCAGCGTGCAGCGGGCGACGAAGCCGAAGCCGACAAACAGGATTCGCTTGGGGAAGGCGAGCATCTCGATGGGTGATTCCTCTGGCGGAAGGGGGGAAAGTTGATGCCGGCAACACACTACGCAAGGCAGCAGCAGTTGTTCACGCCGCCGGGCCGAGGATTATATCGTGATTGGGCGGCGGCGGTCGCCATGAACGCGGCATGGGAGGGCCGGCGTGGCAGTCGAGTCAGGCTCGGCTCGGGCCTCGAGACCCGGCCTCCGCTGGTCGATTCTGGCAAGATTTTGTTATCGTCCGCCTCTGAGCACTTCATCGGAGCGAGTGATGACGAAGATCGGGCAGCAAACGGTGGGGGCGCTCATGCGACGGCTGGCCGGCAGCCACGGCAGCCCGGCAGCCGTTGCCGTCACCGGCCTCGACCCGCTCACCGAGCGGCTCTCGACCCGCAAGCTCACAAGGGTGGCCCTCTCCTTCCTCGATGCGAACGCGGGGATGCACCTCAAGGATCTGCTCTTCGACTCGTGCGGTGACGACCGCCGAGCCGAGTTGGATGGCCACTCCTTCTGGAACTTCGGCTCCGACAGCTTCCTGGGTCTTGACCGCCACCCGAAGGTGCACGAGGCAATCCGGGCGGCGCTACCCGAGTGGGGTTCCCACAGCGGGGCCTCACGCGCCTTCTCCAGTCCAGTGCTCACCGACGAGGCCGAGGCGAAGCTCGCTCGCTGGCTGGGTGTGGCCGACACCTTCATCTTCCCGAGCGTGACGCTCGCCAACATCGGCCTCCTGCCATCGGTCGCCCCGGCCGGCGACCTGTTGATCGTCGACCGCGAGTCGCACGACAGCGTTCATCAAGGGGCCCGGCTGGCGGCCGCGGCCGGCGCCCGCCTCGAGGAAATCGCCCTGCCCGATCCGCGGCTCGTGACCGAGTTGGCCGCCGCTCACCGTGGCCGCTCGCTGCTGGCGATCGACGGCGTCTACAGCATGACCGGCCGCACGCCCCCGCTGGCGGAGCTCGACCTGGCGATCCGGTCGGCCGGGGGCGTGATGTATGTCGACGACGCGCATGGTACCGGCGTGGTCGGGCCGCGGGGCCGGGGGGCGGCCGCCGAGGCGCTCGGCACGCTCGACAACGTTCTCATGGTGGGCTCGTTGTCGAAGGCCTTCTCCTGTCTCGGCGGCTTCGTCACCTGCACGCCCGAACTCAAGACCGTCCTCAAGATCTGCTCGAGCACGTTCATCTTCGGGGGCCCTGTGCCGCCCCCGTATCTCGCTGCCATCTGTGCGGTGTGCGACATCATCGAGTCGCCGGAATACGACGTCCTGCTCGGGGCGCTCCATGATCGTCGCCGACAGCTCACGTCTGGCCTCGACGCCCTCGGCCTGTCCTACCACGAGGGGCAGGCCGCGATCGTGTCGCTGCTGGTGGGCGACATCGAGAAGACGTTCGCCGCCGGCCGGGAGCTCTTCGACCGTGGCTACTACGTGCAGTCGGCCACCTACCCGGCCGTGCCAATTAACGCAGGGCTGTTGCGGATTCAGGTGAACGCGAACCATTCCCCTGAGGCCGTCGACGGGCTGCTCGAGGCGCTCGCCGCCGTCCGCACGAAATTTCGGATCCGCCCGCGGCCCCAAGAAGCTGGTTCTCGCCCGGAGCGTGGCTGAACCAGAGTCGCTGCCTCTCCCTGAGGCTGGTATTGGTCGTAGCCCGGTTCCGCCGGAACCGGGTCAGTTGGAAGTGGCTCGTCTTGGGTG
>JBBEEF010000181.1:0-12321 GCA_040880915.1 Pirellulales bacterium
GCACGGGCAACCCCTCCCCTTGCCCCATAAAAGCCCCAGGGCGCGAGCCCGGGGACTGCCGGAATGAAGGCCATCCCGCTTGAGCGTGGCTTTTGTCAACTGGTGCGCCGCGTCACAGTCCCCCAGCTCGCGCTGGGGGCTTCTATGCCGCACCCGCTGGGGCGAACAGGTTCGCGATCCTCTCCTCTCGCTCGCTTGCAAGGCCGGCGAGATGGCACGGGCAACCCCTCCCCTTGCCCCATAAAAGCCCCAGGGCGCGAGCCCGGGGACTGCCGGAATGAAGGCCATCCCGCTTGAGCGTGGCTTTTGTCAACTGGTGCGCCGCGTCACAGTCCCCCAGCTCGCGCTGGGGGCTTCTATGCCGCACCCGCTGGGGCGAACAGGTTCGCGATCCTCTCCTCTCGCTCGCTTGCAAGGCCGGCGAGATGGCACGGGCAACCCCGACCCTTGCCCCATAAAAGCCCCAGGGCGCGAGCCCGGGGACTACGGGAACAAATGCCCCTCAGGCGGCAATCAGCGGAAGCATTCTGGATCAGGGGGAATCGCAACGGTCGGGGGTGGCTTTGTGCTATACCTGCACCGCAGTCTTTTTTGTTCGATTGCTTGTCTGCCTGAGCCCCCCCTCGGACATCCCTCGTCCCCCACTTTTAGGACCTCATCATTCCGATGGCAAAGACTTCCGGCCGCACCACCACCACCACCACCACACGTTCGACCACGGGCTGGCTCACTGCCGCCGAACAGCGGGTTCTCGACAGCACGGTGGGCACGTCGCTCGCCACCGCCACCCACAAGCAGCTCGTGGCTATGAGGCAGCAGGCGCGGTCGCTTCGCGACAAGTGGCGGGACCTCTTCAACCGCCAAACAATCGCGACCAAGAAAGGTCCCGCTCGTAAGAACGACCCGGCCAACACACGGTCGCTCGAGAAAGCGGATCTCTTCGGGGCCGCTGTGAAGCGACTCGAGGCGCGGATGGAGGAACTCGCTGCGGGCATTGCGGTCGCAGTGGAAAGCACTGTTCGCGGCAAGAAGCCAGCCCGTACGACGGCTGCCAAGAGCGTGAGCAAGAGCATCAAGAAGCCGGCTCGGCAGGCCGACCACCGCGCCGCCCGGGCCAGCATCCGGGAGACGCTCTCCGAGGCCGTCGCCGGCATCAACGCGGCCGCCCGGCGACTCGTCGGCGTTGCCGAACCTACGGCGAAGCGGGGGGGTTCTAAGCAGGCCAAGGCCCGCGGCAAGGCATCACCGCCGACGTCGGCAGCGGGTCAGACGGGTACGGCCGGCAAGCCCGCCGCTCGCGCCACAAAGTTGGCCAAGGCTTTGACGTCAAAGAAGGCGCGGCAGGCTGGAAAGCTCCGGACGCTTGCCGCCTCGGGCAAGGACCAGGCCGTTCACTTCGATCCCAAGAAGCAGCGGTCGGCCAAGGCAAAGGCCACGGCCACCCGGATCAAGCTCGACGGCCTCTCGACCCGCCGCCGCGGCCACACGCTCGTGTCAGGCAAGCGGAAGCAGGCCCGCCGCGACGGTCGTTGAACGTGGCAAGGCAATCGCGGCGGAATGAGACTCGCGCTCGCTGCCGGGCTATTGCTCGCGGCCGCTAGCGTGGCCCCGCAGTGGAACCGGCTGCTGCCGGCAGCCCGCCGACCCGCCAGCTGCCGGCAGCCCGCCGACCCGCCAGCTGCCGGCAGCCCGCCGACCCTGACCCTCACTCCCTGAGCTGAAACAGCCGCCGGAGCGCGTCGAGGAGGCCCAGCGGCGGGCCCGACTGGCTTTCGCTGCGAAGCGACACCAGTGGCGGGTGGAGGAGCTTGGCCGCATACCGCTCAAAGGCCTGGCGAATCTCGGCCCGCTCGGCCTCGGCGAGATCGGGCAGCCGGCGGAAGAGCCGCTCGAGTTCCAGGTCGCCGGTTTCGCTCCAGCCGGCCCGCAGCTGCTCGATCACCGGTGCCGTCGCCCGATGGTGCACGTCGGTCATGAACCGCAACGTCTCCTCCTCGATGATCGCCAGCGCCGCCGGCATCTCGCGCTTGCGGCTGTGGCGATTGGCGTTACAGGCGGCCGCGAGATCGTCGACCGAATAGAGCCAGACGCCGGGTCGCTCGCCGATGGCCGGGTCGAAATCCCGGGGAACAGCCAGGTCGAGCACCACCAGTGGCCGACCCCCCCTAACCCGCTCGATCCGCTCAAAGAGCGAGAGCGGCACGACCAGCTCAGAGGCCCCTGTCGTGCTCACCACGAGGTCGGCGGCCACGAGCTCCGCGGCGAGCTCCGCGAACGAGCCCGGCCGGGCGCCCAACCGGGCGGCGAGCTCGACGGCGCGGCTGGCGGTGCGGTTGACGACAGTCACGTCTCGCGCTCCCCCCGCGCGGAGATACCGCAGCGTCTCGGCCGCCATCTTGCCCGCCCCGATCAGCAGGATCCGCTTGTCATCGAACTGTTCGAACACAGCGGCTGCGAAGTCGGCCACCGCCACGCTCGGAATACTCGTCCGCTCGCGGCCGATCGCGGTCTCGCTGGCCACCCGCTTCGCCGTGCGCAGGGCCGCCTGAAACATCCCGCCGGTGAGCGGGCCGCTGGTGCCACTGTCGCGGGCGAGCGACCAGGCCTGCTTCACCTGGCCGAGGATCTGCGGCTCCCCGAGCACCATGCTGTCGAGGCCCGAGGCCACGGAGAAGAGGTGTTTCACGACCGCCTCGTCGGCCTGCCGGGTGAGCACGCCTGCGAGTCGGCCGGGGTCGAGCCCGCGGCACTCGGCGAGAAACGCCACGAGTTCTTCGGCCGGCGGCGCGGCAGCCTCGTGCTCGCCGGCGGCGTAAAACTCGACCCGATTGCAGGTCGAGAGCAGCACCCCTTCCCGCCCCGGAAACCGCTCCCGAAAGGCGACCAAGGCCGCGGCCGCCTGCTCGGCCGAGAAGGCGAGCCGCTCCCGCAGTTCGAGCGGCACCGTCCGGTGCGTTCCCCCCACGAGCGACAGCGTGGTCGCGGCTTTGGTCGCGGTCGCGGTCATGGCGATACCTCCGGCATCCCGGCCTGGATCGCTGCGGCCGGAACGCCGTGCCGGGTCGGGGCGATGAGTCCCCAGGTGATCGACCCTGCCAACACCATGAGGCTCGCCACCGAGAGCCAGGCCGCGATCCGGTCTCCGCCCGGCCGCCGTCGCGTGGCGAGCGTCACGCCGTCGGCCACCACCAGCCAGGCCACGACCATGCCCATCCGCATCACGACCGGATCGGTCCAGGGGACCGACTCCGGCAGCTTGACGGCGTTGAGCACGATGCCTGATACGAAGCCCGCCACCGCCGTCCAGGCGGCAACGCCGAGCGTGCGGTGGGTCACGAGCGCGAGCCGCTCGAGGCTCGGCATCCGAAATCCCTTGAGCGGGGGCTGCTTGCGGGTGAGCCGACCGGCCTGGATAAGCCACATCATCCCGGCCACCGCCCCGAGCGCCACGCTCACGCTGAAGGCAAGATTGAAGCTGCCGTGGATCCGCGCCCAGACCTGTGCGGCCGGGCTCTGCAGAAACGGCTCCCGACTGGCGAGCACCGCCGCCCCGACCAGTGCCAGCACCACCGGCAGGAGAAACAGGCCCACCGGCGTGCGCGGGTTGGTCAGGGCGAGCCAGAGGTAGCCGGCCGCCAACAGCCAGGCCGCCAGCAGGTACCAGTCGAACGGGCTCGACAGGGGCACAGTCGACTCGCTCACGGCCCGCCAGCCGAGAAACAGCGTGTGGGCGACCAGCCCCGCGGCCGCGAAGCCCACCATCACCATGCCCCGCACGCCAGAGCGAAAGACCAGCCGGGACGCCTCACAGCCGAGGGCCACGGCATAACTGGCCACGAAGCAGACAATCGAGATGCCTGAGAGAAAGGTGGTCATCGAGAACCGGACACGAGGTGGAGGGGACGGGAGGCAGCTGCAGCCTCACTCCGTATTCTAGTTCCCTGCCGCCCTCCGCCGACGGCCGCCGCAGCCTATACTTCCATGTTCGATGTTGCCCCTCCCTCCCCCGCCCGCCGATCCCCGCAATCACTCGCTCATGATGCGGGCCTGCCGCCGCGAGCCGGTGGAACGGACGCCCGTGTGGCTCATGCGGCAGGCGGGCCGCTACCTGCCGGAATACCGGGCCATCCGCGATAAGGTCGGCTTTCTCGAGCTCTGCAAGACGCCCCGGCTCTCGGCGGAGGTGATGATCGCGACCGTTGATCGCCTCGGGGTCGACGCCGCGATCATCTTCAGCGACCTGTTGCCGATCCTCGAGCCGCTCGGGCTCGAGCTCGAGTTCACCGCCGGTGAGGGGCCGGTCATCCACAATCCGCTCCGCACGGCGGCCGACGTAGACCGTGTCCGTGAGCTCGACGACGTCGACCGGCTCGGCTTTGTGATGGATACGGTCGCCGCCACCCGCGCCGGCCTCGACGACTCGATTCCGGTGATCGGTTTCGCCGGCGCGCCCTTCACGCTCGCCGGGTACTGCATCGAGGGGGGCACGAGCAAGGCCTGGACGCTCACGAAGAGCTTCATGTACCGCCACGAGTCGGCCTGGCATGATCTGTGCGACAGACTGGCCCGGGCGGTGAGCCTCTATCTCATGGCCCAGCTCGACGCGGGTGCCCAGATCGTGCAGCTCTTCGACAGCTGGGTGGGCTGCCTGGGGCCCGACGACTACCGCCGCTATGTGCTACCCCACGCCCGCACGGCGATCGCCGCGGCTGCGGCGCGGGCGCCGGTGATTCACTTCGCCACCGGGAATCCCCAGCTCCTGCCGCTTTTGCGGGAAGCCGGGGGCAGCGTCATCGGCATCGACTGGCGGATCGACCTCGACCGCGGCTGGGACCTCGTCGGCCACGATCGTGCCGTGCAGGGCAACCTCGAGCCGGTCGTGCTCATGGCCGACCGTGACACCGTTCGCCGCCGGACCCGCGAAGTGCTCGATCGGGCCCGCGGCCGGCCCGGCCACATCTTCAATCTCGGCCACGGGATTCTCCCGGGCACGCCGGTGGAAAACGTGCTCGAACTCGTGGCCGCGGTCAAGGAAGGCTGACCGGGACCGGCGGGACACGACTCTTTAGGTTCTGGCCGCCGGGCCGCGTTATGATCACCTGTTTCGCGGCGACCAACTCCGGGGGGTCGCTGCCCGTGCTATCCGCTCCCCAGGCTCCATGAAGACCCTCGAAAAACGCCTCTTTCACCTGTTCGAGCCGGCCGACGTGGCCCGCGCTCGCGAGATCACCCTGGCGAAGGTCTCCTGCCCGCGTGTCGGCCAGGTGCGGGCCATGGTCTCCGTCGGCGACGGCGAGGATCACGAGGTGTTCCTCGAACTCTCAGCCCACCGCCGCGGCGGGATGACGCTCGAGAGCCGCTGCTCGACAATCGCGGGCCGGGCCGGCAGGCCCTGCGCGATCCTTGCAGCCGTCATCCTCGAGGTGGACCGACGCGGACTGCTCTCGGGCATCCACGAGCAAACGCCAGTGGAGCTCGATGTGATCGGCACGATCATCGAGTCGGCCGATGAGCCCGGCTTCGAGGATGATGAGGTGGCAGAGGAGCCGCCCCGACCCGCTCTCGTCGCCCCACTTGAGGCACCGGCAGCGAGCCTGCGATCCGCTGGCCGCGGCGGTGCCCGCCTGCCCCCGTGGGCAGCGGAGCTCGAGGAGCGGCGGCGACTCGTCGAACCGACCGTGCGGTCGCAGGGCGTGCACATTCCAGACCCCCGACGGGCTGGCGGCGCGTTGCTCTTTCTGCTCGATGCCGCGGCATCGGCCGAGGCCCGCGCGGCCGTTCTCGCCCCCTGCCGGATGCAGTTGGATGTGGCGGGCAACGCCACCGGCCGGCCCCGGACGATCGTGATCGGACCGGGTGAGGTCGAGTTTGCCGATCTCGATCTGCTCGAGCGCGACCTCCTGGCGAGATTGCTTGGTGCCTCCGCCAGCGCAGACGGCATCCTGCCGCCGCCGCTCGAGCGACGGGTGATCTCAAAGCTCATCATCAGCCCCCGCTCCGCCGCCACCCACCTGGCCATGCTCTGCGAGGCGGGTCGGCTCGTCATGCAGCCGGAGCCCCGGCGGGCCCCGGAACAGGTCGTGCCGCTGACCTGGGACGAGGGCCGCCCCTGGGAGTTCGCCTTTCTCGTCGGGCCCGACGACGACGAGCTGCCCCGCGGCCGCCGCGACGACGACGAAACCATCCGGCGTCCGTCCAAGGCGACGCTCACTGCGGCCCTCGTCCGCGGCAGCCAGCGGAAGGGGCTCGATGAGCCACGGGCCATTCTCAAGTCGGGCATCGTGGTGTTTGCCGACCGGATCGCCCGGTTGGAGGCGGCGGGTGCCGCCGCCTGGATCGACCAGTTCGAGCGGCGGGGGGCCATCGAGCTTGCCGCAACGCAGTGCGACGGACTGATCGAGCGACTCGCGTCGCTTGCCAACGTGCCCCGGGTCGTGCTCCCGGCCTGGACGGGCTGGCGGATCGAATCGGGTCCGCCGCGACCCAAGCTCGTGCTCGACGACTCTCCCGCGGTCTCCGGCGAGGAACCTGCCGCGACCGGCCGCCGGCGGACGCAGTCCCGCGTGCAGCTGGCCGGCAGAATCTGGTTTGACTACGGGGGCATCCTCATCGCCGCCGATGATCCCGCCGGCGGAGCGGCCGACACCGAGGGCCGGGTATTTGTGCGTCGTGACCGGGCCGCGGAGCAGGAGTCTCTCTCCGTGCTGCCGCGGCACGGCTTCTCGCCCCCACGGGGCGCGGCGGTCGATGGAGCCGAACTGACCCATCATGTGGAGGTGGCCCGCAACCGCCTCGACGGCTCGGTCTCGCAGCTGGCGGCGACCGGCTGGACGGTCGAGGTTGCCGGCCGCCGCTACCGGCCGGCTGGCAGCGTCGCCTGGAATGTCACCAGCGGGATCGATTGGTTCGAGCTGTCGGCCGAGGTCGATTTCGGGGGCGTGCGGGCGGAACTGCCGGCCTTGCTCGAGGCGCTCGCCTCGGGCACGCGGTCGGTGGAGCTGGCCGATGGGTCGATGGGCATCCTGCCCGACTCATTCGCGGCCGAGTTTGCCCCCTTTGCGGCGCTTGCGCAGAAGCACGACGGACGGCTGCGGTATGGCCGGATTCAGGTGGCCCTGCTCGACGCTCTCCTGGCTGGCCAGCCGCGGGCCCACTTCGACGAGGCGTTTGAGCGGCTGCGGGAGCAGCTCGCGTCCGGCGAACGGCCCGAAGCTGAACCAGAGCCTGCGGGATTCCAGGGCACGCTGCGACAGTACCAGCGGGAGGGGCTGGGGTGGCTTGTGTTCCTCGAGGGGCTGGGTCTGGGTGGCTGCCTGGCCGACGACATGGGCCTCGGCAAGACCATTCAGGTGCTCGCGCTGCTCGCTCGCCGCAAGGCGGCGAGTGCTGCCGGTGGCACTCCCCACCGGCCGAGCCTCGTCGTGGTGCCCAAGAGCCTCGTCTTCAACTGGATCGAAGAGGCGCGGAAGTTCGCGCCCGCGCTCGTGGTGGCCAACCATACGGGCAACACCCGGACCGAGGGGTCGACCGACCTCACCGAGCACGACGTCGTGATCACCACCTACGGCACGCTGCGGCGTGACATCATCCGCCACCGGGAGACCGAGTTCGATTACGTCATCCTCGACGAGGCCCAGTCGATCAAGAACGCCGCCAGCCAAGCGGCCAAGGCCTGCCGGCTCCTGCGGGCCCGACACCGCCTGGCGCTCACCGGCACCCCGGTCGAGAATCATATCGGCGAGCTGTGGAGCATCTTCGAGTTCTTGAACCCTGGCCAGTTGGGCAGCGCCGCCCGGCTGCGGAAGTTTCTGGCCGACGGCCGGGGCAGTGCCGATGTGGTGGCTCGGGCGGTGCGGCCCTACCTCCTGCGGCGGACGAAGGCCGAGGTGCTCTCTGATCTACCCGAGAAGACCGAGCAGACGCTGTACGTTGAACTTGGGGAGACGCAGCGCAAGGCCTACGACGAACTTCGTGACCACTTCCGGGCCGAGCTCTCCGGCAAGATCGGCCGCCTCGGCATCGGCCGCTCGCGGATCGCGGTGCTCGAGGCACTCCTGCGGCTGCGGCAGACGGCCTGCCATCCGGGGCTTGTCGATCCGGGCAGGATCGACGAGCCCTCGGCGAAGCTCGACACGCTGCTCGAGCAACTCGAGGAGGTGATCGACGAGGGGCACAAGGTGCTCGTGTTCAGTCAGTTCACGAGTTTTCTGGCGATCCTGCGGCGGCGGCTCGACGCCAAGGCAGTCACCTACGAGTACCTTGACGGCCGCACGACCGACCGCCAGGCCCGGGTGACCCGCTTTCAGGAGGACGCCGAATGCCGGCTGTTTCTCGTGAGCCTCAAGGCTGGCGGCCAGGGCCTGAACCTCACCGCCGCAGACTATATTTACATCCTCGATCCCTGGTGGAACCCGGCGGTCGAGGCTCAGGCGGTCGACCGGGCGCACCGGATTGGCCAGACCCGCCGCGTGTTCGCCTACCGGCTCATCGCCCGAGACACGGTCGAGGAGAAGATTCTGGCACTCCAAGACAAAAAGCGGGAGCTCGCCGATTCAATCGTGCGAGCCGACGCCGGGGTGATCGGCAACCTGACGCCCGAGGACGTCGAGTTGCTGCTGTCCTGACCGGCCGGGGCGGGCCGAACGGCCTTCATCGAATTCTCACGGTGTGCGGCCGTAGCCCGCCGGGCATACTTATTCCTACGAGTCAATGCGATTGCTCACCCGTCACGCCATCCCGCGTTCAAAACCGCATCCTTTCCCGATGACTGCCGCCACCCCCATCGTGCAGGAATACCTCGTGAAGCAAGCGCCGTCGAAGACACAGGGGGGTCCGACCCGCACCTACCACATTCTCGTGGTCGACGATGAGGACGACCTGCTCGAACTCGTTCGCTACAACCTAGCCAAGGAAGGCTTCGAAGTGGTCTGCGTCTCGAGCGGCGAGGAGGCGCTCAAGGCCGCCCGTAAGGATCCCCCCGACCTGATCGTGCTCGACCTCATGCTGCCGGCCGTCGACGGCCTCGAGGTCTGCCGGCGACTCAAGGCCGACGCCCGCACCCGGGACGTGCCGATCGTCATGCTCACCGCCAAGAGTGAAGAGGCGGACATGATCGCCGGCCTCGACCGTGGGGCCGACGACTACATCGGCAAGCCATTCAGCCCGCGGGTGCTGACCGCCCGAATCAAGGCGCTCCTGCGGCGGCAGGAAGCCAAGCGGCAGACCGAAGCGGAGGTGACGATCGACGTCCACGAGTTGTCGATCCACCCGGGCCGACACGAGGTGACGCTCGCCGGCCGGCTGCTGGAGCTGACCTACACGGAGTTTGCGTTGCTCCAGTTTCTCGCCCGGCGGCCCGGCTGGGCCTACACCCGCACGCAGATTGTCGACGCGGTGAAGGGGGAGGATTATCCTGTCACGGAGCGGTCGGTCGACGTTCAGGTCGCCGGTCTGCGAAAGAAGCTCGGGACCTTTGGCTCCTACATCGAAACCGTTCGGGGCGTGGGCTACCGGTTCCGGGCGTGACACACGTCCTCCCGGGCCACCCCTCCATGCCCCGCACACGGCTCGTCTGGCATTTATTTGGGGGCTGGTGTGTGCTCGTGTTGGCTGTGTTGGTCGGCTGCGCGTGGCTCGGCAGCGTGCAGTTGGCCATGCTCGCGGCGGATAGTCACGAGCAGCGGCTGATCGAGCTGGGTAGCGGACTGGCGGCTACGCTCGCCTACGAGTCGCCGGCGATCGACCCGGCCAGCCATGCCGCACGGCTCCGCGGGTTCATGAAGGACAGCGGACTCGAGGTGGAACTGCTCGGCCCCGAAGGCACGCCGCTGGAGGGCTCGCCCGGACCAGCCGACGGGAGCCGCCTCGACGGGCCGCTCTTGGCCCGGGCCAAGAGCGGCAGCATCGCGACCGGCGGCTGGTACGACGTGGCCACGGGCCGCCGCTGGCTCGTCGTGGCCGTACCCCGCGGGCCGCCGGGGGGGCCGCCCACGATCATCGTGCGGCTGGCGGCCGATGCGACCGCACGTGACCTGGGGCTCAAGCGGTCGCAGGCCTGGCTGGCTGGCGGCGCCGCCGCGATCGCGGCACTGGCGATCGCGGCCGGGTGGCTGCTGGCCGGCCAGGCGGCTCGACCGATCGAGGAACTCTGCCTCGCGGCAACAAGGCTGGCAGCAGGCGACGTCGGATCCCCGCTGCCCTCGACCGAACTGGCGGAGGTGGCAGAACTGACCGCCGCCTTCGGCCTTCTGCGGGAGCAGCTCGTCGAGCGGGGCCTCACCATCGGCCGGCAGGGTACGCAGCAGGAGGCCGTGCTCGGCAGCATGATCGAGGGGGTGCTGGCGATCGACGCCCGGCAACGGATCGTGGGGATGAATCGGGCCGCCGCCGACCTGCTCGGCGTGGATCTCGACGACGTGCTCCGCCGGCCGCTTCAGGATGTGGTCCGCAATCCCGATCTGCGGCGGTTCGCACTGTTGGCCATCGATTGCCGGGGGCCGGTTGAGGATGACCTCGTGCTCAGAGGCGCACGCGATCGGACGATCCGGCTGCGGGGCACGGCCCTGCGGGATGTGTCGGGTGAGGGGGGGGCGGTGATCGTGCTCAACGACGTCACCGATATCGAGCGGCTGGAGAGCGTTCGGCGAGACTTCGTGGCCAATGTCTCGCACGAACTCAAGACACCGGTGGCCTCGATCAAGGGGTTCGTCGAGACGCTCCTCGACGGGGCCGTGGATGACCCCGGCAACAGCCGCCGATTTCTCGAGATCGTGGGCCGGCAGGCCGACCGGCTGGCATCGATCATCGAGGACCTGCTGGCCCTGTCGCGGATCGAGCAGAGCGAGGGGGCCGGGAACCTGCCGCTGGAGCCGACCCGGATCGCCGACGTGTTCGCTGCCGCCCTGGCCGACTGCGGGCCGCGGGCCGCCGAACGGTCGATCCTCCTCGAGACGAACTGCCCCGAGGCGATCATGACGGAGGTCAATCAGCCGCTCCTAGAGCAGGCGGTGATCAACCTGATCGACAATGCCATCAAATACAGCGGCCCGGGCAGCACGGTTCGGCTGACGGCGGGGATCGAGGGGGACGTGACGGGCGGCGGGCTTGTGATCCGGGTCGCGGACGAGGGGGCGGGGATCGATCCCGAGCACCTGCCCCGGCTGTTTGAGCGGTTCTACCGGGTGGACAAGGCGCGGAGTCGCAAGCTCGGCGGTACGGGGCTCGGGCTCTCGATCGTCAAGCACATCGTGCAGGCCCACCGTGGCGGCATCACCGTCGAGAGCACGCCCGGCGTCGGCAGCACGTTCACGATCCGAATGCCGCTGGCTCGCTGAGCCGCTCCCCGGCACAGAGACTCGCGCCATCGGCCGCTCGCACTCCCTCCGCTCAGCTTTCGGGTTTGCTGGTTCCCCGCAAACCGGTTTTTATCCCAGCCCGAGGCGTGAGCCGGAGGGAGCCTGTTGCAGAGACTACCCCTCCGCGGGCAGGTCGCCCTGGCCACGCAGGTCGTCGATTCGCGAGATGACGACCGCGGTAATGTCGGCGGGCGGGGGAGGCGGGTCCGGCACGATCAGGCACGCTGCTCGCACCCTCGGGTTGCGGGCTTTGCACTCGGTGTCGAGTGATCGCATGAGCGCGGGAATCGCGGCCTGACTGGTGGCGTAGGCAAGTTCGCCGGGCCGGGGCTCACCGCCATCAGCGAGCGCCACAATCACGCCCCCCTCCTCCTGCCGCAGCATGACCGCGGCAGCCTCCTGGGCCACGACGAACGTGCCAACCACGTTGACCTCGTAGTGGCCCATGAGATCGGCGCCGGCGAGTTCCTCGAGCTGTCCTGGCCGCCGCAGCCGTGCGCAGGCCACCACCACGTCGATCCGCCCGAACTGGTCGGCGACCCGGTGCACAAGCACCCGCACGGCCCCCTCCTCGCGAAGATTGGCCGTCAGAGCTAGCGATCCCTTGCCGGCTGGCGACAGCTCGGCCAGCGTCAACTCGGCGGCCAGCGCCCGGGCCTCACGGAGCGACGCATGGCAGTGGATCGCTACCGCATACCCACAGGCGGCGAGCCCCCGTGCAACGTCGGCCCCGACGCCCCGAGCCCCACCGATCACAAGCGCTACGCCTGAAGAAGATTGCATGTCGATTCCTGTGAGTCCATAAAGTATGTCCAATTCGGACTTTTCGGGGGTCAATCCGAGAGGGTCGGGCTTGGCCGGGCCATCTCGCCGGCCAGGCCGGCTCGAGAGAGCACGGGGCAATTCTTCCCCGACCCATACAAGCCCCGGGCGCGAGCCCGGGGACTGCGGGAACGAAGGCCACCCC
>JBBEEF010000181.1:12421-15313 GCA_040880915.1 Pirellulales bacterium
CGTCGCAGTCCCCCAGCTTGCGCTGGGGGCTTCTATGGCCGCACAGGCCGTGCCTCCCAGGACCCATACAAGCCCCGGGCGCGAGCCCGGGGACTGCGGGAACGAAGGCCACCCCGCTCGCCATGCCGCCCAAAGTCGGCGCTGTATTTGGATCGTTGAGCCCGGCCATGCGCCACGTCGCAGTCCCCCAGCTTGCGCTGGGGGCTTCTATGGCCGCACAGGCCGTGCCTTCCAGGATTGAATCCTGCCCTGCGCTCGCCCTGTGAACCACCTTTCCCGGGCGCGAGCCCGGGGACTGCGATGATTCGCCTCCGCGGCCGATGCTCACGTCGCCTGCGGCCGCGCATGGAAGTCGAGGATCTGCTGCCAGGCCTCCGCGGGCGTTTCGGCGTAGGTGAACAGGTCGAGGTGGTGGTCGGCGATCACGCCCGAGTCGGCCAGATACTGAAAGTCGATGACCCGCGACCAGTAGTCGTGGCCGAAGAGAATGATCGGCACCGGCTGCATCCGGTGGGTCTGGCGGAGCGTGAGCGTCTCGAACATCTCGTCGAGCGTGCCGAACCCGCCGGGGAAGAGCACGACCGCCGCTGCCCGCAGAATGAAGTGAAACTTTCGCAGTGCGAAGTACTTAAACTGGAAGCACAGTTCCGGCGTAATGAACGGGTTGGGCTGCTGCTCGGCCGGTAGCTTGATGTTGAGGCCGATCGACTTGCAGCCCACGTCGAAGGCGCCGCGGTTGGCGGCCTCCATGATGCCCGGCCCGCCACCGGTGATCACGACGTAGTCCCGCTGACTCTCGCACTGGTTGTCGATCGAAACGATCTTGGCGAACTCCCGGGCCGAGTCATAGAAGTGAGCGTGGTCGAGCAGCCGCTGCGACCGCTCCACCTCGCGGGCCACCCGCCGGTCACCGGGAGCCGCCACCGCCGCCCGGCGGGCCTCCGAGAGCCGCCGCTCGGCCGCGGTCCGCTCCACGATCTGCGTGCCGCCAAACACGATCACGGTGGAATGGATTTTATCGGCTTGGAGCGAGAGCTCGGGCTTGCCGAGTTCGAGCAGCATCCGCACGCCCCGCATCTCCTCCTTGGTAAGCAGGGCCGGATCTTCCTGAGCGAGCAGGTAGCTCGGCGACGCGAGGATCCGCTCCATGTTCTCCGCCACGAGCGACACATCGTCGCCGAACACAGTGTCGGGCAGGATGGGGCAGGCCTTGGCCGGTGGCGAGACATCGTCGGGCCGAGGTTTCTTGGTGGTCATGTGGAGGTGCTCGGGGTCGGTGGAGAGGGAAAAATCAGCTCGGAAGGTCGAACGCTTGGCCGATGGCGGGCACCGTCGTGTTCCAGCCCCGGCTCGTGGCGAGAAACTCGGCCATCCCGCGGGCGGCGGGCGGTTCACCGTGCACGAGAAATGCCAGCTTGGGGGCCGGCATGTCGGCTAGCCAGCGGGCGATCTCGCTGCGGTCGGCGTGGCCGGAGAAGGCGTCTACCTGGCGGATTGCCGCGCGGACCGGGATGTCGCGGCCGTGGATTCGTAGCGTCCTGGCGCCGCCGAGGAGTGTGCGGCCCCGCGTGCCCTTGGCCTGGAAGCCCGCCACGAGCACGGTTGTTTGCTCGTCGGGCAACCGGCGGGCCAGATGGTGGAGAATCCGGCCGCCGTTCATCATTCCGCTCGAGGCGATCACGATGCCGGGGCCGGCGTGGGCGTTGATGCCCTTTGATTCAGCGGCGGTCTTCGCCGTTCGCACGAAGGGGGTTGCCAGGGCCTCGGCCACGCCTGCGAGCTTGGCCTCGCTGAAGTCGTGCTCCCCCTTGTGCCGGCGGAAGACTTCCAGCGCGTCGGCCGCCATCGGCGAATCGACCCAGACCGGCACCTCGGGCACCCGCCCGGCAGCCATGAGCGTACGGAGGAGATAGACCAGCTGCTGGGCCCGGCCCACGGCGAAGGAGGCCACGAGCATCAGACCGCCCCGCTCAATCGCCTCGGTGGTGACCTTTTCAAGCTCGTCGAGTGGTCGGGTCGACGTGTGGTCGCGGTCGCCATAGGTGCTCTCGCAGACGAGGTAGTCGCAGGGGGGCGGCGGGGCGGGATCGTTGTAGAGCGGCGCGTCGTAGCGACCCACGTCGCCCGAGAACACGATCCGCACCGGTGCGGATTCTGGCTCCGACAACGCCTCGACCTCCACGAAACTGCTGCCGAGCATGTGTCCGGCGTCGTGATAGCGGCAGCGAATGCCGGCGGCTGGCTCGAACCAGACCCCCCGCGGGCCGGTCTGCACCAACCGCAGGGCCGCGGACACGTCGTGTTCCTCATAGAGCGGCAGGGCCGGGTGGTGCTTGGAGTAGCCGTGGCGGTTGGCATAGGAGGCGTCTTCCGCCTGGCACTTGGCGGAGTCGTAGAGCAGGATCGGCAGCAGGTCGGCCGTGGCCGGCGTGGCGAGAATCCGGCCCCGGAATCCCTCCTTCACCAGCCGCGGCAGCCAGCCGGAGTGATCGATGTGGGCATGGGTGAGCACGACAGCGTCGACCGACGCCGCCGGCACGCCGAGCGGTCGCCAGTTTCGCTCGCGGAGATGCTTTTCCCCCTGGAAGAGGCCACAGTCAAAGAGCACGCGGCTGCCCCCGGCCTCGAGGAGGTGCCGCGAACCCGACACGACACCAGCCGCCCCGAGAAACGTAAGTCGTGCCATCGTCGGAGTGCCGCCTCTTGCGTCCTGTCGGCGAGACCGCCGGAGTCGATCTTGATAGTCACCGAGTTGCCGGAGGCAGCGGCCCACGCCGGGTCTCGCCGGCGACGGCCACCTCACCGGGAGCGATCCGCAGCGACTCAAGCCAGTGGCTCACGCCGCCCGCCTCATGCGTGGAAGGAATGTACACCACAAGCACACTGCGGTCG
>JBBEEF010000182.1:0-9203 GCA_040880915.1 Pirellulales bacterium
CTGCAGAACGCCGCCTGATTCAGAACCTCTAAACACAACTCTTGACAATAGCTCGACCCGCTCCAGCCCGAACTCCTCGAGCAGGCCCCGGCTGCAGGCGTAGGCCCCGCCATAGCGACCCACGTCTTCGCCCATGAGGAACACGCGGTGATCGGCGGCGAGCGCCTCGCGAAGGGCTTCCCGGATCGCCTCGCGGTAGGTCATCGGGTTGCCTCCGCCGCCTGCACGAGGTCGCGAAACAGGTCGGCAACGGGCTCGGGCGGCGACGCCTCGGCCTCAGCCACGGCCGCCTCGACCGCGGCGGTGGCTGCGGCGTCGAGCTCGGTGAGGGTGGCAGCGTCGATGAGGCCCCAGTCTTGCAGCCGCGCCGGAAAGGTCACCAACGGATCCCGGGCCTTCCAGCGGGCCACCTCATCTTTCTCTCGGTAGAGTTCGGCGTCGTACATCGAGTGGGCCCGGAACCGGTAGGTTCGGGCCTCGAGCAGCAGCGGCATCCCCGTGCCGCGGACGAGCTCTACGGCCAGCCGGGCCGCGGCCTCCACGGCGAGCACGTCCATGCCGTCCACGAGCATCCCCTCGATCCCGTAGGCGGCCCCCTTGCGATGAATCCGGGGCATTGACTGGTGACGCTCGAGCGCCGTCCCCATCGCGTAGAGGTTGTTCTCGCACACGAACAGCACGGGCAGACGCCAGAGGGCCGCCAGATTCAGGCACTCGTGGAACGCCCCCTCGGCCACGGCCCCGTCGCCGAAGAAGCAGGCTGTCACGTGGGGCCGCCGCTCCATCCGGTCTGCAAGCGCGAGGCCGACGGCCAGTGGCATCCCGCCCGCCACGATCGCGTAACCGCCATACAACCGCCGCTCGACGTCCACCAGATGCATTGAGCCCCCGCGTCCCCGGCTCGAGCCCCCCGAGCGGCCGAACATCTCGGCCATCACCACCCCCGGAGGCATGCCCCGGAGGAGGGCGTGGGCATGCTCGCGGTAGGCGGCGACGACCCGGTCTTCCGGCTCGAGCGCCGCGAGGCAGCCGGTGATCGTCGCCTCCTCGCCGATGGCCAGGTGGAGAAACCCGCGGATCGATCCGGCCATATAGCACTCGGCCGCCCGCTCCTCGAACCGCCGCACGAGCAGCATGTCGGCGAGCAACCGCCGCGCGTGGCCGGCGGCGAGCGCAGGGTGCGGAACTGGTACAGACGTGGGCTCGGTCGCGGTCATGACGGGAACGGCTCCAATGCTGAGAGATCCCCCTCCGGCAGGCCGAGCTCGCGGGCCTTGAGCAGCCGCCGCATGATCTTGCCGCTCCGCGTTCGCGGCAGTGACGGGACAAACACGATTTCCTTGGGGGCCACTGCGGCGCCGAGCCGCTGGCGGGCAAAGCCGAGCAGCTCACGCCGCAGGTCGTCGTTGGGCTGAGAAGAGTCGCCGTCGGAGTTTTTGAGCGTCACGAAGGCCTTGATGATCTCGCCGGCCTCGGGGTCGGGCTTGCCGATCACGCCCGCCTCCGCCACCGCGGCGTGCTCGAGGAGCACGCTCTCGACCTCGAACGGGCCCACGAGGTGCCCCGATGTCTTGATCACGTCGTCGCTGCGGCCCACGAACCAGAAGTAGCCCTCGGCGTCGCGGCGAGCGAGGTCGCCGGTGAGGTACCAGCCGCCTGAAAAACAGGCGGCATAGCGGTCGGGTTCCCCCCAGTAGGCCCGGAACATGCTCGGCCAACCGGCTGCCAGGGCGATCTCCCCCTGGGTGTCGGGCTCCTCGATCACCCGCACGCTACCGTCGGCCAGCCGCTCGACGATCGCCGCCTCGACGCCCGGCAGCGGTCGGCCCATCGAGCCGGGGTGAACCTCGAGGGCCGGCAGGTTCGCGATCATGATCCCGCCGGTCTCGGTCTGCCACCAATTGTCGTGAAAAGGCATCCCGAAGGCCTCGATTCCCCACACGACCGCCTCCGGGTTGAGCGGCTCTCCCACGCTGGCCGCGAATCGCAGGCTGCTGGTGTCGTGCTCGCGGATTAGCGCCGTCCCGCGCCGCATCATCATCCGAATCGCGGTGGGGGCGGTGTACCAGACGCTCACCCGCTCGTCTTGGAGGAGCCGGCACCAGCGACTCGCCTCGAATTCCCCTTCGTCGAGGAGGCTCGTGACCCCGCAGGAGAGCGGCGCGAGGATGCCATAGCTTGTGCCGGTCACCCAGCCGGGATCGGCCGTGCACCAGAAGATGTCGTCGTCGTGGAGATCGAGGGCCAGCCGCGCGGTGGAGTGGTGGGCCAGAATCGCCTCGTGGACATGGAGCGCGCCTTTGGGAGTGCCTGTGGTGCCGCTCGTGAAGTGGAGCAGGGCGGGTTCCTCCGGGAGGGTCGGCGGGATCGTGTACTCGGCCGACCCGCCGGCGAGCAGGTCGTGCCAGTCGAGAGTTCCCTCGGGCAGCGGTGCCGCCTCGTCGGGGACGACGATCACGTGCTCGACCGACTCAAGCAAGGTGCGGATCCGGCCGAGCCGCCGGCGGTAGAGCGACTGCGTTGTGACGAGCACCCGTGGCGTGCCGATAGCGGCCCGAGCCAGGATCGGCTCGGGGCCGAAAGCAGCAAACAGCGGGGCGAAGATTGCCCGGGCCTTCAGCGTGCCGATGGCCGCGATGACCAGTTCCGGGATTCGGCCGGTCAGCACGAACACCCGTTCACCGGCCGTGACGCCGAGCGCTACCAGGGCGTTGGCAAACCGGTTGGAGTGTTCGGCCAATTCGGCGTAGGTGAGGTCGCGGTGGAGACCGATGGCGGAGATACAGCGGAGGGCGACGTGGCGGGCCCGGGTGCCAGTCGCATAGCGGTCGACCGCCTCGTGAGCGATGTTGAGGCCGCGACGATCGGGCAGGCCGTCGAGCCAGCCCCGGGCGGCCTCCCAGGAAAACTCCCGGCAGGCCTGGTCGTAGTCAGCCAGATGTGGCGGGATGGCCCAGGTGTGTGCGGTGCGCATGGCTGGCAGCCCTCGGGGGAGCGGCTGCAATCCATGCGGCGGCGAACGGGTGTGCGGGAAGTATTCGCCAACCACCCACTCGCAGGCAAATCCTCGTTTTCGCCCAGTGGGGCAGACTTGCAGTCTTCCATTCGGCTGGACAGTTAACGCTACCCGGCCCGTAACCTGCGTGGGTGCCCCTGCAGCCTTACTGCGTGTCGCCCTTTGCGGCCGCACAGCCAGCTACAGCCGCGGCAGATTCAAAGTCTGCCCCACGACGAGCACTCACGGTTACGAGCCAGACACCGCCATCGCCTCGGCGACTGTCTTTCTTCCCAGCGGCGCTTTGTCGCCGAACGGCCCGTCGGCACTGCCCTTGGGCCAGGTTCCCGGGTCGGCATACAGCCCGTCGTCGCCGAACTCAGACTGGAGCCGGGCGATCTCCGCCTTCAGCTCCGCGAACACGGTCACCACTTCAGGCCGCGCCGCCTCGGCGGGGTCGAAGAGGAGGCTGTGCTGCTCGGTCGGATCGGTACGGAGATCAAACAGCTCCCAGGCGTCCTTCTTCCAGTAGTGAATCAGCTTGTGGGTGGCCGTGCGGACGCCGTAGTGGGCCCGCGTGTCGTGGTGGCCCGGGTCGTGGTAGTAGCGGTAATAGACCGCCTGCCGCCAGTCGGCTGGCTGCTCGCCCCTGAGCAAGGGCTTGAGGCTCTGGCCCTGCATGAAGTCGGGGATCTCGAGACCGGCGAGGTCGAGAAAGGTCGGGGCCAGGTCGATGTTGGCCACGAATTGCCCCGGCGTGCTGCTCGGCTTGATCCCCGGCCCCCGGGCGATAAGCGGCACCCGCAGCCCCGGCTCGTACATGAACCGCTTGTCGTACAGCCCAAGGTCACCGAGATACCAGCCGTTGTCGGCCGAATACATCACGATCGTGTTCTCCGTCAGCCCCTGGTCGTCGAGGTAGTCGAGGAGCTTGCCGACGTTGTCGTCCACGCCCTGCACGCAGGCGAGGTAGTCCTGCATGTATCGCTGATACTTCCACTTCACGAGGTCGGTGCCCGCGAGCCCTGCCGGTGGATCCTGCTTGAGATCGAGCGGCTGGAGATCACGGGCGATCGTTTGGCGGTTTTCCGGGAGCGCTGCCGGCCGGGTGGCGTAGTCGTCCCAGAGCGTTTCGGGCTCGGGGATCACGGCGTCCTTAAACTTCGCCTTGTTTCGCTCATCGGGCTCCCAGCGGCGGTGGGGCGCCTTCTGGTGCACCATCAAGAAGAACGGTTTGTCAGCGGGACGGGTCTCAAGAAACTCAACCGCCAGGTCGCCGGTGATGTCGGTGCAGTGCCCCTCGATCGTGAGCGCGTGCCCAGGCGCGAGGAACTGCGGGTTCCAGTAGGCACCCTGGCCGGGGAGAATCACCCAGCGATCGAAGCCGGTCGGGTCGCTGCCGAGGTGCCACTTGCCGATGATGCCCGTGTGATAGCCGCCGGCCTGAAGCCGCTTGACGGCGTGGTCGCGGGAACCGTCGAAGCGGTTGAAGACCGGCACCCCGTTCTTGTGCGAGTATTGCCCGGTCAGCAGCGTGGCCCGGCTGGGGGTGCAGATCGAGTTGGTGACGAACGAGTTGGTGAACCGAGCCCCGGCGGCCGCGAGCCGGTCGAGGTGGGGTGTCTGGTTGACCTTCGAGCCGTATGCCGAAATCGCGTGTTCGGCGTGGTCGTCGGAAAAGATGAACACAATGTTCGGCCGCGACGGCTCGGCGGCCGGGCACACGCCGCACGCCACGACCGCGAGGCCAAGGAATGATAACCGCATCACAAGCCCTCCGAGAAGTCGCGGTCGGAGCCGAGACGCTCGGATGATCTCACTGTGAACCGGCGACGTCAATCCGTCGGCTCGGTCGCGACACGAAGCGCGGCGGCAGCGCGGCGGAGGTGCCGGGGCCGGATGACGTCACTCGCCAGTCCGAGCCGCTCAAGCAGCAGGATCAGATAGTAGGTGCCGTCAATCTCCCACCAGCGGTGCTGCACGCTGGCACTCGCCGGATCGTGGTGATGGTTGTTATGCCAGCCTTCGCCCATCGCCAGCAGGCCCACGAACCAATTGTTGCGGCTGTCCTCGCCGGTGGCGTAGGTGCGGTAGCCGAAGAGGTGGGTGAGCGAATTGACGCTCCAGGTGATGTGCCAAACGAGCACGGTACGGACATAGACACCCCACACAAGCCAGCTGGCGGCGAGCTGAAGCCCGCTGGCCACATCACCGCCACTGAGGCGGCCGACAATGAAGCCGGCGACTGCGAAGCAAGCGGCATGGGCGAGGTAGATCGCGAGAACCGACATCGGATTCCGCTCGAGCCACCGGTAGTAGTCGTCGGAGAGAATGTCACGGGCGTACTTGTCGAAGAAGGCGTAGGTCTGGCGGTTGGGTGCGGTGCGAAACAGCCAGCCGGCGTGCGACCAGACAACCCCGTCGCGGGGCGAATGCGGATCCTGCTCGTCGTCGGAATGAACGTGGTGGAGCCGGTGATTGGCAACCCAGCGGGCAGGCGTGTCCTCGAGCGAACAGATCGCGATCGTCGCCAGCGATCGCTCGAGGGTCGGGGAGACCTTGAGGCTGCGGTGGGCGAGAAGCCGGTGGTAGCAGAGATTGATGCCGAGCGTGCCAAACACCATGGTGCCAGCGAAGGCCAGCGTGAGCCCCGACCAGCTGAAACACCAAGGCACGAAAGCCAGACAGGCCAGCAGATGGACCGTGGCGATCGGCAGCACATACTGCCAGTGAATTCCGAAGCGGGGCAGCGTGCGAATGCCGACTGATTGGGCCAAGACAAATCTCCCGAAGAGCGGCTGCAAAGGAACGTAGCGCTCGCCGTGGGGGGAGCGGGGAAGGAGCAGACCCTACCATCATAGCGCGGCCCGCACGAGGGCAAGCCTGGGGGCCCGATGACCGGCCCTGAGCGGGGGTGCACGCCATGCCGGCTGCACGGGTCAGGCAAAAACTGCGGGCGGTGGCTGACGGGGGAAGCGGCCCAGACTGGGCCCAGGGGTGTGAATCTGACCGGTACGGGTGAGTGTGATATCTGGCGGTTCCGCTCCGCGGGGGTGGGGACGGCCGTGCAGCCGGATCAACAGATCCGCGGCAGCTGCTCGCCGATTGGCAGGGGAAGCACCCGGCTGCCGCCGATGACCGTCCGCAGGGCCACGACGCCCGGGTGTTCCGCCACCATGCGGCCGAGGCGGACCGCGGCACGCCCGTGCTCGTGAGACCGCATCGCGGCCAGAATAGTGTCGGTAGCGGTGGCCGGCACGACGGCCAGAAGCTTGCCCTCATTGGCGACCAGGAGCGGGTCGAGGCCAAGGATTTCGCAGGCACTCGCTACGGCTGGTGCGATCGGAATCGCGGCTTCATCGATCTCGATGCCCAGCTTCGCGAGCGAGGCAATCTCGTTCAAGCTCGCGGCCGCGCCGCCCCGGGTTGGATCGCGGAGCAGGCGGAGTGCTGGGCAGGCGGCGAGCATCGTGGCGACGAGGCCGGTGAGTGGTGCCGTGTCGCTTGTGATCGCCGCCTCGAAGCCGAGCCCCTCCCGCACACTCATGATCGCCATGCCGTGGTCGCCGAGAGTGCCACTGACGATCACCGCGTCGCCCGGCCGGATGCGGTGCGGCCCGAGGTCGATGCCTGGGGCCACCACGCCGATCCCGGCGGTGTTGAGATAGAGCCCGTCGCCGTGGCCCCGCTCCACCACCTTTGTGTCGCCGGCCACGATCGCCACGCCCGCCCGCTTGGCCGCGGCCGCCATCCGGGCCACGATGCCGGCCAGTTCAGCAATCGGCAACCCTTCCTCGATGATGAACCCGGCGGAGAGAAACAGCGGCCCGGCGCCGCTCATTGCCAGGTCGTTGACCGTGCCGTTGATGGCCAGCTCGCCGATCGAACCACCGGGAAACACCAGCGGCCGCACCACGTAGGAGTCGGTCGAGAAGGCGAGCCGGCCGCCACCGGCGAGCGGCCGGGCGAGGTCGAGCACGGCCGAGTCGCCCAGCCGATCGAGCACGGGGTTGCCGAAGGCCGGCAGGAACACGTGCTCGAGAAGATCGTGCGACAGGCCGCCCCCTCCGCCATGCCCCATGACCACAAGTGGCCGATCCCGCAGGGGTGCGGGGCAGCTGAAGTTCGCGACGTCGATCTCAGGCGAGCCTGGTTCCATGGGCTGTCCGTCCGGCGTGGTAATAGGCCGCGCAGGCGCCCTCGCTCGACACCATTGTGGCGCCCAGGGGCATGCGCGGGGTGCATTCGCGGCCGAATGCCGGGCACTGGTTTGGCTTGATCACCCCCTTGAGCACCTCGCCGCTTTTGCACAGCGGCGACTCCTCGGCGGTGACGCTCCCCAGGTCGAACCGTTGTTCGGCGTCGAAGGTGGCATAGGCATCGGCCAGCCGCCAGCCGCTCTCCGGGATCACGCCGATCCCCCGCCAGGCCCGATCGGTGGCCGTGAACACCTCGGCGATGACCGCCTGAGCGGCCTCATTGCCCCGCTCGGTGACGACCCGCGGGTAGGCGTTCTCGAGCTCGTGGCGACCCGCCTCGAGTTGGCTCACCGTGCGGCGGATCCCCTCGAGCAGGTCGAGTGGCTCGAAGCCAGTCACCACGATCGGTACGCGGAACTCCTCAGCGAGCGGCGGATACTGCCAGGTGCCCATCACACTCGAGACGTGGCCCGCGGCCAGGAAGGCGTTTACGCGGTTGCCCGGTGACGACATGATCGCCCGGATCGCCGGCGGCACGAGCACGTGTGAAACCAGCAGTGAGAAGTTGGCGAGCCGCTCACGGGCCGCGATCTGTACTGCCATCGCGTTGGCCGGGGCCGTTGTTTCGAAGCCGATGGCGAGAAACACGACCTCGCGGCCGGGCGTGGCCCGGGCGAGCTTCACGGCGTCGAGCGGGGAGTAGACGATCCGGACATCGCCGCCGGCCGCCTTGACGGCTAGCAGGTCTTCTCGGGAGCCGGGCACGCGGAGCATGTCGCCGAATGAGCAGAGGATCGCCTCCGGGCGGCGGGCGATCGCGAGCGCCTTGTCGATCATCTCGAGCGGTGTCACGCAGACCGGGCAGCCGGGGCCATGGATCAGTTCCACCTCCGCGGGAAGCAGCTGGTCGATACCGTGGCGGATGATGGAATGGGTCTGGCCCCCGCAGACCTCCATGATCGCCCACGGGCGGGTCACGATCCGGCTGATCTCGGCGGCCAGGCGCCGGGCGGTGTCGGCGTCGCGGTATTCGACCAGATGCTTCACGGCCCGGGCTCCGTGGCCGGGTCGCTCTCCCGCAGCTCAGCGAGGCCCTCCTCCAGGATCCCGAGTTCGGCGAAGGTACGGAGTGTCTCCCGGGCCGAGTGCTCGTCGATTTTCGAGATCGCGAAGCCAACATGCACGATGGCGTAGTCGCCGACGGTGATCTCCGGCAGGTAGGCGAGGCAAACATCCTTGACGACGCCGCCGAAGCTGACCCGGCCCATCCGGATGCCCGCCTCGTCACGGATCGACTCAACCTGTCCGGGCACGGCGAGGCACATAGTTAGGCTCCGCGTGACATGGCGACAACGGCTTCGGAAGGGGGCGGCGTGGCCGCCAGGCCGACCATCCTCTCGAGCTCACGGTGAAGGGCGTCGACAAGCCGCTCCACGCCTGCCTCGACCGCCGGCGAGAGCCCGCTGCCTGCCTCGAAGGCGGCCCCTTCGACGAGTCGCGCCGCGATCAGCGGGCTTGGGCCATTCCCGCCCAGAGCGTTGGCCAGGGCCGCGGCATCGCTCCAGCGGAAGATGTGGAGGTCGAGGTGGCCGGACGGCGGCAGGCCGGCGACGTCGGCGGCGGATAGCGAGACCAACGAGCCGGGCAGTCGGCCCGAGCGGCAGGCGTCGACGAGGATCACCTGCTCGGCCTCGCGCATCCGCAGCACCACGTCCACTCCGCCGGTGCCGACATCGACCGCGGCCACCCCGGCGGGCAGGCCACGGGCGATCAGCCGCCGCACACACTCCGGCCCAGCGCCGTCGTCTCCCCGCAGCGGATTGCCGCAGCCGATCACCAACACAGATAGCGGGATTTTCATGGGTGCGTGTGTTGCGGGGTGTGTTGTGGCATGGCAGGCGGGGTGGCTTTTGTTCCCGCAGTCCCCGGGCTTGCGCCCGGGGCTTGTATGCGAGCAGTCCCCGGGCTTGCGCCCGGGGCTTGTATGCGAGCAGTCCCCGGGCTTGCGC
>JBBEEF010000182.1:9303-15155 GCA_040880915.1 Pirellulales bacterium
TGCGCCCGGGGCTTGTATGCGAGCAGTCCCCGGGCTTGCGCCCGGGGCTTGTATGGGGCAAGGGGGGATTGCCCCACGTGTGGTGACGGGCACCTCTTCCGCCTCTACTATAGAGGTGGTGACGCGATGCACGAACTCTCGATAGCGATGCGGGTAATCGATTTGGCCGAGGTGCACTGCCGCGCCGAGGGGGGCGGGCAGGTCGTCGCGGTGACACTGCGGATCGGACGACTGGCCGCGGTCGAGCCGCATGCCCTGCGGACGGCCCTGGCAATGGCGGCGGTCGGCACGCTCCTCGAGGAGGCGACCCTGCGGATCGTCGAGGTGCCGGTCGCGATCTGGTGTCCGGGCTGTGAGCGGGAGGTGGACCTGCCCGGCCTCGTGCCGCTCGCCTGCCCCGCGTGCGGCACCCGCAGCGGCGACATTCGCCGGGGAGACGAACTCGATCTTGAGTCGCTCGAAATCATGGTTGCGGAGGTTCCTGCATGAGCATGCCCCGAATCCTCGAGGTCCGCACGCGGATCCTCAAGGCCAACGACGAGACCGCCCGCAGCATGCGGCGGGAGTTTGAGCGGGCTGGTGTGCTCGTGGTCAACGTCGTGTCGAGTCCGGGCAGCGGCAAGACAAGCCTGCTCAAAGAAACGCTCACCCGGCTGGCGGCCCGGGGAGAGGCGGTGGCCGCGGTCGTGGGCGATCTCGAGACCGATAACGACGCCCGTCGGCTCGCCGAGAGCGGTGTGCCGGTGCGGCAGATCAACACCCACGGCCTCTGTCATCTCGAAGCCGACATGGTGGCCCAGCACCTCACGGGCTGGGACCTCACGGGGTTTGAATACCTCTTCATCGAGAACGTGGGCAACCTCGTCTGCCCGACGAGTTGGGACCTCGGCGAGTCGCTTCGCGTGGCCCTGCTGGCAGTGACCGAGGGGGAAGACAAGCCGCTCAAGTATCCCGGCCTCTTCAACACGGCCGACGTGGCCGTGATCACGAAGACGGATCTCGCGTGCGCCTGCGAATTCGATCGCGACGCAGCCCTCGCCGCCATCGAGGCGGTGCGGCCCGGGATGCCGGTCCTCGAAACATCCGCCAAGACGGGGGCAGGCCTCGATGCCTGGCTGGAGCTCTTGGGACAGCGGCGTCGATCGCTCACCGGTGGCTGACCGCCGCGGCCTCAGGGGGCCGGGACTGCGGGCAGCGCTTGTACACGCGGCCCATGCCCCCGCTGCCGATCAATCGCTGGCTCGATAAAACCGTGATGAGACCTTCTATCGTCGGGGCGTGGCGACGAGGTCACAACCGCGGGCTAGCGAGGCCTGACCAAGCGCAAGGCCGCCGTCGTTGGGGGGCACGGCATGGTGGAGGAGGACGTGGCAGCCGGCCCCGTGCAGCCGCGAGAGAACACCTTCGACAAGCAGGGCGTTTTGAAACACGCCGCCAGTCAAGCCGACTGTGGCCGCCGCGGGCGAAAGCGATTGCCGCACATCGTCGATCAGCCGCATGATGGCGTGATGGAACCCCGCCGCGATCCGGCCCCGGTCCTCGCCCACCAGCACGTCCTGGACGATCCGCGCAAACAGCCCCCGCCAGTCGATCACGAGGGGCGCCGCCACGCTCGGTGAGCTGACGGTGAAGGCATAGCGGCCGTCGTCCTCAGCTCCAGACCGCATGGCCCACGACTCGAGCACGAGCGCCGCCTCGGCTTCGAACGTGACCGTCGGCGGACCGCCGACGATAGCCGCAACTCCGTCAAATAGCCGCCCCATGCTCGTCGTGAGGCTCGTCGTGAGGCTCGTCGTGAGGCTCGTCGTGAGGCTCGTCGTGGGCACACACCCCAGGCCGCGGTCGAGTTGGATGCGCAGGGTGTCGCCGGCAGCCTCGACCGGAGCCAGCCGGCGGTCCCAGGGAATGCCCGCGGCATGGAGCATCGCCACCGCGGTGCGCCACGGTTGCCGGATGGCGGCATCGCCGCCGGGCAGCAGAAAGGGTTTGAGGTGGGCGGCATGCCGCATCCCGGCGGCCGAGACGACGAAGAATTCACCGCCGCGGATCATGCCGCCCCCGGTGTCGCGGTCGCCTGGGGCGTAGCCCGTGCCGTCAAAGCAGGCGACAAGGCATGCCCCGGCAGCGGGCGGCGGTGTCGCTCGGCCGAAGTGCTCGGTGATGAGCGCGGCCACGTGGGCCTCGTGGTGTTGCACCCGCACAAGCGGAATGCCACGGGCGGCGGCAAACCGCTTCGCCCACTCCCCCGAGAGATAGCCGGGGTGAAGATCGGCCACGACCGCCGCGGGCGTGGCAGCGAAGAGTCGCAGCAGGTGCTCGGCCGCCCGCTCGATCGCGGCGAGTGTCTCGAGACTGCCCATGTCGCCGACGTGCTGGCTCATGATCGCCCGGTCGCCAACGGCCAGGCAGAGAGCGGCCTTGAGTTCCCCGCCGACAGCGAGGATCGGCGGGCCGGCCGTGGCCAGCCGGATCGGCAGGGGCGCGTGGCCCCGGGCGAGCCGGATCGGCAGCGATGCGCCAGCCACGCACCGCACAACTGAGTCGTCGCAGGGAGCTTGGATGTCGCGGTCGTGGAGGAGGAAGCCGTCGGCCAGGCCGCCGAGTCTACTGACGGCCTCGGCATTGTCGCTCGCGATCGGCTCATCGGCGAGGTTGCCGGAGGTCATCACGAGCGGGGCCAGGCCCTCGGCGAGGAGGTGCTGGAGCGGGGCGGAAGGGAGCATGATTCCGAGAAAGTCGCTGCCCGGCGCGACCGCTTCGGCGAGCATCCCGCCAGGCCGCTTGCGAACCACCACGATCGGCCGCTCGGGTCCGGTCAGCAGCCGCGCCTCCTGCTCGTCGATGACCGCCATCCGGCGGGCGGCTTCGAGATCGGCCGCCATCACAGCCAGCGGCTTTGTCGGCCGGTGCTTCCGCGTTCGGATGAGGGCCACGGCTGCGGCGTGTGTGGCGTCGCAGGCCAGATGGAAGCCGCCGAGGCCCTTGACGGCGAGGATGCCCCCAGCCGCGAGGACCCGGCGGGCCGCCGCGATGGCCGTGACGGTTGACTGGGCGATAGGCTGATGGCGTGCTGGCGGGGCGGCCCTGGTATGACCCGCGGCTGTGAACCAGGCGCTTGGTCCGCAGGCCGGACAGGCGATGGGCTGGGCGTGGAACCGGCGGTCGGCGGGGTCGGCGTATTCAAGAGCGCATGCCGAGCACATCGCGAAGGACCGCATCGTTGTGGCGGGGCGGTCGTAGGGCAGGCTCTCGATGATCGTGAACCGCGGGCCGCAGTCGGTGCAGGTAATGAAGGCATGACCATGGCGGCGATTGGTGGGATCTCGTAGCTCGGCCAGGCAGGCTGCGCACGTGGCGATGTCGGGAGGCACGAGCGTTTGCGGGGCGGCGCCGCCGGCACTCGCGAGGATCCGAAACAGCCCGGGGGCACCCTCAGCCGTGAGCGGCGGGATATCCCTCGCCATGACCTGCTCGATCACGGCCAGTGGCGGGGCCGCCGCCACGAGGTCGTCGGCAAAAGCAGCGACGGCGGCGGCCGACCCTTGGATCTCGACCACCACTCCCGCGGACGTGTTCTCCACAGAGCCTGTCAGGCCCAGCCGCGTGGCCCGTCGCCAGGCAAAGGGGCGGAACCCGACTCCCTGGACCAAGCCGGTGATAAGGAGCCGCTGGCGGATCATGGCAAAGCTAATGTACCGGGACGCGGGAGCCCTCGGGGGAGTCGGAACAGACGCCTCTGATATCGGCAGACGTGCGGCACGAGTCGCCGGGGAGGGGACTGTCCCCCTTTCCTGCCCGTGAGCGAGGCTGGGTCAGGTCGCCAGTGGTGGCAGCGGCTCTTCGAGGATGCCCCGCGCCCGCGGCCAGAGGAGCACCGCCTCGACCACCATCCAGGCCTCGAGAGCGAGCATGATCGCGGCCACTGCCACCAGCGGCCAGCTGCCGCCGGCCCACCACCGCTGGAGGTCGATCGCCAGCGCCCAGGCCGGCATCACCAGCATGAACACCATCGGCACCGCTGCCACCTGCACAGGCAGGCCACGGCGCAATAAATAGAAGCTCACCACCACGAGCGACAGGCCCGCGAGGAGCTGGTTGGTGGCACCAAAGAGCGGCCACAGGATGAGCCCGCCCGTACCGAGCGTCTCGGGGGTCCAGGGCTTGCCGGGAGCCGGCATCAGGGCCAGCAGAAACGCCGAGCCGACCGCGAACAGGGTGGCCCCGTGCGGCGTGGTCAGGAGCCAGAGCGGCCACTGGAGCGGCGCGAGGCCGACGGGTCGCCGCTGTCGCTGAGTCCAGGCCGCGCCTGGCGGCAGGAGGGTGCCGGCGAGTTCCTGGACGACGTATCGCTGGAGCCGCGTGGCCGTGTCGAGCGTGGTGCCGGCGAAGCTCGCCACGAGCACGCCCATGAGCGCCCGGGCGAAGGTGGCGTCGATCCCGAGGGCCCCGAGCAGATTGCCCGAGCCGACGACAAAGGCAGCGATCGCGCTGCCGCCGGTCACCTTCGTCCAGTCGGCGTAGATCGTCTGCCAGAGGGCCGTGCCGGTGAGGCCGGGGTGTTGCTGCGGCCAGCCAAGGCCGATGCCCGCCCCCACCGCCACGATCACCAACAGCGCGAGAAACGCCTCGAGGAGCATGGAGCCGTAGCCGACGGCATGGGCGTCGGTCTCACACCGCAGTTGCTTGCTCGAGGTGCCGGAACTGACGAGGCAGTGGAAGCCACTGATCGCCCCGCAGGCGATTGTCACGAACAGGAAGGGAATGATCGGCGGGGCGTGTTTTGGGTGAAGGTCGAGCACGGGGGCCACGAACTCAAGCGGCTGCCGGGAGGCGTCGGCCATCGCCGGGCCACCGAAGAACGCCGCTGCCACCAGGCCCGCGACCACGAGGCCGAGGCTGGCGATGAGCTGCAGGCTATTGATATAGTCGCGGGGCTGGAGCAGCATCCACACCGGCAGCACGCTCGCGACGTAGCAGTAGGCTAGGAGCACGGCCACCCAGGCCCATACCGGCCAGACCGCGACGGTGGCATTGAACGACTGGATCGCCCCGCCGACGGCCCCGCCGTTCCAGGCCAGGCCCGGGCAGCCCGCCCCCAGCCAGACCGTGGCGATCATCGCCACGAGCGCCGCGAGGCTCGGCCAGAGCAGGTTCTTCCCGGCCCGGTGCACCTTGAGTCCGATCCAGACGGCGATCGGGATCTGGAGAAAGACCGGCAGTGTCGACTCGGGAAACTGCACGAACACGCTGGCGATCACCCAGCCGAAGATCGCGAGCACCACCCAGAGGGCGAACAGCAGCAGCACGAGAAACAACAGCCGCACGCGACGATTCAGCAGCCGCCCGGCCACCTCGCCCACGGTCATTCCGCGGTTTCGGAGGCTCACCACAAGCGCCGCCAAGTCGTGCATGGCGCCGATGAAGATCGCCCCGACGAGCACCCACACGAGCGCGGGTCCCCAGCCCCACATGATTGCCAGCGCCGGCCCCACGATCGGCCCCGTGCCGGCGATGCTCGTGAAGTGGTGGCCGAAGACGATTCCCGGGGGCGTGGGGACGTAGTCGACGTCGTCTCGTAATTCGATGCTCGGCACGACGGCCGTCGATGAGAGCCGAAACACGGACTGCGCCAGCCAACGACCGTAGGTGAAGTAGGCACCGACGAGCAGGGCCGCCGAGCCGAGGACGAGCAGGAGGACGTTCATGGGGTGAAGTTCCGAGGTCTTTGGACTCTAACGCAGCCCGACGGAAGCGGGCAAAAGAGGCGTCTCTTCGAACGGGTGCGGCCGAGCCCGCCCCGTCATAAAAGCCCCGGGCGCAAGCCCGGGGACTGCGGGTGAAAAGGCCATTGC
>JBBEEF010000183.1:0-9053 GCA_040880915.1 Pirellulales bacterium
AAGCCCCGGGCGCGAGCCCGGGGACTGCGGGAACGAAGGCCACCCCGCCTGCCACACCAACCCCACCGCCCACCCCGTCCCGAAAGCCTCGGGACGGGCGTATTGTCTGCCGAATGGTCTGGGGCTCTTCCTTCGTTAGCCGGTGGTTTGTGCACTGCTGGGCCGGCAGGCGGGGCAAACGAAGACGAATAGGCAGAGTGCCTGGCAAGCCGCACGACCCCCATTCCGGCCGGCGGCCAGCCGCTGCTACCGTCACGCCTTGAAGATGCCGATTGAAGTGCAGTGGGTCGGCTGGCCTGTCGGCCCAGGTTCGAGGAGAACAACGATGCTTCCCGCCCCTGCCACGCGTCATTGCCCGCTGCTCGCGGCCGAAGGCGCCACCCGTCGGCTCAACGCGGCCCCGCTGCCCTGGGATCTCCGCGAGTGCCTCGAAACCGGGCTTATCTACCTGGCCAATCCGCCGCGGCAGGAGATGTTCCAAGCGGAGTTCGCCTGGGAGGTGACCCACGCCGAGGAGTCGGCCCGCCGCCGCCGAGAGGAGCCGCTCGTACACGCAGCCAGCCGGGCTCTCAAGACCTTCCGTCATCGCTGGCTCGGTCGCGACAAGCTCGTCGGCATCGTGGAGGGTATCGCCCGCGGTCGGCCTTCCGGCCCGATTCGGCTCGTCGACATCGGCTGCTCCGACGGCGGCCTGTTCGCCAGGCTCGTTGCCCGCCTGCCCCCTGCCGTAGCCGATCGGCTCGAGCCGATCGGCATCGAGATCTCGACCCAGCTCGCCGCTGAGGCCGACCAGCGGCTCCGCGGATACGGCGGCCGTTGCATCCACGCGGCCGGAGTCAACGGCCTGCGGCAACTGCCGGCGGCAAGCGTCCATGTCGCGATCCTGTCGTGTGTGCTCGAGCACGAGCTCGAACCGGTGCCGCTGCTCGCCGGCTGCCGCGAGCGGCTCTCGGCCGACGGCCGGATCGTGGTCAAGGTGCCCAACTATTCCTGTCTCGCCCGACGGTTCCGCGGCCGGCGATGGTGCGGCTACCGCTGGCCCGACCATGTCAACTACTTCACGCCGCGGTCGCTCGCGGCCACGGCGTCCCAGGCCGGGCTCGCGGTTGTGCGGATGGGCTTTTTTGACCGCCTGCCCTCGAGCGATTCGCTCTACGCCGTGCTCGCACCCGATCCGGTTGCCGCAGTTCAATAGACTTTCCAGGCTCTCCGACTCTCAGTCATTCCCGGGCCAGGGTTCGCCCGCGGTAACCGCCCCGGAAACCCGCCTACCTCCCCCGGGGGTCTTTTTCTACGATCCTTTTCCAGGCGGCGGATCGGCCGCCCTCAGCCCCCAAGCCTGACTTTCGATGCCTGCTCCCACGATCACCACCGCCCGACTGCCAGCCGGACGCGGCGCGGTCAACGACGTGGCCATCCTCGGGCGGGCGATCCCCTTGTTTCCGGTCGATCGGGAGATGCAGTTGGCCGAGGTGGCCGCGGCCCGGGCAGCCGCCCCGCGGCGGATCGGCTGGGCGGCCTGCTTCCTCAAGGCCTATTCAATCGTCGCCGGTGAGATGCCCCTGCTGCGAAGCTGGTTGGTCCGCGGTCTGGTGCCCCGGCTGGCCACGGCGAGCACGAGCGTCGCCTCGCTGGCCGTCAACCGCACCGAGTCGGGAACCGACCGGCTGTTCTTCGCCCGGCTCGCAAGCCCCGACGCGGTGCCACTCGCGGCGATCCAGGCTTTCGTCGACCACCACGCGACGACGCCTGTGGAGGAAGTCTTCCGCCGGCAGCTCGAGCTCGAGATGGTGCCGGGGTGGCTCAGGCGGACGATCCTGCGCTGGAACATGAATTCGAGTTCACCCAAGCGGCCGGGCCGAATCGGTACCTTCAGCATGTCGTCGTTGGCCGGCTTCCAGGCCGGCAACCATTTTCATCCCACGCTCTGCACGACGAGCCTCTGCCAGGGGCCGCTCGACGCTGCCGGCTGCTGCCGGGTAACGATCATCGCCGACCACCGCGTCCTCGACGGAGCGACGGCGGCCCGGGCGCTCCGACGGCTCGAGGAGGTGCTCGGCCGCGAGATCGCCACGGAGCTCAGGAGCCTGCCGACGGAGGTGGCTGTTCCCGATCCGGCCGTCCTTCCCGCAGCCGCCGCCTGATCTCGGCGAGCCGCTCTCCCAGGTCCCGCTCGAGGCCCCGGTCGGTCGGCTCGTAGTAGGTCTTTTCCACGCCGAGATAGTCCTGGGCGGCGATCCCATCAGGATGGTCGTGGGCAGAGGCATAGCCCTGGCCGTGGCCGAGCCGCTTCGCGCCGGCGTAGTGCTTGTCTTGGAGGTGCCGGGGCACGGGGATCACCGCCTGCTCGCGGACGTCGTGGCGGGCCGCCGCGATCGCGGTCGTGCAGGCGTTGCTCTTGGGCGCAAGCGCCAGATACGTGACCGCCTGGGCGAGCGTGAGCTGGCACTCTGGCAGCCCCACGAACTCGGTGGCCTGCATCGCCGCCACGGCGATCATGAGGCTTCGGGGGTCGGCGTTGCCGATGTCTTCGCTGGCGAGGATCACGAGCCGCCGGGCCAGGAACCGGACGTCCTCGCCCCCCTCGAGCATCCGGGCCAGCCAATACAACGCTGCATCTGCGTCGCTCCCTCTGGTGCTTTTGATCAAGGCGCTCGCGGAGTCGTAGTGGGTGTCGCCCGAGTCGTAGGCCACCACCTTCCGCTGCACGCTCTCACGGGCGAGCTCGAGCGTGAACTCAAGCGGCCGCTCGGGGCTCGAGAGCACTCCCACCTCGAGAGCGCCGAGGGCCCGGCGGGCGTCGCCGTCGGAAGACCTGACGAGGAAGGCCCTTGCCGCGGGGTCGAGCACGATCGCCTCGCGGCCGAAGCCGTGCTCGCGGTCGGCGACCGCCCGGTCGAGGATGGTGCCGATGTCGGCCGGCGTGAGCGACGAGAGTTCGAAGATCCGGCTGCGGCTGACAAGGGCGCTTGTCAGCACGAAGAAGGGATTCTGGGTCGTCGCCCCGATCAACGCGATTACGCCGTTCTCGACGTCGGGCAGGAGCACGTCCTGCTGGGCTTTGTTGAAGCGGTGGATCTCGTCGATGAACAGGCAGGTCTTCGTGCCGTCGTCCTCGAGCCGCAGCCGCGCCGCCTCGAGCACCTCGCGCACGTCCTTCACGCCGGAGGCCGTCGCCGAGAGCTCGAGAAACCGCCGCCGCGTCTCGGTGGCGATGATCTCGGCGAGCGTCGTCTTGCCCACGCCCGGCGGGCCATAGAGGATCACCGACCCGAGTCGGTCGGCCTCGATCAGCCGCCGCAGGAGTTTGCCCGGGCCGATGATCGGCTCCTGCCCCACGTAGTCGGCAAGCCGGCGGGGCCGCATCCGGGCGGCCAGGGGCGCGGCTCGGGCGACGTTGGCAGCCCGCGCGGCGGCGAACAGGTCAGGCATGATTCACGGCACGCGGGCCGGCGCGAGTTCGGCGGCGGGGATTTCCGCCGACCGCACGACCTTGCCTTCCACGTCGTGGATCGCGAGCGTGACGGCGGGGGGGCCGCCCTCGGCGATTGCGTCCCAGTCGATCGCGATTGTGCCGAAATTAGCGCCGTGAAACCGCTCGCCTATCCGGTGGCGGTTGGGCTCGTCGTCGTCGTCGACCCGCTTGGGCTGGTTGAGGCTGCTGGCGGTGAGGTCATAGAGCGGATACGAGACCGCGTCGTCGCCGGCCGGGATCCGGCTGATCTCGGCGGAGTGGCGGTCGCCGCTGACCACGATCACCCCTGCCGCTCCCGACTCGCGGATCGTCCGCAGGAGCCGAGCCCGCTCGGCCGGGAGATTGCCCCAGTGCTCCCAGCCATGCTCGATGCTCGCCAGCTGAATGCTCGAGAGCATGATCCGCAGGTCGGCCGGTTGCTCGAGCGCTTGGGCGAGCCACGCCCACTGGGCGCCTCCGAGCATCGTGGCCTCGGGATCATCGCTGGGAACATAGGGGCCCCGGCCCTTCACCCGCTCGGGCTTCGGCAGCGCTCGCAGCGGCGTGCGATGAAACCGCGTATCGAGACAGATGAACTGCACCCGCCGGCCGGGAGGGCCGACGATGAACTGCCGGAAGATGCCTTCCCGCTTTCGCACGGCCGAGTCGGCCGGAATCCCGAAGAAATCGAGAAACACCTCCTGCGACTCCGCCCGCATCGGATACTCGCGGCCGCCGTCGTTGACGCCGTAGTCGTGATCATCCCACACCGCCACGATCGGCACCGTGTTGCGGATGGCGCCGAAGCCACGGTCGGCGGCGAGCAGGTCATACTTCCCCCGCAGCACGGCCATGTCCTCGGTGTCGCCGTAGACGTTGTCACCGAGCATGAGCAGCAACTCGGGGCGATAGGCCGCGACAGCCGACCAGATCGGCATCGGCCGGTCCTGTTTGGCACAGGAGCCCACCGCGATCCGGGAGATGAGAAGATCGGCGGCTGGCTCAGCGGCAGCGACGGGATACGCCAGCACCGCCACGGCATGCAGAGCGAGGAGCGTCACGGCGGCAGGGATGGCGTGCTGCATGGCGGCGTCAGCCGGTCCAGATGAACTCGACACCGGCGTCGATCTCGGGATGGAGGCTCGCATGCACCGGGCAGGTGAGGGCCGCCTGCTCGAGCGCGGCGCGGTGCTCATGGTCGGCCGGAAGCGGAATCGTGATCGTTGTCTTGAGCGACGCGATCCGCCGCACCGGCGCGGCGGCCATGACCTTCTCGGTCTCGGCGGTCATGCCCACGAGTTTGATGCCCCGCCGCTCGGCCACGATCCCCATGATCGTCATCATGCACGCGCCCAGGGCCGTGGCAACGAGGTCGGTGGGGGAGAAGCTCTCCCCCTTGCCGTGGTTGTCGAGCGGAGCGTCGGTGACGAGCGAACCGCCCGACGGGCCGTGGACGGCCTGGCAGCGGAGGTGACCCTGATAGGTGGTGGTGAGCGTGACCATGGGGCGGGTCCTGCGGGGAGGAAAAGGATCCTTAGTCTATCCGCGAACGCAACCGGCCGCGTCGCTCGGCGTCTGGCCAAACGAGCGCCCGGTGCGAGCCGGGGGGACGGATTGCGGGAAAGTATGGAGTGGGGGATTGGGTGGCCTCCAGACCCGCCGTCCCCGGGCTTGCGCCCGGGGCTTGTATTACCCGGGGCACGCGGAGCCAAACATGAGGTTCCGGCCTACGATAAGCTCGTTTGAAAGGACTGCTCCGCATGGGATTCCGCTCGCTTCGCGACTGCACCGACGCCCTCCGCCGTGAGGGGGAGTGTGTCGTCATCGACCATCCGGTCGAACCTCACCTCGAGATCGCCGAGATCCAGCGGCGGCTGTTTCGGGCCGCGGGACCGGCGGTGCTGTTCACGCGGCCACAGGGAACCGAGTTCCCCGTTTTGGTGAACCTCTACGGCACGAAGAAACGGATCGAGCGGATCTTCGCCGACTCGCTCGACCGCGTGAAGCGGCTCGTCGAACTCAAGATCGATCCCACCGCCGCCTTGCGGAAGCCAACCCGGTATTGGCGGAGTCCCTTCGACGCCCTCGCGATGCTGCCCCGCCGGGTCCGAAGCGGCGCCGTGATGGCCCGCTCGGTGCCGCTCTCGCGGCTGCCGCAGGTCGTGTCGTGGCCCGGTGATGGCGGGCCGTTCGTCACGCTGCCGGCCGTCTACACGGAAGACCCTGCTCACCCCGGCCCCAAACACTCGAATCTCGGGATGTATCGCGTCCAGCTAGCGGGCAACGACTACGAGCCGGACCGCGAGGTGGGCCTCCACTACCAGCTCCATCGCGGCATCGGCCTCCACCACGCCATCGCGCTTGCCCGCGGCGAGCCCCTGAAGGTGGCTATTTTTCTGGGCGGCTCGCCGGCGTTGGCCGTGTCGGCCGTGATGCCGCTACCCGAGGGGCTTTCGGAGCTCACTTTTGCCGGCGTGCTCGCGGGGCACCGGATCCCGATGATCCGCCGCCCGGGCCGGCCGCATATCTACGCCGACGCCGACTTTGTGATCGAGGGCACTCTGGTTCCGGGGGCGACCAAGCCCGAGGGTCCGTTCGGCGACCACCTCGGCTACTACGCGCGGCAGCATGATTTTCCGCTGCTACGGGTCGATCACATCTGGCATCGCGAGGGGGCGATCTGGCCCGTCACCGTTGTCGGCCGGCCGCCCCAGGAAGACACGCTCTTCGGCTGGCTCGTGCACGAACTCACCGGTCCCGTGATCCCGACCGTCCTGCCGGGCGTGTCGAGCGTGCATGCGGTTGACGCCTCAGGCGTGCATCCGCTGCTGCTTGCCGTCGGCAGCGAGCGATACATGCCCTGGAAAAAGTCTGACCGCCCCGAGGAGCTGCTCACGCAGGCCTCCGCGATCCTCGGCCAGGGGCAGCTCTCGCTGGCTAAGTATCTATGTATCGTGAATGGTGGCGACTGCCCCGGCCTCGACGCCCACGACATTCGGGCGTTTCTCGGATCCCTGCTCGCCCGCGTGGATTGGCGACGCGACTGCCACTTCCATACCGAGACCACGATCGACACGCTCGACTACTCGGGCTCCGGCTTCAACTCAGGCTCGAAGCTCGTCGTCGCCGCGCGGGGGCCTACGATCCGCGACCTGTCCACGGCCTTGCCCGCCGGCATCCCGCTCCCGCACGGCTTCGCGAACCCCCGCGTCTGCCTGCCGGGCGTCGTGGCCGTGGAGGGGCCGCGGATCGAGCCGCGGCCGCAGCTTGCGGCCCCGAGCGACGCGGCCATCTGGGAGCCGGCCGCGGAGGCCGCATGGAGCGACGACGTCGAGCGGTTCTGCGCGGCGATCAGCCCGGATCATCCGCTGCGTGTCTTTCCGCTTGTCGTGGTCGTGGACGACGCGGCCTTCGCGGCGGCGAGCCTGGAGAACTTCCTCTGGCTCACCTTCACGCGGTCAAACCCCGCGGCCGACGTGCACGGTGTCGAGAGCGGGATCAGGCACAAGCACTGGGGCTGCCGTGGGCCGCTCGTGATCGACGCCCGGCTCAAGCCCCACCACGCCCCGCCGGTTGAGGAAAGCCCAGCCGTCACGGCCGCAGTAGACACTCTCTGCCGCCGCGGTGGCCCGCTCGCCGGCCTGGGGCTCTGAGGGCCGCGGACAGAATTCCGACGCCACTGGAGGCTCGGGGCTGGAGGCTCCCGCCGCGTCAGGCCGTGATGCTGGCGATCCGGATCTTCGTGGACAGCGACCGGTGGCCGGTGCGGCGGCGGTAATTCTTCCGCCGCTTAAACTTCTGCACGTAGATCTTCTGGCCTTGTACCAAGCCGAGCACCTCGGCCTTGACCGTTGCTCCCTTCAACTTCGGCTTCCCGATAGTGAGCATGCCAGCCTTGCTGACGGCAAGAACGTCGTCGAATACCAGTTCGGACCCCGCCGCAAGGTGCCGAAAGTCGATCTCGAGTTCTTGACCCTCCATCACGCGATACTGGCGGCCGCCGTCGACGACGACGGCATATTCATGCCCAGCACCGGTCATGCTGGCGGATGTGGACAGAGCGGAAGCAGCCATGGCGGATCAGAAGGTTGGGTTGAGGGGTTGGGTTGAGGGGTGGTAGAGGAAAGTGTCCGAAGCCCTGTAGGGTAGCCGCGAATCGTCGGTCGGTCGAGAGGCCTTGTTTTCACGGGGATTATGGCTGATCGATCGCGGATGGCAGGCTTGGCCCTCAGGCCACGTCCCAGCCCGGCCGGTAGGCCTTGCGGACGAGCGTGTCGGCCTCGGGGGAGTTCGTTACCTTTGCACGAACGCCGTCCCACTCGATCCGCGTGCCCGACCGGTAGGCCACGTTGCCCAAGAGCACCGCCTCGGAGAGCGGCCCTGAGTAGCCGAAGTTACAGGTCGTGGGGGTGCTTTCGCGGCAGGCCTGGATCCACTCGGCGTAGTGGCCGATCGATTTCGGGATCGACTGCGGCGGCGGGGTGAAGCCGGCAAACTTCTCCTGGGGAAAGAGCTTGAAGGAGCCGTAGTCGGCAAACATCATTCCCTCGCTGCCGACGAACATCACACCGCTGCCCGGCACCCGCTGCCCCTTCACTTCCTTGGGCGTCATCGCGCCGTCGTACCAGGTGAACTTGACCGCGGGCATGGTCCCACGGGCGGGGAAGTCGTAGCGAACCGTCAGCCCCAAGGGACAGGTCTCGGGGTGTACCGGCGGCCCCTCGGCCTCGCAGGCGGTCGGATACCCGAGGTCGAGGGCCCAGAAGGGCAGGTCCATGAAGTGGCAGCCCATGTCGCCGAGTGTGCCGTTGCCGAAATCCCACCACCGCCGCCACTGAGCCGGGTGGTAGCGGCCAGGCACATAGGGCCGCACGGGCGCGGGGCCGAGCCAGAGGTCCCAATGGAGCGCCTTGGGGGGCTCCTCGCCTCCCTCGGGCCGCTCGCCGCCCCCCCAGCCCTTGCCCACCCAGACGTGCGCCTCGTTGACGTCGCCGATCGCACCCGAGCGGATGATCTCGACGACGCGGCGATAATTATCGCCGGCGTGGATCTGGGTGCCGAGCTGCGTGGCCACGCCCGCCTTCTTCGCCTCCTCGGTCAGCAGCCGGGCCTCGGCCACGGTGTGCGAGAGCGGCTTCTCGCAGTAGACATGCATCCCCTTGCGGACCGCGCGGATCGCGGCGGGCACATGATGGTGGTCGGCAGTGCTCACAACGACCGCGTCGATCTTGCCCGTTTCCTTCTCGATCAACTCCCGGTAGTCGTTATAGACCCGGGCGTCTGGAAACCGCGCCGGCGTCTCCTTGCCCGGCTCACCCTGCGGCTTGATCACGCGGTCGAGATACGTGTCGTCGATGTCGCAGAGGGCCACGATCGCCTGACCCGCCACGCCGCCGACGTTCTCGCTCGCCCGGTTGGCCACGCCGATGCAGGCGATCTGGAGCTTGTCGTTGGCGGCGAGCGACACCCGCGGAGCCAGGCCGGTGAACACGCCGGCGGACAGGCCGGCCGTGCCGAGGGAAAGCGACTTGATCGCCATGCGGCGGGAGAGACGGCGAGCGGGCATGCGACAGACTCCTGGAATCGACTCCTGGGATCG
>JBBEEF010000183.1:9153-14924 GCA_040880915.1 Pirellulales bacterium
CGCTCGTGAAGCTCCGCTGGCTCAACCTCGACAACACCCAGCTCACCGACACGGGCCTCACGGCCCTCGCCGACATGCAGGCCCTCGCCTTTCTTCACGTCGGCTCGACCGCCGTGAGCAATGCGGGAATCGACCGGCTGGCGGCCCTGCCCGCGCTCCGCGAGGTGCACCTCACGCGGACGGCGGTCGATACCGCCGGCGCAGCCATGCTGCGGGAGCGGCTGCCGGAGGCCAAGGTGATCGTCGAGAGCGGCGGCAACTGAGCCGTCACTCACTCCGGTAGCTTGGTCACCACCGGCCAGCCGGGATATTGCCGCGGCACACGGGTCGGGGCACGGGGCCTGAGCCGCAGCAGGCTTGCCTCGGCTGCCCTCGCGGCCGTAGCATTCCGCGTCGTCAAGGAACGCAGGGGCAGGGCTGCCAGCTGGACTCTCCGGAGCCGCCCGCCATGGCCCTCTTCCCCCCACCCAGTCGCCGCCGCCGCCGCCAGTCTCGCCGCCGGCCCGCCGCCACGGTCGAGCGGCTCGAGCCCCGGCAGCTGCTCGCCGTGGATATCGTGCGGACGAGTGACACCCAGCGGTTCGCGATCGACATCCACTCGGCCGATCAGTGCTTCGGCGAGTATCACTCGTTCGAGGTCACGAACAACGACCCGGTCGGCTACACCGACGTCTGGCTGCGGATCACCGACATTCCGCTCGCTCAGAAGGTGCAGCTCGGCCCCGGCGAAGACGGGCTCTACTTTCTGGGCGACCTGCCGGCCGGGGCCTCGCAGACGGCATTCATCTACTTCACGGCCGAGCAGTTCACCGTGCCGGCGGGCAGCGACGACCCGCAGACCTTCGTGGCGGAGGTCCGCCAGGGGGATCCACTCGCCGGACCGGTCCTGGGCACGCTCGACAACGCCGGCTGGCTGTTCGTGGCTGAGGCGGTCGAGGACAACTCCTCGAGCGTTACGGCCTCGGTGGACGTGACCTACGCCTTCGCCGGCAATCCGGTGGCCGTGCCGATCGTGGGGGGCACGATGACGATGATCGTGACCGGCAACGTCAAGAACAAGCCTGACCGGATCCTGTTCTCCCCCGCCTCCACGCTCGACTGGCCGGCCGATGCATTCGTGCTGACTTCGACCCAGGTGGATTACTTCACGACCGGCGGCGATCCCCTTCCCGGGCTGCCGCCCGACTGGATCTTCGAGAAGCCAGTCGCCGACAAGCCCAAGAACTTCGTGGCGACCTACACCTTCGCGATCGCCGGCGCCACGGCCTCCCCCACGCCCGTGGCGCCCAAGCAATACTCGGCCCACGGCGGCGAATCGCGGAAGTTCGACCACTCCCGGCTCCTGGGGGGCGTGGTGCCGATCCCGATCGTGACCGGGGAGATCGACATCACCAAGGTGTCGCTCCGGGGGGGAGTGCCCGTCGAGACCTACATCGCAGGCGCACTCCTGACCTACGAGATCGTGATCTCCAATCCGCTGCCGGTGGCGGTGGGCGGGGTCTCGGTGAGCGACGTGCTCCCGGCGGCCCTCGACCTGGCCCAGACGACGCTCTTCGTCGATTACGGTGACAACTCGGGCACGCTCGCGCTCGTCGGAGACACGCTCGGCGGCACGATCGACATGGTGGCCGGCGGCCCGGGGGTCTCCCCGATCACGATCACGATCGAGACCTTCGTGGTGGCGGGCACGACCGGGCCGCTCGTGAACACCGTCACGGCCACCCTGCCCGACGAATCGACCGTCTCGGCCACCGTCACCAACTTCCCCGACGTCGTGCTCGCCGTCACCAAGACCTCGAGCGGCGGCGGCACATACGTGCAGGGCGAGCCGCTTCAGTACACGATCACGATCACGAACTCCGACAGCCTCAACGCCACCGGCGTGGTCGTCACCGACGTCTTCCCGGCCGCGCTCGTGGCGGCATCGACGACCTGGTACGCCACCTACGTCGGCGGGGCGAGCGGCGACCTGACCGATGATCCCGCGAATCCGGGCACTGGGCCGATCGCCGGCACGGTGGACATCCCGATCGGCGGCTCGCTGACGATCACGGTCGACACCGTCGTCGCCCTCGACGCCGGGGACCCGATCACGAACACGGTCACGGCCGCCGTGCCGGATGGGCTGACCTTCTCCGCGAGCGTCACCGACGATCCCGACGCCACGATCGAGCTGGACAAGGTGTCCACGAGCCCCGTCGGCCCGGGCTTCTACACGGCCGGCGGCCCGCTCACCTACACGATCACCGTCGGCAACCCGGGGCCGGCCGACGTGTTCGGCCTCCGGTTGAACGACGTCCTGCCCGAGAAGCTCGACGTCCAGCCGACGGAGATCACGGTGGACTGGGGGGGCAACCCGGCGGGGATCATGCAGCTGGTGGACGGCAACATCAGCGGACTGTTCGACGTCGCCCGGGGCACGACTGTGACAGTCACGGTGGCCACGACGGTGCCCCCGCTCACGACCGGCACGCTCGTCAACACGGTCGAGACAATCACCTCCTGGGGCGACACCGCCTTCGCGGAGGTCGAGGACGATCCCCGGCCCGGCGAGGGGGAGGCGGCGACGGTGATCGGCACCGACGACGGCTGCAACTTCCCGCCGGTCGTGCATGTGCTCGACGCCTTCGGCACGATCATCTTCACGATCGACGCTTCTCAGGGGCTGTTCGAGCCGACCTTCCGGGGCAGCGTGCGGGTCACGACCGGTGACGTCAACGGCGACGGCGCGGCCGACATCATCGTCGGCTCCGGCCGCAGCCGACCGGGCGAGGTGCGAGTCTTCCTGGCCAGCGGGCCGGGGCCCTACCCGTCCTTCACCTACGACGCCGGCTACACCTTCCGCCCCTTCGGCAATGCCTACCGCGGCGGCATCGAGGTGGCCGCCGGCGACTTTACTGGCGACGGCCTGGCCGACATCATCGTCGGGCAGTCGAGCGGCCGGGGGCTGGTGCGGGGCTACGCGGTCAGCCCGACCCTGCTGCCCACGGGAAGGTTCGTGGCGTCCTCGCCAGCCTTCCAGTTCCAGCCCTATGGCGGCCGCTACGCGGGCGGCGTGATGGTGGCGGCCGCCGACTTCAACGGCGACGGCCGGGTCGAGGTGGTGGTCGGCCCGAACGCCGGCATCGTGGCCCAGGTGCGGGTCTACGACGTGACGATGGGCCCGCGGGTGGTGAGTTCGTTCCGCCCCTTCGGTGGCCGGTTCAGCCGGGGCGTGACGCTTGCGATCGGCAGCTACGCCAACGGCATGAGCCCGGACGACGGCGTGCCCGACATCTTCGTGGGCACCGGCGCCGGCGGCGGCTCGATCCTCGAGGTCTATGGCGGCCAGGCCGTCGGCGGCGTCAATCCCCGGCTCGCCCGGCTGACCGCCTTCGCCTCGCTCACCCGGCAGAACGCCCGGCTGTTCGTGGCTCCGCTCGACCTCGGTGGCACCGGCACGGTCACCGACATCTTCGGGGTCAAGGGGCTCAACGGCGGCGGCGGCACCCGGGCCGTGCGGCGGCTCACGCTCGCCGGCCCCGCGGTCGTGGACTACGCCGACGCCCGGCTGCGGCCGCCGCTGCGGATCGCCCCCTTCGTGCGGTCGCAGGCTATGCCCACCTGACCGCGGCGTGTGGGCGTCGGCTACCAGCGGGCCTCGAGGCCGAGGTTGGCACCGTGGAGGAACATCCCGCCGCCGGAGGCGACGCCGATCGCCCCCGACTCGACCGCCCCGAAGTTGAACTGGTCCGGAGCCAGGGCCAGCCCCTCGATCCAGATCAGGTTGTAGCCGGCTCGGATTCCCCACACGTCGGTGAGCCGATAGATGACCGAGGTGTTGATATCGCCGACGAAGGCCACCGAGCCTGCCCGGCGGGAGAATGCCGGCCGGTCCTGCAGCGGCTCGAGTTCGAAGTTCACGATCTGGTCCTGGAGGGCCTGCTGGGCGTTGCCGAACAGGCCGGCCTTGGCCCAGCCTTCGAAGGCCCACCGCTCCCAGGTCCAGCGGGCCCGGCTGCCGAGCTGGCCGCCGAACAGATTGTTCCGCGTCCGGACCCGGTAGGGCACGTTCACGAAGGTGTCGTCCACGAAGCAGCATTCGATGTCGATTCCCGCCGACTCCTCGACGCCCACGTAGCGGAAGCCGGCCAGCCAGTCGACCGTCAGCCAGCTGCCGGATCGGTCTCGCCACTGGGTCGAGGTGCTGAACAGGTTGGCCTCGGCGCTGTTGATGAGCGAGGTGTAGCGGACCGTGGCATTCTCGCCGTCGGCCGTCAGCTGGGGCCCGAGCGGAAAGGGCATTTGCAGGAAGTCGCCGGGCGGGGCGGCCACCGTCTGGCTGACGGCGAAGCCGTATACGCCGAAATACCCCAGCTCCCAGCCCCCCTGATCGGGAGCCCGCTGGCCGTAGAAGGCCCGCACGCCCCCTGCCCAGGGAAACTGGAGGTCGCGGGAGGAGACAAGGGGGGCCTCCGTGTCCTGGGCGATCACCAAGGGTCGGCTGACCGAGCGGTTGTCACGGCCCCAGTAAAGCGCGTCGGTGAGGGCATAGCTCGTCCAGTCGGGCCGAGCGAAGGCCGCGAGGCTGCCAAGGGATGCGCTGCCGGGCTGCGGGCCGAACTCCGGCACGGAGAAGTCGGGCAGCGGATCGAGCGGCTGCGCCCCGGCGGCCGTCGGGAGCAGGAGCCAGACAGCGGCCAGGGCCACGAAGCAGCGGCGGAAGAGCGGCTGCATCAGCCGTGAACATTGAGCGGAGCACATCGGATGGTTCCTGAAGACGGCCGTCGAGGCCACTCGGCGGCACCCTCACTTAGGGGGGTATTCTGAGGTTTCGGCTCGTTCGCAATCCTGGCTTGAGTCGGCGGGGTGGCCGGTCCGGTCGTGCCGGCTGGGCAAGCGGGGCCGCTGCCGTGAGCAGGTTCCACGCGGGCCACTTTATCGACCCATCACAAGGTCGATTCCGGAAAAGATGGCTTCCATCTGGCGTTTCGGGATTTTGCCGACTCGATCCGTCAACTGCCGCTTGTCGACCGTCACGAGCTGCGCAACATTCGCTACGGAATCGCGATCTGATCCAGTGTACTTGGCACTGAGAAGTACGTTGCCAGGGGCGACAGACCAGCGAAGATTGCTGGTGAGAGCCACGCACACGACCGTCGCAATCTGGCTTTGGTTCAGGGGATCAGACTGCACCACGACCACTGGCCGACGATAGCCCGGGGCTGAGCCTATGGGTTCAGCCAGATCGGCCCACCAAACTTCGCACTGGGCGATTACCATTCGACCCGCTGAAGCGATTGCTGAGCAGCTGCCTGTAGAAAGGCGTCGGCCTCGCCACCCGCCTCTTGAACAGCCTGATCCATAAGTGATGTGACACGATCATCATCATGGCGGGCGACGAACTCGGCGAGAGCTCGAGCGTAGAGTTGGCTGCGGGAAGTACGGAGCCGCGACGCAAGGCGCTCGGCATCCTCGAAGACGTCGTCAGGGATCGAAACGGCGGTTTTCATACCCAAAGTATGAACCGCATGGCGTTCGCTCATCAATACCCGTGGAACGCTTCCGATCAGCGGCTCGCGATCAAGGGGCGAACCATTCCACTGCAGCCGGTGGGTGGGCCCCGGGCGGGAGAGATTGGCGGCGGCAACTGAGCCGTCACTCACTCCGGCAACTTGGTCACCACCGGCCAGCCGGGATATTGCCGCGGCACGCCGTCGGCGTCGGTCACCGGAAACCGCGGCCAGCACTCGAAGGTGAGCATGCCGGGCATCGCCTTTCCCGTGCCGTGT
>JBBEEF010000184.1:0-10115 GCA_040880915.1 Pirellulales bacterium
GCGATCCTCCCTGTCGCTCGCTTGCGAGGCCGGCTCGATGGCACGGGCCATCCCCTGCCTCTCTCATGGCTCTTCATCTGCGGGGCCGTGTGCCGGGGCTGTCGCGGGTGCCCCCGGCCGATCAGCGAATTCGTCCAGGAAAAGCGGCCTGCGAGCCGTCGTGCCGCCGCCGCGGCCGCAGAGCAGATTTCGCTTGGCGGCCGGCATCCGCTTGCCTAAGTGTCCTGTTCCGGGCTATGATCCCGCGACTTCCAGGGGAGTCAAACAGGGCCATTCGACAGGGTAACTCCAGGTTGCCTGCAGACCAGCTCGATTCGGCTTGCCTGGGAAACTGACGTTGTCGCTGAAAACGTGAAGCGGCAACATTTTTTAGCACCACATGAAAACAGGTGAAGCGATGATTGAAGGGTTTAGTTTGTTGGGTTTGGCGATGCCTGACCTGTCAGTGTTCCAATACAACGCAGTGGACAACATCTTCTCGTTGACGGTCGCGACGATGGGAGCGACGGCGCTGTTTCTGTACATGTCCCGGGCGCACGTCGATCCGGAATACCGGCCGGCCCTGCTGGTGTCGGGCCTGGTGGTGACGATTGCTTGCTACCACTACTTCATGATCCGCAACAGCTGGCACGGTGCCTACTCGCTGGCGGACGGTGGATACAAGGGTTCCGGCGCTGCGTTCAATGACTTCTACCGCTACGCCGACTGGATCCTGACCGTGCCGCTGTTGATGGTCGAACTCGTTGCGGTTCTCCGGCTGCATGCAGCTAAGGCGACGAGCCTGCTGACTCGGCTGGTGATTGCGGCGGCTTTGATGATCGCGCTGGGCTATCCGGGAGAGGTGATCTCCGACCCGGCACGTTGGACCGAGCGGGTCATCTGGGGTGGCCTGTCATCGATTCCGTTTTTCTACATCCTTTACGTGCTCTGGACGGAACTGACGAATTCACTCGCCAGCCAGCCGCCCGCGGCCCGTAAGCTCATCGAGGTTGCCCGTCTGGTGCTCTTGGTCACCTGGGCGGTCTACCCGATCGCCTATGCACTTGGTGGCACGCCCGAGGCCCTGGCGGCAAAGGCCGGAACCGCTGAAGCGGCCGCTGGCATCGTGGGTTCCACGGGTGTTGTTGCCCTGCAGATCGGCTATGCGATCGCCGACATGACAGCAAAGGCAGGCTTCGGAGTGCTGATTTACTTCATCGCCCGGGCCAAGAGCACGAAGACTGCCGCGAGTGAGGCGTACGCCACCGCCTGAGCGGTGGAGACTCTCCGCTAGAGAATAGTGATTCCATGCACGCGGCCTCGGTAATCTTGCTCTGCTGGGCGATGATCGGGGCCGCGTGTTTTTTTTCTCAGGCCATGGCGGGTGTCACGGCCGGCCTTTTGGCGGTGCTCGTCGCGGCGGTTGGCCTGCCGCACGGCGCAGCCGACCATCGCTTTGCCCGATCGCGGCTAGAACCGGTTTTTGGGGTGGCTTGGATCCCAGTGTTTTTGATCGGGTATTTGGCGGTTGCCGTGGTGGTTGTGTGCGGCTGGTTTCTCGCGCCGGCGGTCACGATCGTGTCATTCTTTCTGGCTTCCGCGTGGCACTTCGGCCAGGAAGAACCACGATTCCCGATCGGCCCGCAATCGCTGCGGCCGGTGTTTCGCTTCGCCCGCGGAGGGCTCGTGATCTGGACGCCACTGGTGTTTCACTCCAGGGAAGTTGCCACGATCCTCGGCATTGCCGCGCCGGGGGGCGCCGGGCCCGCAATCGACTGGGCCACCAGCCTGCTGACGGGCTGTTCTTGGATCATGTTGGCGATCGCAGGAGCGGCCTGGGGGCTGCAGGGTCTGGCGGCCAGCCAACGTACCGGGCGGATGCGGCGGATCTTGCTCGCCGACAACACGCTGGTTGCGTCGCTGGTCGTGCTCTTCGCCGTCGCGAGCCCGCTGGTGAGCTTCCCGGTTTATTTCTGTGCCTGGCACTCGGCTCGGGGCTTGAAGCGACTTCGTGTCGAGCTCGGCGAGAGCTGGCCAGAGTTGGCGAGAAGCCTCGCACCCCTGACCGTGGGGGCGATAGCCCTGGTCGGGTTGGCGGCGTGGCTCGTGCTCGGCGGGGTAGGCTGGAACGGCACGCTCATCCGAGCCACCTTCATAGGCTTGAGCGCCGTGGCCATGCCGCATCTGCTCCTGCACGGGGTGGCCCCGCTATTCGAGGCGTCTGCCCGGCGGCGGATCACGCAGTCGCTTCAGTGTGGGAGCCCGGCATGAAAACAGCCCCCGTCACACCGGCCCCCGTCACAACCACTCCAGCGTTCGACTATGTCATCGTGGGAGGCGGCCTCCAGGGCTGCCTTCTGGCCCACGCACTGGCCTGGCACCGGCCGGAAGCGGCCGTCTTGATTCTCGAACGGGCCGATCAACTGTGTGGCAATCACACCTGGTCGTTTCACGAGACCGACGTCGCCGAGCAGGCGCGGGGTTGGTTCGACCCGCTGGTTGCCCATCGCTGGCCTGGCTATCGAGTCAGGTTTCCGGCGCTGTCGCGGCGGGTCCGAATTCCCTATGCCACGATCACGTCCGACCGCCTCCGCGAGGCCACGCTGTTGTTGGCAGGCGAGAAGACCGGCTCAGCTCGGGCAGGCCGGCTCGAAATCCGCACCGGTGAGTCGTGCGAGATCCTCTCTCCCACCACCGTGAGGCTCGGCGAAACTGCCGAGGTTTCTTGCCTGGCGGTCATCGACTGCCGCGGGCGGGCGGCGTCGGCAGGGCGGTCGGGCAGAGCGGGCTATCAAACCTTCATTGGTCACGAGTATGAAACCGCTGGTCGCTGGCCGGCATCCGAACCGACGGTTATGGATGTCCGAGCAGACCAGGCCGCAGGTTTTGAGTTTCTCTACGAGCTCCCGCTGGGTCCTGATCGGGTGTTGCTCGAATACACCCGATTCCACGACGAGCCAGCCTGTGACGAATCGCGGGCGGCCGAGCTGATTTCGACGCGGCTGGCCGAAGCCGGCGTAGGAAAACCGCGACTCGTCCGAACCGAGCAGGGATGCCTCCCGATGCCCTATGCGGCAGACGCCAGGCACGAGGGGCCATCACTGGCCGGCGGCTATGCCGGCGGCTGGTACCACGCCGCCACGGGATACTCGATGCCGCTGGCCATTCGCTTCGCGGAACTCGTTGCCCGGGCCCGCCCGGACCGGGTCGCTGCGGAGGTTGCCTCAGCCGCCGCGGCAGACCGGCTGCGGCGCGGATTTTCTCGCTTTCTGAACCGGCTGCTTTTTTGCCTCGTCAGGCCCGAAAACCGCTGGAAGATCTTCCAGCGGTTCTACCGCGTGCTGCCGGAAGAGCGGATCTCCCGGTTTTATGCCCATCGCTTCACCTTCACAGATGCGGCTCGGATCGTGATCGGCCGGCCGCCCACCGGCCTAGCGCCAATTCGATTCGCGAGGTCGTTCGTCTCACTCTCGGGGCCGGTGCCGACATGACAACAAGTCCCCTAGGTTTTGCCGGCGCGACGCACCAGACCGCCCGCACGCGGCACGGCTGGTCCAAGGCCCTCCAGCTCACTCCCGACCTCTATCCGGGAGTGGGCGGCAAGCGGCTTCGGGCCACTCTTCTCGAGCAGGCCTATGTGTTTGCCGGTGGCCGAGGGACGGCTCCCGCGCTGATGGTCGAAGCGGTCGAGATGCTTCACGCCGGTTCGCTGGTGATCGACGACTTCGAAGACGACTCGCTCACCCGCCGCGGACAGCCGGCACTCCACCGGGTGATCGGGCCGGCCCGGGCCGTCAACGCTGGCAACTGGATGTATTTCAGAGCGCTCGAGCTGGCGGCAGCCGCCCTAGATGATTCAGCCCGGTCGGCCGTGCTCGTGGGCAGATTCATCACGGTGGCACGGCAGTGTCACGAGGGTCAGGCGATCGACCTGGCAACACGAATCGACGAGGTCACGCCGTGGCAGGCCCAGGTCACGGCCCTGGCGATCTCACGGTGGAAGACTGGCCGCCTCGCGTCACTGGCCGCGTGGTGCGGGGCCCACGCCGCCGGGGGAGACCCGCAGACCCTGAAAGCCGTTGCCGCCTTCGGCTGCCGGGTGGGCATCTGCCTGCAGATGAAAAACGACCTTGACGAGCTCCGCGAACTCCTCAGCGGCTCGGATCGGTGCGACGACCTCCGCAACCGCCGCGTCACCTGGCCGTGGGCCTGGGCCGCGAGCGAGCTTTCGCCGCGGCGGTTCGCAGCCTGGCAACGCCGCCTTCGGCGGTGTGTCGCCGAGCCGGCCGCGTTCCGCCCGCTCGCCGAGGATCTGCTCGCAGCGACCCACCGGCGGGCGGCGGCTGCGATCAACACCCGGCTCGACCGGGCGATCGACAGGCTCACTGCCGCCCGCGAAGCCGGCCCGCTGGCCGCCGTCTGCGACGCCCTGCGGATCGCCATCGAGCCGACCAAGGCAGAGGCTCTTTCGTGAGCCTGGGTACCGTCGCAGGGCGGCGTCCGCCTCGGTCAGGCACAGGTTTGCACCGGCGGGCGGCTGTGATCGGCAGCGGCTTTGGCGGCCTTGCTGCGGCCATCCGTCTGCAGTCAATGGGCTTCGAGACGGTCTGCTACGAGGCCCTCGACCAGCCGGGTGGCCGGGCCTCTGTTCACGAGGATGGCGGCTACATCTTCGATGCCGGGCCGACCGTGATCACAGCCCCACATTGCCTGGAAGAACTCTTCGAGCTTTCCGGCAGGCGGATGGCCGACTACGTCCGCCTGTTGCCGGTGACCCCGCTCTACCGGCTCCAGTGGACCGACGGCGTAGCCTTCGATTACGTCGCCGACGAGGCGGGGCTGATCGAACAGGTCCGACGGGTGAACCCTGCCGACGTGGATGGCTACCGTCGCTTTGCCGACTACGCCCGGAAGGTGTTTGCCAAGGGATACGAGGAGCTCGGCGCAGTCCCCTTTCTCCACTTCACCGACATGATCCGAGTCGCTCCGCAACTGGCCTACCTCCGGGCCGACCGGAGCGTGTACGCGACCGTGTCCCGCTTCATCAAAGATGAGCACCTCCGGCAGGCATTCAGCTTCCACCCCCTGCTCGTCGGCGGCAATCCGCTGGAGACAAGCTCCATCTACACGCTGGTCCACTGGATCGAACGGAAGTGGGGCGTGTTCTTTCCCGAGGGAGGCACCGGCGCGCTCGTCCGCGGGCTCGTGCGACTCTTCCAAGACCTCGGCGGCACGCTCCGGCTCGATGCGCCGGTCGAAGAGATCACGCTCGAGGCCACCGGCGGCGTCACCAAGCACATCGTCCAGGCTGCCGGCGGACCGCCGGAGGCATTTGACGTGGTCGTCTCAAACGCCGACGTTCACCACACCTACGCCCGGCTCTACCGCGGGGTCGATGCGGCCCGCCGCCGGCAGCGGCGGCTCGAGCGAATGGTCTGGTCGATGTCGTTGTTCGTGCTCTACTTCGGCACCAACCGACGGTATCCGAACCTGGCTCACCACACGATCCTGTTTGGGCCGCGGTTTCGCGGGCTCTTGCAGGACATTTTCCACGGCCATCACCTGCCCGACGACTTCAGCCTCTATCTCCACGCCCCCACGATCACCGACCCGAGCATGGCCCCGGCCGGAGGCGAATCCTTTTATGTGCTCAGCCCAGTGCCCCACCTGGGCAACGCGGCGATCGACTGGGAGGCGGTGGCCACCGGCTACGGCGACGCGATTCTCAAATCACTCGAGCCGCACCTGCCGGGAGTCCGCGAAGCGATCGTGACCCGGCGGCACTTCACGCCCGACGACTTCGCGGGCCGGTTCAATGCCCATCACGGCTCCGCCTTCTCGGTCGCTCCGACGCTCACGCAGTCTGCCTACTTCCGCCCGCACAACCGCGATCCGGACATCCCCGGGCTGTATCTCGTCGGGGCGGGCACCCACCCTGGGGCAGGTGTGCCGGGCGTCGTCAACTCGGCCAAGGCCACCTGCGACACGATCGCGGCCGACTACCATGTCGCCGGCAGCTAGCGGCCCGGCCGCGGGGGATTCGATCCGGCGGCATAGCCGCTCGTTTTCCTTTGCCAGTCGGCTGCTGCCCGCCGCCAAACGCGCCGACGTCGAGCGTCTCTATGCCTGGTGTCGGTGGTGCGACGACGGCGTTGATGCCGCCGTCTCGCCGCAGGCGGCGCTCGAGTTTGTCGACCTGGCCACTCGAGACGTGCAGCGGATCGCCGGCGGCGAGAGCCCGGTTGCCACCGAGAGCCGCTGGCTGGCGGAGCTCATCAGCCGGCACAACCTGCCGCTCGAGGCGGCCCTGGCTCTGCTCGATGGAATGCGATCGGACCTCACGCCGGCGGCCGGCTTTCACGCGGACGACCTCTTGCGTTACAGCTTCCGGGTGGCCGGGGCGGTCGGCGTGCTCTTGTGTCCGATTCTGGGCCTCGAGGATCGCCGTTATCTCCCCCACGCCGCGGCGCTTGGCATGGGAATGCAGCTGACAAACATCGCCCGCGACGTGGCGGAAGACTGGCGGCGGAGTCGCTGCTACCTGCCGGTTGAATGGACCAACGGCCTGCGGCCCGGCGACGGGCCACCCGACCCCGGGCGGGTGCGGCGGGGCGTGCAGACAATCCTCGAGCTCGCCGACGGCTACTACGCCGCCGGGGAGGCTGGCATCGGCGGGCTCGACCCCGATTCCCGCCTGGCTGTCCGGGCAGCGGCGAGGATCTACCACGGGATCGGAGCCAGGATCCGAAAGCGAGATTTTCAGGTTCTTGGCGCGCGGGCTCGGGTCTCGACGCTTGGGAAACTGCGGCTCTTCGCCCTCGCAATGCTCGCGCCTGCCGGCGGAGAATGGGGCACACAGCTTGATGACTCGGCCCGGAGGGCCCTTGCCGCGGCAGAACACTTGGTCAGGGAGTGTGGAATCTCGGTTCAGGGATGACCCCCCGCAACTCGCTGTCGCATCGCGACGGCAGCATGTAGGCTACGGCTTCAAGTTCGAAAAATCGACACGGAGTTTCGTCATGACATGGGATGCCTGGAGCGTCGCGTTCACCGGTCTGTCACTGACCTGTGTGACGGCGGTGGTCCTCTTTCTGCTGGTCGCAATCAATCCCAAAGACGCCGCGTACGGCTCGACGCCGCTGGTCTACGCCGCCGGCTCTGCCGTCGTGGCGTTGGCCTTCAATCGGGCCTCGGCATGGGCGGCTCGCCGGGGAACTGTCGCGGGCGTCAAAGACGCCGGCTAGCCGATCCTGGCCACGTGAACGGCAACGTCCATGGAGTGGCTTCCGCCCCCCAGGCAGACACCTTTGACCGGGGTCACGTCGCCGTAATCACGGCCCCAGCCGATCGTGATGTGGAGTGAGCCGGCCGGGCAGTCGTTGGTAGGGTCGACGTCGAGCCAGCCGTCGCTGCCACCCCAACAGGCGAGCCAGGCGTGGGAGGCGTCGGCCCCGACCATTCCGGCATCGCCGGCGGCCCCGCCGGGCCGCTCATTGGAGATATAGCCGCTGACGTAGCGGGCGGCCAAACCAAGCGACCGCAGGCAGGCGATCTCGAGGTGGGCGAAGTCCTGGCAGACGCCCCGCTTGAGCGCGAACACCTCCTCCACAGGTGTGCTCGTGGTGGTGGCCGAGGGGTCGTAGGCAAACTCATGATGGACGCGGCTGGTCAGCTCGATCACCGCCTCGTTCCAGGGGCGGCCGGGAGAGAACGATTCGGCGGCCCACGACGCCAGCCGGGGGGACGACCGCACCAGCGGCGAGTCAAACGTGAACTGGCAGGCCTCGAGGGTGGCCGCATCGGTGTCACGCGAGAGCCGGTCTCGCAGGCTCTCCCAGGGCAGCCGTTCGAGTTCCCGCCAGTCGCGGGGCGGATCGACCTCGACGATGCTCGCCGAGCTGACGACGAGCTTCCGGTGCCCCTGCTCGATGGCAAACATCCCAACCCGGTTGCCAAAGAAGTCGAGATGACCGGCGATGCCCTCCGGCTCAGGGTCAACGCGGACGGAGTTGCTCAGCAGCCGCTGGCGGGGCAGTTCACGGGGCACAAGGTGGAGTTCGTTGTGGCAGACCGGCACGGTCTCGCTGTAGGAGTAGGTGGTCTCATGACGCACCTGGTAGCGGGCTGAAAAAATGGATGAGGAGTTCATGGCGTCGAGACGATTGTGGTGCGGGGATGGGCCCAAGCATGGTGCCGCGCCTGGGCGGCGATGTCGATGCCCACGGCCTCGCTCCAGGCCTCAAGCAGGCGGCGGGCAACCGGCCCAGGCCGGCCGTCGCACACTGGCCGGCCGTCGAACCGGGTTGCCGGCAATAGACAATTGGGCGTGCTCGTGAGCAGGATCTCGTCGGCCTGGGCGAGGTCGGCGGCCGTGAGTGATCGCTCCCGCCAGGGGATTCCGAGCCGGGCGGCCAGAGTGCGGGCAAAGCCGAGGCTGACGCCCGGCAACGCGTCTCCCGCGGGGGGCGTCGCCACCTCACCCCCCCGCACGACCGCGAGATTGGCCGTCGAGGTCTCGCTGATCCGGCCGTCGTGATGCGCGAGCACAGCCCGGGATCCCGGCTCGGCCGCGGCCGCCTCGCGGTCGGCGAGGAAGTAGTGCAACCGGCTGCGAACCTTCGCCGCGATCGGCCAGCACTCGCCCGGCACCTGCCGCACACTGACGCTCCGCAGGGCCACGCCCTTTGCATAGGCATCGGACCAGAGGCCGAAGGCCAGCGGGAAGCTATGAATACCGGTGCGGGGCGGGCCGGCCCGGCCGCCGTGTTGGGAGGCCTGGTCGCCGGCCGTCACGAACACGACGAGCCCCAGGTCGGTGGGCGGGGATTCCTGCTGCGTCACTAGCAGCCGGTGGTTGTGGTCGGCGAGCTGCTCGGCCGCCGTCATGATCTCGTCGCTCGAGCGGCCAGGCGCGATCCCCACGGCGGCAAGCGACTCGGCCAGCCGTCTGGCATGCGGCTCCGGCAGAAAGAGCCGGCCGCTGAACGTCCGCAGCTGCTCGGTAACGGTCACCCCCATCACGAAGCCCGTATCACCGACGGGCACCGCAAACTCGTCTCGGGGCAGGAAGCGGCCGTCGAGCCACGCCATCTCGCCGTCGAACTGATCCAATGTGCCCATGTGGCATGCACCGACCGCCGCCGGACCAAGCAAGCAACCAGCCGGCCCCGCCGCGAAAAAAGTGGAGGATAGGGGATTCGAACCCCTGACCTTCTGGCTGCCAGCCAGACGCTCTCCCAATTGAGCTAATCCCCCAACGGTGTCTGGGGCCGAGGGGCGGGCGGGGACGCTGTTCAACGCCTCACATACGGTATCTGCAGGGCGAGCGGGTGTCAACGCGGGGGCCGGCTCCGGCCGGCGTGCCGAGGATTCGCTCGGAGCGTCCACGACGCGAGCAAGCGGGCAAGCAATAATCGGCTCGCCATGAATTCCCCCCCCTCCCCTGCGCCGCCCCGGCTCTCCGACACGGCCCGTACGGCGGCGAGCGTCGCTCTGGCGATATATCTCGTCGGCCTCGTCCTGGCGATCGCGGGCAACACGGTCAGCGGTTCGTCGGCTCTCGTGCGGGTGATCAAGGGACGGCTCTTCTCCCCCTGGATGCAGCCCGCCTGGCTCGACCTCGGGTTCGACCATCCGCTCACCTACGGGATGCCTGAAGACGCCAGCCACGTGATCGAGGTGCGCAGGCGTGGCGGTGAACCTGCCACGCTCTCCATGCCCGACTCGCCGTTTGGCGAAGGGCCGGCCCGGTGGCGGCGGCTCGCCCGGGCCATTGCCGAGGCAGCTCCGGCCGATGCCGCGGCGCCGCTGGTCGCCGGTGTGGCCGCGGGAAGCTTCGCCGCATTGGCCGCCGAAGACGTGACCGTGCGGGTGCTCCGCCGGCCGCTCGAGGATCGCTCGGCGAGCTCTGGCGAGCAACGGCCGCAGCAGGTGTTCGCCGCCCGCGTCCGACGGGTGGCCGGAGAACTGCAGGTGATCGAACTTGGCGGCGCGGCAAAGCGGGTCGAACTTGCGCCGGTGATTCGGCCGCCCGTTCCCAGCAACCGCACAGACTCCGAGGGGGCAGCCGATGAGTGAGCCTTCCGCCCCATCCTCGTCCGCCCCATCCTCGTCCGCCCCATCCTCGTCCGCCCCGT
>JBBEEF010000184.1:10215-14823 GCA_040880915.1 Pirellulales bacterium
TCCGCCCCATCCTCGTCCGCCCCATCCTCGTCCGCCCCATCCTCGTCCGCCCCGTTGGCCACGGCCGCAGACCGCGTCGCCCGCACCTGGATCGATTTCTGGTTCGAGCCGGCTAGCCCCCAACCGCTAGCCGTGGTGCGGATCCTCGCCGGGCTCCTCGGCCTCGCCTTGGCGGCGAGCTACTCAGGTTCGCTCGTGGCCTGGTTCGGACCTGACGGCATGATCCCGTCCGACGCGGTCGCGAGCTGGCGTCCCCGGGTCTCGTTTTCTCCGCTCGACGCCGTCACAACCACGACCGGGTTATGGCTGTTCTTCGCCGGGCTGGTTGTGGCTCTCGCCGCCGTCACCGTCGGCGTCGCTTCCCGGGTCGCCTGCGTTATGGCCGCGATCCTCTGGGCCGCCCTGCTCAACCGCGGACCGATGCTGGCCGGCCCTGCCGACGACTGCCTGGCGGTGATTCTCTGGTGCCTCGCGGTTGGGCCATCCGGCAACGCTTGGTCGCTCGATCGCCTGCTTCGCGACCGCCGAGGCCTGCCGCCGCCGCCACCCTCCCCCTGGGCCCGCACGTCGTTGGGCCTGCTGCGGGTGCATGCGGCGGCGATCACCGTGGGCGTCGTTCTCGCCCAGCTCAAGGGTGACATATGGTGGAACGGAACCGCTGCCTGGTGGCTGGCAGCCGCCGCCGAACCGCCGGTGGTCGTTCTCACGGGGCTCTATCGCCGCTCGGAGTATCTGGTCAACCTCGTGACCCACGGGGTCGTGGCTTTCGAGATCCTGTATTTAGTGGGGCTGTGGTTCGACGCGTCGCGGCAGATCGTTTGCCGGGTGGGCCTCGTTGCCTGGCCGCTGATCGGAGTCCTGGCGGGCGAGCCCTTCTGGGGACTGGCCATGGCGATCTTCGGCGTGCCCTGGGCTCTCGGCCGGGCAACTCCCGTGGCTGCGGGCCTGCCGAGCGCAGACAATTAGCCGCGGCCGAGGAGTTTCTCGAAGGCGGCCTCGTCGATGACCACGACACCGAGCTTGGTCGCCTTGTCGAGCTTGCTGCCCGCCTCCGCTCCGGCCACGAGGTAGTCGGTCTTCTTGGAGATGCTACCGGAGGCCCGGCCGCCAGCCCGGCGAATTGCCTCCTCGGCCTGCTGCCTCGTAAACCGCTCGAGCGACCCGGTTACGACAAGCGTCTTGCCGCTGAGCGGACCCGCGGCGACCCGCTCTGATTCCGGGACGTCGAGCCTGACACCCGCCTGCCGCAGACCAGCGATTGTGTGCCGGCCCGAGTCGCTCGCCAGCCACTCATAGACACTCGCCGCGATCGCCGGACCAATCTCGGGGACTGCTGCCAGTTCCTCCTCGGACGCCGCGGTGAGCTCGTCGACCGTGGGGAACCGACCTGCGAGGAGCGTTGCCACTCGGGGGCCGACGTGCCGGATCCCGAGGGCGTTGAGCACGCGGACAAGCCCGCGGTCCTTGCTCTTGGCGATCTCGGCGACGAGTGCGGCGGCCGACTTCTTCCCCATCCGCTCGAGGGGCTCGAGCTGCGCCGGCTCAAGCGAGTAGAGGTCGGCGTAGTGCTTCACGAGCCCCGTCGCCACGAGCTGCTCGACGAGCTTGTCGCCGAGCCCCTCGATGTCGAGCGCCCCCCGCGAGGCAAAGAACCGGATCCGCTCCCGGCACCGCGCCGGGCAGTCGATGTTGGGGCAGCGGATGAAGACGCCGGCGGGATCCTTGACGAGCGGCGTCGCGCACTCGGGGCATTCGGTCGGTGGCTTCCAGACCGGCAGCCGCTTCTTCCGCAGGTGTTTCTCCACGCGGACAACATGGGGGATCACCTTGCCAGCCTTCTCGACGACGAGCACGTCGCCGATCCGCACGTCTTTGCGGGCCACCTCGTCGGCATTGTGGAGGCTCGCCCGGCGAACGATCGTGCCGGCGAGCTCCACCGGCTCGAGGTCGGCCACAGGCGTGACCGTGCCGCCGCGGCCCACCTGAACTCGGATCTCCGCAAGCGTTGTTGTGGCCTCGAACTTCTCGAACTTCCAGGCGATTGCCCAGCGGGGGCTCTTGGCCGTGCTCCCGAGCAGCTGCTGCTGGGCGAAGTCATTTACCTTGACGACGAAGCCGTCCACCTCGAAGTCGAGGTCGTGGAGCTCCTCGATGAGTTCCGTGCCCCGCTCGATCAAGGCGTCGAGCGACGCGAAGAGTTTTGTGTGCGGGGCCACCGGCAGCCCGGCCGCCCCGGCCCAGCCAAACAGCTCCCCCAGCGAACCGATTCCCAACCCCGTGGCGTTTCCCAGGCCGTGGCAGAGGAATTTCAGCGGCCGGGCGGCGCACTCCCGCGGGTCGAGCAGCCGGATGCTGCCCGCCGCCACGTTCCGCGTGTTGGCGAACGGAGCCAGCCCCGCCGCCGCCTGCCGCTCGTTGAGGGCGACGAGATCGGAATTGGTCATGTAAATCTCGCCGCGGACCTCGACCAGCGGCGGCGGGGCGGCGAGATCGAGCAGGAGCGGCACGCCGTGGATCGTGCGGACATTGTGGGTGATGTTATCTCCGGTAACGCCGTTGCCCCGGGTGGCTCCGAGCACAAGCCGGCCAGCCTCGTAGGTGAGCGACACTGCCACGCCGTCGATCTTGAGCTCGAGCACCCATTCGGGCGGCCGCTCATCGCCGGCGTCGGCGAGCAGTTTCTCGACCCGCCGCCCCCAGGCCTCGAGGTCGTCTACGCCGTAGGTGTTGTCGATCGACATCATCGGCACGCTGTGCCGCACCGGCCGCAGACCTTCCACGGGCTCGTCGCCGATCCGCTGCGTGGGGCTGTCGGGTGTGACCAGCTCGGGATGGCGGGTCTCGAGCTCGCGGAGTTCGTCCACGAGCTGGTCGTAGTCGCGGTCGGCGATCTCGGGCGCGGCCGCCACGTAATAGAGCCGGTCGTGGCGGCGGATCTCACCCCGCAGCCCGGCGACCTGGGCGGCGACCGAGACGGTCACGGCTCGTCGGTCCCGGAGGTGGTGTCGGCCGGGCCTGGCACCCGGGCTGCTTCCCTCTCACGGCGGATTTTTTCACCGGCAACGTGGTCGATCCAGACGGCACCGACCGTGGCGATCGCCAGCACCATGAGTTCGGCCGTGAGGAGAGTGGTGCCGTGGAGATCCATGAGCCGATCGAGCGCGTGCTCGCCGTGGCTGGCACTTGTCTCAGGTCGTACCCCCCGCAGCTCCGACACGCAGTAGGCGGCTGCCGTGATCGTGAAGGCGAAGCCCACGATCCCGAGGATGGCGTAGAACGGATTGCGGGGCGGGCGGGCCATGATCTCTAGCATATCGCCAGAGTGTTGTCCGGGGGAAAAGCCCGCCACGGCACAGGGCTTTCGACGCGGCAGCGTGGCTCGGGCTCTGCTATGCCGCCGCGTGTGCTCGGAGCAGGAGCGACTCGGCCGCCGCCACAACACGCTCGACTTCGATCGCGGCCATCGAGGCGGAATCGGTCTTGCGGTCATCCCAGGCCGGCCGAGCCTCGGGCGGCGGCTCCACGCAGACATGCTGCGGTCCGTAGGGGCCGTTGCGGGCCGCCGGCACGGGGCCGAAGAGACCGACGCACGGGGTGCCCACGGCTGCCGCCAGATGGAGCGGGCCGGTGTCGCTCGAGATCATGAGGCGGGCAACGCGGCAGAGCTCGCCGAGATCCTGGAGGCTTGTGTCGGGTGCGATCACGGCGGCCCCGGCCGACTCGGCGACGATCCGTTCTGCCGCTGCCCGTTCGGCGTTGCCCCCCCAGACCACGATCGAGCGGAGCCCGGAGCGGCGCTTGAGCCCACGGGCCACCGCCGCGAACCGCCCGGGACACCAGAGCTTGCTCGCCCAGCCCGCACCCGGATTGATGACCACCAGCGGTTCGGAAAGGCCCAGTCCTGAGAGCCACTGCCGCACACGCTCGCGACTCACCGGCCAGCGGGGCATCTCGAACACGGGATGGGTCTCGCGGATGCCCAGTGGCACGAGCAGGTCACAGTTCCGTTCGACGACGTGCGTGGCCACCGGCCGGACGCGATTCGTAGAGGCCAGCCATGACCGCTCTCGGGCGACCGGTCGAGCGAACCCGATCCGCATCCGGGCGCCGGAGAGCCAGGTGGCGACACCGCTTTTGAGCAGGCCCTGGAGATCGATCGTGACGTCCGGGGCAAACGCCCGCAGCTGCTGCCGCAGGGAGATTACGGCGGCCGGCGACTTGAGCCAGCCGCGGGGCAGGCGGAAGAGGTGGTCGATGGCCGAATGGCCGGCGAGCACGTCGGCGGCGCGGCCCTCGACGGCCCAGCCGATCCGGGCGTCAGGGAAAGCCCGCTTGAGGGCCACCGCCACCGGCACGCCATGGAGGACGTCACCGATCGCGGAGAGCTTGACGACGACGATGGAACGGGGCGTGGTCATGCGGAAAACATCCGGGTTACTTGGAAGAATCCCGGGAAACAGCAGCTTCGGCAAGACCAACTTTGATGAGGAAAAGGTCTGTCCGAGATTTTTTTGTGAGTTGTGTGTGATTATTGTGAGGGGCTGCCGACCCAGCGTCGGCTCCGGCTTGGCCTGCGGCCATAAAAGCCCCCGGCGCTAGCCGGGGGAC
>JBBEEF010000185.1:0-1907 GCA_040880915.1 Pirellulales bacterium
GTGTCGACGTCGCCCACCATGTGCATGTGGTCGTGGTCGATGTAGACCACTTCCTGGACGTCTTCGTCCACGAGCGTGTGTGGCACCGGCCAGCCGACCCGCGTCACCTCCTGGAAGTAGACCGTGCACTTGTAGTGGGCGTGGTGCACCTGCACTGGGCCCACCAGCGGCAGATGCCGCGGCGGATCGATGTAGTCGGAGATCTTGCACTTCGTGATTCGCACGTGGTTCCGCTGGATCTCGTAGAGGAACGGCCAGTTACCCTGGACGGGCCGGGCCTTCTCGAGGGCCCGCATCACCTCGTCGTCGCTGGGCTCGTCGAGGGCCTCGCACGGACCGCCGGGCAGGATCGGCCCGAGCACCGGCGCCCGCTCGTAGCGCTCGTAGTTCCAGAACCTGTCTTCCTTCGACTTCTGCAGGTAGGTGGGCACGGGAATCGGGATCGCGAGCGGGCCGATATTCGGTCCCTGCGACGTGAGCCAGAAGCAGCCGGTCTGGGAGGAGGCGGCCACGCCCAGAACGAGGGCCGTGATCAGGAACCGCGTGTGGGACGTCATGACTCCACTCCTGGGGCGACCGAGTCGGACCGACTCTTCCGGTTGTATCGATCAGCAGCGGGGCAAAACTTGCGGATTTTTCCGGTTGTGCGGCCGACGGACCCGGGGCCGGGGGGCCAAAAACGAGACCGCCCTCCCGGGGCTTCCGGAAGGGCGGTAAGTCGTGTGTCGTGTGCAGAACACCCAGGCCTAGCGGTGGTGGCTGTGCGTGTGGCGGTCGTCGAAGTCGATGTACCACCAGCCGTCGTCCCACTCGAGCGACACCCGCCGCCAGCCGAGCGGCACCTGCGGGTAGGGATAGAACGGGCCGATGTAGGGCCACGCGGTCGGCGAATACTGGGTGGGATACTGAAGTGCGGCGTAGTTGGGAGAGGCCGCGTAGCTAGGCCAGGCGTAGTTGGGCATGTTGGGGCCGTCAGCCCGCATCGGGACCGGAGGCATGCCGACGCCGGTGCCAGCCATCGGCATCGGGCCGCCCATCCCGGGCATTCCGCCCATCCCCGGCATTCCTCCCGGCCCCGGCATCCCTGGGCCACCCGCGTAGCCACCGTCGGCCATGCCGGGGCCAGGCCCGTCGCTGTATTGCATGGAGCCCGGCATCATCTGCCCGTCAACGACCGGGCCGTCGTAGCCGCCTGGCGCCGGGAGGGTCATCGGCCCCCCCATGTTTGCGGACGTTCGCATTGCGGTTCGCTGGCCGGCACGCCCCGGAGCTTGGCGGGGCTGGGCCATGGGGCGGGCGTTCGCGGTGGCCGCCTGGTTCATCCGCCCCACTGGCTGGGTCGCCTGGGTGAGTTGGACGCGGCTGGCCGACTCCGCCGTTGCCCTGCTGCCGCCGGCGAAGAACAGGCCCGAGACGGCGGCCAGCGGATTACTGACAGCCGACGGAGCGGTCGGAGGGGCGATCGTCACGGGCTCGGGCCTCGCCGCGGGCGGCTGCATCCCGGCCATGCCCCAGGTGGACGACGGCATTCCGAACCCGCGGGATCCGGCACCCGGCCCGGCCGAGTCGATCGCGAGCCGGTTCACGACCCGCTCCACTCCCGGTGTCGCCTCCGCGATGCCGACGGCGGCGGCGAGTTGCTGCTGATCGGCCACGCGGCCCTCGAGCCAGACAGTGCCGGACTTGCTCTTCACGTTCACCCGGTAGCCGCTCAGGGCCCCGGAATCACGGAGGTGGCCGGCGACCGTCGTCGCGAGGTCGTCGGCCCGTCCCGGTGTCGCCAGGCAGGCCGAGGCCACGACGGCCAGCAGGAAGGCTGTTCTCGAAATGGACATGCGTCACTCCTTGATTCGATCGTGTGAGATTCGATCGCGTGAGATTCGATCGCGTGAGATTCGATCGCGTGA
>JBBEEF010000185.1:2007-14764 GCA_040880915.1 Pirellulales bacterium
GATCGTGTGAGATTCGATCGCGTGAGATTCGATCGCGTGAGATTCGATCGCGTGAACCGACCCAGGCTTCGCGTGCTGCCACAACCCGCTTGTGGAGCGGGAATGGCGACCGAATCCGACGGTTCTCGGGGCCGCCGATTTCCCTGCCCCGGTGTCATCGGCACAGGGTCGTGCCGAAGGGGAGTTTTTTTCCGGTTGTGCCGGGAGCAGCGTTCGGCGGGGCAGGCTGGGCGGGCCGCGGGGCCGTCGCACGCTACCGCGGTCGCGAGAAATCAGCCACCGAGATCATGGTCATGAGCGCGAGGGTTCCGGCCGCCGCCGCCGCCGCATCGGGGCTGAACTGGATCGCAACTCCGCAGACACTCCCCATGATGCCAAGCGCCACGAGACAGAGCCACTGCCCGCCTGATTCATGGCGGGTTCCCTCGGTGAGCCGGGCCACCCCGGCGGCCACGACGCCGAGGACCTGGACCGCACCGAGGGCGCAGAAAACCGGGCTCACGGCGATGGCAAGCGGCAGCATGGGCTGATCCATAGGACGAGCAGGACAGGATGAGCATGACGAGCAGGACGAGCAGGATGATCCGAGCCGGGGCCCGGGCGAAGGGAATCGAGGCCGGACGATAATGACCGTCGGCCAACGCCGCAAAGCCAACTCCCCCGCCGCGTCCTCTCCATCCTGCCCGGCCAGCCCGCGCTGTCAGCTTGCCCCGTCAGCCTGCCCCGTCAGCCTGCCCGACGAGCACAGCCCCGAGCGCTCACTTCTCCTCGAGGAGTGCTGTGAGTTTCCGCTCGAGTTCCGTGATTGAGACGTTGCGATCGACAACGTTGCCGTCGGCGTTCAGGAGGATCATGGTCGGCAGCGCGAGGATGCCGAACGACTCCGCCAGCCGGCTGTCGAGACCTCCATCCTCATGCAGTTGCGGCCAGGGAAGCGGCTTCTCCCGGAGAAACGCCGCCAGGCGAGCCCGGTCACTGTCGAGGGCCACGCCGATGCAGGCAAACTTCCGCGGCCCGTACTTGGCCTGAAGCTCCCGAATCTGGGCGAGATCCACCTTGCAGGGCTCGCAATCGGTCGACCAGAAGTGGACGAGCACCGGGCCCCCCTTGAAGGCCGCGGCCGAGACATCCTTGCCGTCCAAGCCCTTGCCGGCGAGATCCAACGGCTTGCCGACGGTCCCGAGCCTCCGGACGGCGCCGGCAGCTTTGCGGGCGTGGGGCGTGCCGGGAAACGCCGTGGTGATCGCCGTGTACCGGTCGATCGCATCCTCGTCGCGGCCGCTGAATTCGTCACGGAAGGCCAACTGCAACATCGCTTCGGCCGATTCCGAGGCGGTCGGGTGGGCATCGACAAATATCGCGAGGTCGGCGAACCAGGCGTCTTGGAGCCTCTCGAAGTCGGCGCCGGGCTTGTCCATGCCGGCTGCATACCGGGCCTGAATCACGCGGAACGAAACGAATGCTGCGAGTTCGTCGTTATCACCGGCCTCTTCGCCGAGCTTCTCGAGCAGGGCGAGACCGTCGGGCAGGAGTCCCTCCTGCACATAGGCGGCCACGGTCTCCACGAGCTGCCGCGTCCAAAACTCGCGGTCGGTACCGGCCGTCGCGGCCACCACCTCCTCGAGCAGCAGCACGTGCTGGCCGGCCAGCTTGCGGCGAGCGGCGACGTTTCCGCCGGCGCCGGCCATCGCGGTGTCGATCTCGCGGAGCTTGGTGAGCAGGGGACGGATCTGCTCGTCGGCGGCAGCCACCGCGGGGCCGGCCGTAGGACCGCCCTGGGCGGGGGCGAAGAACGCCGGCATGTCGGCGAGCCGGCCGTCGTCGCCGGCAAGCTGGGGGGCGTCGAGCGGACGCCAGGCGTCGCCGCAGCGAACGAGCGAGCCCACGACCACCTGCACGCCCCTGCCGCCATCCTCGGCGAGCACCACGATGTTGTCATAGGCCGTGATGTCTTGAACAACGCCGGGCGAGCCTGCCGGCAGCACTCCCGGCGACTGCGGCGTGAGCATGCTCGCCCACGTGGCCTGGGGCCCGATCTTCTTCTGGGATGCGGCCAGCTTGGCAAACTGCTCGCGGGCCGCTGTGACGCGGCCGAGGAGTTCGTCGAGCCGCGGCCCCGTGAACCCGGCCGACTCAAGCTCGATCTTCGTGGGCAGGAGGCGGACAAACGCAGCCGGATCGCGGTCTCGCAGGGCATTGACAATCTCGGCGGTTGCCTCTTCGGCGGAGATCGTCTTCCAGGCGTCAAGCGTGCCGTCCGCGTTGCTGTCGACGCCCCAGCGGCTACCTCCCGAGTTGAGCCACCGGGCCTCGTTGGCCTTTGTTTCCTTGGGATTGGTGGCCATCTCACGAAACACCTCGAGCCCGTCCTTGAAGAAGCTCCAGCGGTCGACGACCCGGTCACCGTTGGTGTCGGCGAAGGCTCGGAAGATGCGGCCGTCGGGGCCGCGAACAACGAGAGCATCGACGCCGTCGAACTTCTCCTGCTTGATCGCCGCAGCCCGCACGTCGTCCGGACCGGGCCGGTCAAACTCTGCCCCCTTCTGCCGCGGTTCGAGCTTGAGAGCTTCTTCGGCCGTTGGGGCGGCCCCGCGTGCCACGGCCACAACAGCGAGCGCGGCCACGACCGCAGCGAGGCACCGCGGGCTGTAAGACTTGACCAGCTTGAACACGGGTATTGGCATGGCGACGGCGACTCCTTCCGGCACAAGGCGGGGACAATCCAAAAAACCTATCCGGAACGAGCCCCGGCGCCAGCGCCAACCTCCCGCCGGTGGCCTCACTAACCTCCCGCCGGTGGGCGTGGGGCGGCTCCGGCCGGCCGGGTTGGGCTCGGTTCGTTCCGCTTTCCCGCACGGCCCGGGCACCCCTTTGAAGCTCGGGCAGTCGCGGCCTAGACTGCTTGAGCGGGCGATCTCGCCGTCGTGCCGCGCGCGTAGCTCAGTTGGTTAGAGCGCTACCCTGATAAGGTAGAGGTCCCAAGTTCGAATCTTGGCGCGCGCACTATTGAGGACTGTCTGCCGGCGATCGTGACGGCCGCAGAAAATAAGATCTTCTAAATAAGTTCTTCTCGGGGACGTAGCTCAATTGGGAGAGCACCGCCTTTGCAAGGCGGGGGTTGTGGGTTCGATCCCCATCGTCTCCATTCCTTCGGGTAGGCAAATTCGCTCGCCCATGGGATACTCTTCTCTCCGGGTTCTGCTTGCGGCTTTGTGTTTCCGCCGGTTTGCCCTCCCTCCTTATCGCCCGTCATCCAACGGGCTCCCAGCATGACCCCCGCCCCTGCGCCCGCATTCTCCACCCCCGCCTCCGCCGGGGTGCGCCGTAACGACATTCGCAACGTGGCGATCATCGCCCACGTCGACCACGGCAAGACCACGCTCGTCGACTGCCTGCTGCGGCAGAGCGGGCAGTACCGTGCCAGCCAACTCACCGGCGAACGGATCCTCGACTCAAACGACCTCGAGAAAGAGCGGGGCATCACGATCCTCGCCAAGAACATCGCCGTGGAGTGGAAAGGAACCAAGATCAACATCATGGACACTCCCGGCCACGCCGACTTCGGCGGCGAGGTGGAGCGGGTGTTGCGGATGGCCGACGGGGCCCTCGTGCTCGTGGATGCGGCCGAAGGGCCGATGCCCCAGACGCGGTTCGTCCTCGCGAAGGCGCTCGAGTGCCGGCTACGGCCCGTGGTGGTGGTCAACAAGATCGACCGGCCCGACGCCCGTCCATTGGAAGTGCTCGACGAGATCCTGGGGCTGTTTCTCGAACTCGGCGCCGACGACGAACTGGCCGACTTCCCCTTCGTCTACGCTTCGAGCCGGGGCGGCTACGCGTCGCACGACCCGGCCGTTCGCGAGGGGACGTTGGAACCGCTCCTCAATCTTGTCCTCGAGAAGATCCCGGGGCCGGTTGTCGATCCGTCGGCCCCCCTGCGGATGCTCGTGACAACGCTCGGCTGGTCCGATTACGTGGGCCGGATCGCGATCGGGCGGATCGAGTCGGGCACGCTCACCAAGGGTTCGCCCATTGTTCGCTCCACTGCGGCCGGAACACTCCTGCCGGCGAAGCTCGTGGGCGTGCAGTCATTCGACAAGCTTGGCCGCGTGGATGTTGAGGAGGCCACCGCCGGCGACATCGCCGCAGTGAGCGGGATCGAAGACGTCGAGATCGGCGACACCATCTGCGACGCCGCCGACCCCCGACCGCTGCCCCGACTGACGGTAGACGAGCCGACCCTTTCGATGGTGTTTGGCATCAACACCTCGCCTTTGGTCGGCAGGTCGGGCAAGTTCCTGACCACCCGCCACCTTCGCGACCGGCTGGACAAGGAGCTGGAAAAGAACGTTGCCCTGCGGGTCGAGCCGATCGCGGGCACCGAGCAGTTCTCCGTCTCCGGCCGCGGCCTGCTCCACCTTTCGGTTCTGATCGAGACCATGCGGCGGGAGGGCTTCGAGATCTCCGTGGGCAAGCCAAGGGTGATCCTGAGGAAGGAAGAGGGCACGACGCTCGAGCCCTTCGAGACGCTGGTGGTCGAGGTGCCTCACGACAAGCTGGGGCCGGTCATGGAGCTCACCGGTTCCCGCCGGGGCCAGCTCAAGCACATGGGTTCGCGGGGCGAGTTCGCCCACACCACGTTCTCGATCCCAGCCCGCGGCCTGATCGGGCTGCGGACGCGGGTGCTCAACGCAACCCAGGGCACCGCCATCATGCACCATCGCTTCGAGGCCTGGCGGGAGATGGAAGGGGAGGTGACCGGTCGGGCCAATGGCGTGCTCGTGTCGATGGTGCCCGGCAAGGCGGTGGCCTTCGGGCTCGACGGTCTTCAGGAGCGGGCGGATCTCTTCATCGAGCCCGGCGACGAGGTCTACGAGGGAATGATCTGCGGCGAGAACGCCCGCGGCGACGACATGACGGTCAATCCCACGAAGGAGAAGAAGCTCACGAACATGCGAGCCAGCGGTAGCGACCGCAACATTCTCCTCAAGCCACCGCGGCGGATGTCGCTCGAGGAGGCGCTTGAGTACATCGAGGATGACGAGCTGGTCGAGGTGACGCCGGCGGCGATTCGACTGCGGAAGATCCTCCTCTCCGAGCACGAGCGCCGAAAAGTGGCGCGGGCCAAGGGCTAGGGATCGTTAGAGTGGGCGGGGTGGCATGGAGAGCGGGGTGGCATTTGGTCCCGCAGTCCCCGGGCTCGCGCCCGGGGCTTTTATGGGTCACCGGTTGCCCGTGCTATCTCGCCGGGCTTCCAAGCGAACGCAGGTGAGGATGCCGCCCCTGTTCGGTACGGCATGTGCGACATAAAAGCCCCCAGCGCGAGCTGGGGGACTGTGACTGAGCGGACCAATTGGACAAGCGCCAGGCTCAAGCGTTGTCATCTATCTGGGGCAGCACGGGCGGGGTGGCGAGAGGGCAAGGTGGAGAGCGGGGTGGCATTTGGTCCCGCAGTCCCCGGGCTCGCGCCCGGGGCTTTTATGGGTCACCGGTGGCGGAGTTTGAATCTGCGGGCGGCTCGATCGGCCTCTGTGGACGTGGCCGGCACGAGCCGATATCCTGAAAGCTGCGCATCGCGAACCAGCCGACCCCAGTAGTGGGTCGGACCGCGGAGCGGGCATCGTTTACTCGGAGTCTTTCGGAGCACGCATGGTTAAGCTGACGGTTCGGGAACGGGAAAGCATTCAGGAGGCGGTTCGCCGGTTTCGGAAGCTCGTAGAGCGAAGTGGCATCAAGAAGGAAATGCGGAAGCGGGAGTTTTTCGAGAAGCCCAGCGAGACCCGCCGGCGGGCCCGACTCCGGGCCGAGCGGCGCACGAAGCGGAATCGTTTGCTCGGCGTGTGACCTCACGCCACACTCCTCCCAGCTGGCGATGTTTCTGGGGCCAGCTCTTACAGCCAGCTCTTACGGCCAATCAAGTGCCACGTCGAGCCAGGGGGCGTCGTGTGTCGGCCAGCCAGTGCTCACCCGGTCAACTCCGGTGCGGGCGATCGCGGCCACTGTCTCCGGCCGGATGCCCCCCGAGGCCTCGAGGACTACCTCGGGAGCCATGCGATTCCGCACCGCTACGCAGGCGGCTAGTTCGTCGGTCTGCATGTTGTCGAGCAGCACGATGTCGGGCCGCGCCGCGAGCACCGGCTCGAGGCTGGCGATCGAGTCGATCTCGATTTCCACCACCATCGCGGCGGCCCGCTCCGGCGGAAAGGTCTTGGTGACAAACTCGCGGGCCCGCAGCACCGCAGCGGCCGGCTCGATGCCCGCGGCGGCAACCGCTGCCAGGTGGTTGTCTTTGATGAGCACCGCGTCGTAGAGGCCGAGGCGGTGGTTCCAGCCGCCCCCAGCCCGCGTGGCGTATTTGTCGAGCAACCGCCAGCCTGGCACGGTCTTCCGGGTGTCGTACACGCGGCAGCGGGTGCCGGCCACCGCGTCGACGAGCCGCCGGGTGGCGGTGGCGATGCCCGAGAGCCTGCCCAGGAGATTGAGCACCACCCGCTCGGCCGCCAGAACGCTTCGCGTGGAGCCGGTGAGGGTGGCCACCGTTTGTCCTGCGGCCACGGCCGCCCCGTCGGGGGCCAGCGGCTCGAAGACGAGTCTGGGATCAACAGCCGCCGCCACGACGGCCGCCGCCGGGAGGCCGGCGATCACGCCATCCCGGCGGGCCACGACCGCGAGGCTGCTCATGGCGTCGGGAGCCACGAGCCCCACGCTCGTCCAGTCGCACTCGTGGCCAAATTCCTCGATCAACCAGCCTGGTGCCAGGGCCGCGACGTGCCGGGAGAGGTGGTCGTCCCAGGCGAGTTGGCGAAAGCCGGCCCCCGAGGCGACATCGCGTTGGGTGGTCTCGGGAGCGGCCATCTTGCCAGGGGAAGCGTGAAGCGGACAGAGGAGGGCGACGGGCCCTAGGATCGCCCGTATCATAACTGGGCCGGGCGGCGGCGACTCAAAGGCTCTTCCGATGACGACCTCCGATCCTCAGGCCCCGCTGGTCCCGTCCGGCAGCCAGCCGCTGATCGCGGCCTTTGTGGCGATCGGGCTCGTCGCGGCGGGGGCATGGTTTGTGGTGTCGGGCGGGCTGACCGGCGGCCTTGTCTCCTACGACACAGCGCCCGTGATCCCGGTGGGCTATACCGTCAACATCAACGCCGCCGGCGTTCCCGAACTCTCCCAACTGCCCGGCCTCGGGCCCGCCATGGCCCAACGCATCGTCGACCATCGCCGCACCCACGGCCCGTTCGCCAGCCACGAGGATCTCCTCGCCGTCGCCGGCATCGGCCCGGTCACGCTCGAGGGGCTTCGCCCGCACCTCCGGCCGATTCGGTCGCGGCAGGAGTCGCCATGAGCACCGCCCCCGTACTCCAGCCGGGCGTGTTCGAGCTCGTGGCCCCCTACGAGCCGGCGGGTGACCAGCCCGCCGCGATCGAAGCGCTCGTCCGCGGGATCACCGAAGAGCGGCCCACCCAGGTGCTCATGGGGGTGACCGGTTCGGGCAAGACATTCACCATGGCCAACGTGATCGCCCGCGTCGGCCGGCCCACGCTCGTGCTCTCTCACAACAAGACGCTCGCCGCCCAGTTGTATGCCGAGTTTCGCGACTTCTTTCCTCGCAACGCCGTCCACTATTTCGTCAGCTACTACGACTACTACCAGCCTGAGGCCTACATCCCGCAGCGAGACATCTACATCGAGAAGGACGCGGCGATCAACAAGGAGATCGACCGGCTCCGGCTCGCGGCGACCAGTGCCCTGGTGAGCCGCCGCGACGTGGTCGTGGTGGCGAGCGTGTCCTGCATCTACGGCCTCGGTTCGCCTGACGACTACCGGGCGATGGTGGTCCGCCTGGCGACGGGGCTCACGCTCTCCCGTGACCAACTGCTCGAGAAGCTCGTCGCGGTTCATTACGAGCGGGGCGACATGGCCCTCGAGCGGGGACGGTTTCGCGTCCGCGGCGACTCGATCGACATCTGGCCGCCATACGATGAGTTGGCGGTCAGGGTCGAGTTCTGGGGAGACGCGGTCGAGTCGATCGCCGTCATCCACCCCACGAGCGGCGAGGTGGCGGCCCGCAAGGACGAGGTCTATTTCTATCCGGCCCGGCACTTCGTCATGCCCGAGGACCGCGTGCGGGCGGCGGTGGGCACGATCCGAGCCGAGCTCGAGGGACGGCTCGAGGAGCTCAAGAGCCAGGGCAAGCTGCTCGAAGCGCAGCGGTTGAACGCCCGCACCCGGTTCGACATCGAGATGCTGCTCGAGGCCGGCTTCTGCCCCGGCATCGAAAACTACTCGCGGCCCCTGTCGGGCCGGGCCGCCGGCAGCACGCCGACGACGCTCTTCAACTACTTCCCCGACGACTTCCTGTTCTTCGTCGACGAATCGCACGTGACCGTGCCGCAGGTTCGCGGGATGTATGCCGGCGACCGAAGCCGGAAGCTGACGCTCGTGGACCACGGCTTCCGTCTCCCAAGCGCTCTCGACAACCGGCCATTGATGTTCGACGAATGGGAAAAGCGGCTCTCGCAAACGGTGTTCGTGTCGGCCACGCCCGGCCCATGGGAGCTGGTCCGCACCGGCGGCGAGGTGGTGGAGCAGGTGATCCGGCCGACGGGGCTGCTCGACCCGGTGATCGAGATCGTGCCGGCCAAGCAGCAGGTGGTGCACCTCTCCGGGGAGATCGACCGAGTGGTGGCGGCTGGCCAGCGGGTGCTTGTTACCACGCTCACGAAGAAGCTTGCCGAGGACCTCTCCACGTACTTCCAGGAGCGGAAGGTTCGCTGCCGCTGGCTCCACAGCGAGCTCGACGCCTTCGAGCGGGTCGAACTGCTCCGCGACCTGCGGCTGGGAAAGATTGACGTGCTTGTGGGCGTGAACCTGCTGCGGGAGGGGCTCGATCTGCCGGAGGTGTCGCTCGTGGCGATCCTCGACGCCGACAAGGAGGGCTTTCTGCGGAGTGAAACCTCGCTCATGCAGACGATCGGCCGCTCGGCACGAAACGTGGACGCCCGGGTGATCCTGTACGCCGATACCGTCACCGACTCGATGCAACAGGCGATCGACGAGACGCAGCGGCGGCGGGCGATCCAGGAGGAGTACAACCGCCAACACGGGATCACTCCGGAGACGGTCCGCAAGGAGATCCGGGCCGGCATCGAGGCGGAGGCGGTCTCGCGGGCCGTGGCCTTCGAGGCGGTTGGGCAGGGGGAAGAGAGCCAACGCCGGCAGGGCGAACTGGTCGAGCAACTCGAGGCCGACATGATGGAGGCCGCCGCCGGCCTCGACTTCGAGCGGGCCGCCCGGATCCGCGATGAGATTGCCGCCCTGCGGGACGGGCGGGGTCGAGCCGCCGGCCCGCGGGGCCGGGGCAAGAGTCGGCGGGCGGGCAGCGGGCCGGCCGGCCGCATCCCCCGGCCCAAGCAGGCCTGAGGGAGCCGCCATGGATCCAACGATCGAGCAGCGGCCGACCGGGCCGGAGCCACAGGTGGCCGGATTCGACGAACATGCCCTCTGGGAGGCTGTCTGCCGAATCTCAGGCGACGCGATCATCGTGGTCGATCCCGCGGGCACGCTCCGGTTCTGCAATCGCTTCGACGAAGGCTGGTCGGTCGACGACGTGGTCGGCCGCAGCGTCCTTGACCTCGCGGTGCCGGAATCGGCCGCGGCGGTGGAGCAGACGATCCGCGACGTCCTGGCGAGCGGCGAGGAGCGGTCGCTCGAGGTGACGGTGCGGACGCCGGCCGGCGAGCTCAATTATTTCGCGATCCGGGTGGGGCCGGTCGTGGTTGGCGGCCGGATCGCGGCGGTGATGGCCTGCTGCGAAAACATCCTCTCGCTCAAGACAACTGAACGGAACCTGGCGCGGGAGCGGAACCTGCTCCGCCGGCTGCTCGAGATCCAGGAGCGGGAGCGGCAGCTCGTTTCGTACGAGATCCACGATGGCCTGGCCCAGTATCTCGCCGGCGCCATGATGCACCTCCAGGCCTGGGAGGCGGCGCTTGGCGACCACGCGGGCTGCGACGAATTGCAGGAGGGCATGCGGCTCCTCCAGGCGGCCGCCGGCGAGTCCCGGCGGCTGATCGGGGGGCTACGGCCGCCGGCGCTCGACGAGCTGGGCATCGTCGAGGCGATCGAATCGCTCGTGGTCGACACGCGGGCCGAGGTGCCGGATGTGGCCTTTCACCACACGCTCCCCGGGCCGAGGCTGCCCCCCGCGCTCGAGACGACGATCTTCCGGATCGTGCAGGAGTCGCTCTCAAATGTCCGCAAGCACGCGGCCGCCGAACGCGTGACGGTGGAGGTGGCCCGCACCGGAGACGCCGTGCGGATCCGGGTGGTCGACGATGGCCGCGGGTTCGAGCCGGCGACGGTTCCCGAGGACCGGTTCGGGCTCGAGGGCATCCGCCAACGATCACGACTCTTCGGCGGCACGCCGCGGATCGACTCCACGCCCGGGCGGGGGACGACTGTCGAGGTCAGCCTCCCCATTCCGCCCGACGAGCAGGGCTGACCTGGCTCAGGCTACCTTCTGCATCGAATCGAGCGAACGGCCAAGACGCCGCCGCCCCTTGGCCGTAGCGGCCGAGTCAATCACGGTCGGCTCCGACTTGACGGCCAGCCGCTCCCGGAGTGACTGGGCGAGCGTGGCCCCGAAATCCTCCTCGCGGCTGCGGGTCCCGACGTCTTCGACGGCGTCGACAAACCCCAGCACGACCGCCTCCCGCACGCCTTCACGCACCCACTGGAAAAAGCCCATCGTGACCTCCCCATTGATCCCGCAGAACGCGGACACGTCCCGCCATGTGTGGTATCGGCGGCGGCCGGCGTCGGCTTCACGTGACCGACGGCCGGGACCGAAACCGGATTCTGGGCAGGCTATGCCGGCTCGGCGTCGGCCTGCCGGCGAACGCAGACCAGGCAGACATCGTCGCTCCGCCCGGCCCCGGCCGCGTGTCGCTCCACGTCGGTGAGGATCTGGCGACCGATCTCGGATGCGGTCTTCCCCGAGCCGGCCAGGATTGCCTCGAGCCGCTCGAGCCCGTAGCAACGGCCGGCGAGGTCCATCGCCTCGGTGACGCCGTCGGTGCAGAGGACGAAGGCCGCCCCTGCCGGCATCTCGACGGTGCAGGAGCGGAACTCGTGTCCGGTGGTCATGCCGAGCGGCAGGCCGCCCAGATCGGTGCCCACCCGTCGCACGCCGGCGGCGTCCCGCATGAACACGGGAAGGTGTCCGGCGTTGCAGATCGTGACCATGTGGTTCGCCGGCTCGAGCACGGCCACGACGAGCGTCGCGAAGCGGTCGTCCCAGCCCCCGCGAAGGAAATTCTCGTTGATGCGGGAGACGGCCCGGCCCAGGTCGGGCTCACTGGCGAGGCAGTAGCGGACGTCGGCCGAGAGGGCCGCCATCAACAGGGCGGCTGCGACCCCCTTGCCGGACACATCGGCGAGCACGAAGGCCAGCCGGTCTGCCGGCAGCGGCACGTAACTGAAAAAATCCCCCCCCACGTGCTGGGCTGCCTCGTAGAAGTCGAAGATTTCGTAGCCCGGCAGCTCCGGCGGCCGGCTGGGCAACAGCCCCTGCTGCACCCGCTGGGCCAGTTCGAGGTCGCGGTTGAGCTGTTCTCGGGCCACGCGATCATCGTGGGCGAGGGCCTGCTCAACGGCCTGGGCCGCGCGGCTGGCGATGCCGGCGAGCACGTCGAGATCGGCCTCGTCGAAACCGTCGCGGAGGTCTCGCGAATCGACCTGGAGCACGCCGAGCAGCCGGCCGTCGCCGGTGGTCACCGGCACGGCCATCACCGAGCGGATGCAGCCCACCATCACGCTCTCGTTGGCCCGGAACCTCGTGTCGGTGGCGGCGTCGGCCGAGAGGATCGCCTGCCGTGAACTGGCCACGCGGTCGATGAGCGTGCGGCTCAGCCGGGGCGGACCGTCGTCGGCCCGCTTCGTGCGGCGGGCGCGAAGCTTGAGCTTGCCGGTCAGCGGCTGGGTCAGGAGCACGAAGCCCCGCTCGGCCTGCGGGAAGACCTCGAGCAGGCCGTCGAGCAGCCGCGGCAGAACCTCACCGAGCGAGAGCGACGCGCCGATGGCGCGGTTGAGTCCGAGCACGGCCCGCAGCTTCGCCGCGGCGTGCTGGCCGGGATCCTCCTCCGCGGAGGGCCGCGGGATGGCCATCTGTGACACAATCACGGCATCGGAAGCCTCGAGTGCCGGCTCGTCGCCGTCGAAGCTCGAGTCGATCAGGAATGCCGCCGACGAGTGCCCGCCGGCCGCTTCGGCGTCGAACAGGAGCCGCTGCCCGCAGATCGAGATGACGTCGCCGTTATCGAGCCCGCGTTTTGTTGTCAGCCGCACGTCGTTGATCGTCGTGCCGTTGCGGCTCCGCAGGTCCTCGATCGTGATTCCGCCGGCGGTGACGTCGAGGGCCGCGTGTTGTCGGCTCACCGATGCGACGTCGAGGACGATCTCGCAGTCAGGATGGCGGCCGATGAGAATCCGGCCGGGATCGAGCACCAGCCGCTCGCCGCTGCGGGTTCCGGTCTGGAATTCGAGGACGGCCACGGGGAAGGGCACCTTGTCGGGATGGTCACCCGCCCCGGGACGGAGCGAGACGGCGTTGGGACCGGGCCGCAATTGCCGCCGGCCCGTGGGTTGGGTACGCTCCAGGGAGGCCAGAAAATTTGGATTTCATCGGCCCATTGGGGAATGGTGTAACGGTAGCACGGCTGGCTCTGAACCAGTTAGTCTAGGTTCGAATCCTAGTTCCCCAGTT
>JBBEEF010000186.1:0-12284 GCA_040880915.1 Pirellulales bacterium
TGTTGGGGGGGGTGGGCTTCGTGCCCGCAGTCCCCGGGCTCGCGCCCGGGGCTTGGATGGGCCAGGGGCTGTTTGGAGCGGCTTTGTCGGGGGCTCCTGCAAGCCGGCCGCCTTCCACCTAGAACCGCCGCGCCGCGTCCGTCTGCGGGAGGCCCTCGGCGATCTGGACCCGGGCGGTGTATCGGGCCGGGTCGGCGGTGAACGCGGCCCGGGTATCAGGCGACGCGAAGAGATACATCCGGGACTGATAGGTCACGCCGAAGGTGCGGCGGCCCGGCTCGCTGGTGCCCGACTCGAAGGCGAGCACGGGATCGTCTCCGGAAAGCGCCGGAGCGAATCGATCGGGGGCCGCGAGAAAGGCCGTTTGCTGCTCCGGTCCGGCGAAGAGGTAGGTGCGGCCGCGGTGGCGAACGCCCCACTGGGCTCGGCCTTCGACCCAGGCTCCCCGCTCCACGACGCTGACCGGGCAGTAGCCCTCGAGGCCGAGCGGCATCGAGCCATGGGTGTCGGCGACCGGTGCCGGAGCCGCCGCCGGGGCCTCGACAGCCGGCACCGCTCCGGAGGCGGCGACCTGAGCCGGCGACTGCGGACGGGCGGCCGGCATCTTCGGGGGCGGCTCGACGGCGGGCTTCGAGGACCAACGGAAAAGTGAGGTGAATGGCTTCTGGAGCGTCGCCATGAAGGACGACGATTCTGGCGCGGGGTCGGCGGTGACCTCGGAGGCGGTGGCCGCCGCCTCGGGGGCGGCCTGCTCGGCGGTGGCCGTGGTGCTCCCGGAAAGCCACGGGCCGGTGGCAGCGGGCGCGGGTTCAATGTCTGACAGGGTCGTTGCCGCAGTTGCCGCCGATGCCGTGGCGATTTCGGGCTGAGTGAATGCGGAGGCCGGCGGCCGTTCTGCGGGCCAGGCGGGCGGCGTGCGGTCGAGTGCGGGCGTATCCGCGGCAGAAGCCAGTGCTGCTGGGCCCGCGTCCGGTTGCCCTTGGTTGTCGGGCTCGCGGACGATGGCGGGGAACCGTTCCGGATCACGCAGCGGCATCGGCTTGCCATCGGCAAAACTCGAGAGCTGGCGAACCTTCTCGGTCACATTCGAGGCGACCGGTTCGAGGGCATGGTCGAGCGGGTCTCCAAAGGGAGATCCCTCGCGGCCGGCTGCGAATTCGGTGGGAGCGGATAGGACCGTGGCCGCCGCCGCCGCCACCTGCGCGGCTCGGGCCGTGGCGGCGACAAACTCCGCGGGAGTGGCCGGGCACTCAAACTTCGTGATCACGCCGTCCTTGGCATCCAGCACAGCGACACAGGGCACGCGGTCCACGCCCAATTCGCGGGTCAGTTCGGGTTGCGTGTCGACGTCGATCCGAACCGGCTCGAAGCAGGCCGTGATGACCGCGTCGACCTCGGCTGTCGACAACACGGCTGCGGCCGCGTGATCGTCCCAGTCAGCGGCGAAGAGCACGAAGACTGGCTTGCCGCTCACGCGGGCTGCCGTCCGGGCCGCGTCGACGTCGGCATGCCACTGGACGGCTGCGGATGCGGCCCCGGGAACGGTCGCCAGGGCAACGGCTGCGAGGAGCAGCAATGCCGGGAACCAGCGGGTAAGAAACCGGGCGGGGCATGAGACATTGAGCATGGCTGCGACCTCGATGCGGAACCGGATTTTCCGAATGGGTGCCGGACGAAGACCGACGACCTTGACACGTGTATCGGTCAAACCGGTTCTAGGAATCGCGGAGAAAGTTCTGGCTGACGCACACAAAATTGGTTTTATGCAGGAATGAGCCGGATTTGAGGGAACCGTTCCCGCCCAGGCTCCCCTCCTTGACAGGGTCGAGCGGGCACCCGATACTTTCTTTAGGTCTGGTTGCCAAGCGAGACACCCCGGAGACATCCGGAACACTTCGCCTGGGCCAGAGCTTTCGGTTTTTCCGTCTCGGATGGCTTGGGGCGGGTTCCGGCTGGAGTTGGTCCGGTGACAGAGTCTTCGAGGCTCTGGGAATCGGCCTCGCCGAGATCACCCTCCTCGCTGACCTTCGCGCAGACGGCTTCCGGGTGGCTTTTGGCTTCCGGATGGCTTTGTTGGTCAGGTCTTTCGCGGGCTGGCAAGGTGCCGCCCAGAGAGGCCCGAAACTCATGGGATTCTGTGAGGATCCATCTCGAAGCGGAATAAGCTGTTCGGCTTGCCGTCTGGGAATTTGGGTTCTTTGACACGCATTCGGTGCCCCGTCCCGTGACGGTGGCGACGCTGGGTCGGCCGGAGGCCGGACCGTTTTCTCGTTGATCCAGGAGGGTATTGGAGCATCCATGTCGAAACGCAGGCGATCGCGAGGACGGGCTGGCGGATTTGGTGGCCAAGGCGGCCAAGGGGGGCAGCAGGGCGGTCAGCCAGGCACCCAGGGCCAAGGAGGCTTTGGCAGGCGCAGGGGTCGCTTCCGTCGCGGCGGGTCCGGTGGACCCCCCCCCACGGGAGCCGGTGCGGTGGGGATGGACAGCGATGGGATGCAGCCGCCCGATTTGGAGCCCGAGGTCACCGAGAACGGTGAGCCGATTCCGCTCGAGCCGGCCATTGGCACCCTCGAGATGCACCCCAACGGCTACGGCTTCCTTCGCAGTGCCGAAAACAACTACAACCGCGAACGGACCGACCCGTTCGTACCGGCGCAGATGATCGACCGGTATCGGCTGCGGGAGGGAGTCTTTATCAAGTCGCTCGTGCAGCCCGGCCGGCGGCAGCAGGGGCCACGGGTTCGCGAGATCGAAGAAGTCGAGGGCATGCCGCCCGACGACTACGTCAACGTCAAGACCTTCGACCAACTCACCCCCATCAATCCCGAGACCTGGCTGCGGCTCGAAACGGGCCAACAGCCGCTCACGACCCGGGTCATGGATCTGCTCACGCCGCTGGGCAAGGGCCAGCGGGCGCTCATTGTCGCTCCCCCGCGGACCGGCAAGACGGTGCTTCTCCAGCACATCTCCCAGGCAGTCTCGACAAACCATCCCGAGCTCACCCTCGTCATGCTCCTCGTCGACGAGCGGCCGGAGGAGGTGACGGACATGCGGCGGAGCGTCAAGGGAGACGTGCTCGCCAGTAGCCTCGACTGCGACGTCGAGAGCCATGTTCGGCTCTCCCAACTCGTCATCGAACGCTGCAAGCGGATGGCCGAGAACGGCAAGGACGTGTTCCTGCTGATGGACTCGATCACCCGGATGGCCCGGGCCTTCAACAAGTGGGTGGGCAACACGGGCCGCACGATGTCGGGCGGTGTCGACATCAAGGCCCTCGACATCCCGAAGAAGCTCTTTGCCACTGCCCGCGTGTTCGAGGAGGGGGGGTCGCTGACGATCGTGGCGACGGCCCTCGTGGACACCGGCAGCCGGATGGACGAGCTCATCTTTCAGGAGTTCAAGGGCACCGGCAACATGGAACTCGTGCTCGACCGCAAGCTGTCCGACCGCCGCGTCTGGCCCGCGATAGATATCTCACAGTCGGGCACCCGCCGCGAAGAGAAACTGCTCGATCCCAACACCCTGCACGCGGTGAACATGCTCCGCCGCACGCTCTCGAGCATGCATCATGTGGATGCGATGGAGCAGCTCACCAAGCAGCTGGCGAAGTTCAAGAGCAACCGCGAGTTCATTACGCTGATCGCGAGTTCGCGGGAGGAGTGAGTCGAGATCCGCTCAGCGGGCGAGCATTCCCTCGAGTCGCCCGAGCCAATAGGCATACTGGGGATCGCCGCAGCGGAATGAAAAGACTGCGTCGGGCAGTCGTGAATCCGCCGGTCCCTCCGACTGCACCCGCACAACGAGTGCACCGTCGGACCGCTTCTCGATCGAGAGCCGCTCGTCGGGGATCCGGACGGGTTCGGTATTGGTCTTCATCAAGGTGGGCGACGGTGCGGGGCGGGGCTGGGCGGGGTTGGGTGAGCCGGGGCGAGGCGCATGACCCCGCAGGCAATCGTGAAGTTTGAGTATGCCACCTCAACGCCCCTCATGCCACCGGTGGGAAACACCTCGGTAGCCAGGCCCCCTCTTTGACGGGCCGGTGAATAAACCGGTATGCTCGTGGTTTACGAAGAGTGCCCAGGGGAGAGCCTGCCGCATGACGCCGTTTGCGTCGATTGCCGACGATTTCTACGTCAACATGAATCTGGCGACGGAGATGGAGTTGCCCTCCCAGAGGGAGACGATCCTCCAATACTTCGAGCAGGTTCAGCGGCGTTACCCGTCGATGCGGAAGTTTTACTGCCGTGACCGGCGGGATTACGTCCTCGAGGAAGACAAGGAGCAGGGGCGGTATCGCTGGGCCGCGGTTGAATCCCGGCGGCTCTGTTCGGGTCAGGTCAATCCGGGCTCGATCGAAGAGGCGGTTGCCCAGCATCGTCTCGTGCTCGAACTCGCCCCAGCCTTCCTCTCCGTCAGCCCGCTCGATTGCGAGGCGATCGACGTGTTATTCGGCTTCGATTTCGCCTACCGCGGCAACCACAATGCCCTGCTCGCGGAGGCGTTGGGCGTGGCGTCGTCGCTGGAGCGGTTCGCCGAGATCCCCGGATCACAGGTCATCAACTTCGAGCCGTCGTTGACGCTCGCCCTCGACGAGGAGTGTCGCACGCAGGTGCGGATCGGCATGGAAAGCCGAACCAATGCGTTCCAGGTGCGAACTGGGGACTTCAACGAGGAGCAGCTGAGCGTGTACGTCACCGCCCGGCAGTATGGCAGCCTCGAGCCCGACACGACCTACGTCGAGGCAGCCGAGCGGTTGGCCGCCCTCGCGCAAGAGATCGTCGAAACCTGTGTGGTCGATCAGATCCTCAAGCCGCTGGCGCGAACCATTGCTCTGAAGTGAGCCCGATGCTCGTGAGGTTTGCCTGCGGAGGCCGCCTCAGCGACCCGGGCCGCCGCCCCTGCCAGACTTCGTGCGGGCAGCCAGGTTGCCTGCGATAACGATCCCAATCGCCTCGACCCAGCTGGGCACGTCGAGGACCGTGCTCAGGCCGCTTTCCTCGAGCACGTCATCCTCGTCGCCGCGACGGGCCCGACCTTCGCTCTCGCGGGCGGCCTCCTCGACACCGAGAAATTCGAGCCCCTCGTCGTCTTCGTCGTACCGTCCGGACACGGGCGCGAAGTCGGCCTGGCGGCCGCGATCCCGAGCGGGACGGGATTCACTCGTTCGCCGCGGGCGGTCTGGTTGTCCGCGGCTCGACGATGTCCGGCGGCCAGACTGTGATTCCCTGGGCGAGGCAGCAGTCGTGCCATCCTTGCGGGAACGACGTCGCCGCCGCCGGGGCCGGCCTTCTTCAGTCGACTCGTCCGAGCGCGGAGCCGTCCGTGCGGCAGGATCAGCCTCCTGTTCCGGGTGGTCTGCCGGCCGGCTTCCGTAACTGGCCGGGAGCGGTTCGTCGTCGGCCACGGTAGTCGCTGGCTGCCTGCGGTCTGACGGCCTACGTTCTCCGGTCTCGGCTCCCTCGCGGGACCTGCTTCGGCCGCTTCGCCGGCCCCGGCGACGCCGCTTCCGCGGTTGCTCGTCGCCGTTGACGTGATCCCCCTCTGCTTGTGGCCGGTCTCCACCTGTTTCGTCGAACCGGTCGCCAACGTCGTCGTCGCCGCTGGCCTCCCGGGCGTCACCGTTGTCTGAGGCAGCAGCCGGCCGCCGCACAGGCCGCGTGTCGTCGCTCCGCTGTCGCGGAGGGGCCCGATCGCTGTCGGAGTCGGGGGCGAACTCATCGGATGCCCGTGGCTCGCGTTCGGCTGGGGAGTCGGCCCGATCGACACCGCGGCGGCGGCCTCGGCCACCCCGCCGACCACGTCGCCTTCGCCCGCGACCTTCGTCGTCGGCGTTCACGCCTTCCGAATCCGAGCGGACCGGCTGGCGTGGCCCCTGGTCACCGTCCTCGGTTCGCGGGGCAACATCGGCCGCAGGCCGCAGCGGCCGCTGCTCAGTGGAATCGTCAAACGAGCGGCCGCTGTCCCGGTCGGCACGACGTTCCGTGCGGCGATCGTCGGCACGGGCAGGCGGTTCGGGCCGCCGCTCTGGTCGGGGTGCAGGTGTGGCCGGTCGAGGCGAGTCGCCACCACCCGCCACGCCGAGTTCGGCTGCGAGTGAGTCCCAATCTGGCATGGGAACCGCCGGGGCGGGAGCGGGATCGGGCCGTCGGGCGGAGCTTCGGGGCCGGCTGCCGGATGTCGGGGCCGGACGGCTTGGCGGTGTTTCCGGAGCGGGTTGGGTGGGCTTGGCGCCGAGCGTTTCGGCGAGGGAGTCCCAGGGATCCGGGCCTGCGGGGTCCGACATGACGTCCTTCGATCGTGGGGCGTGAACCAGGGGCACCCGCGGCGTGCGGAGCCAGTGGGAGTAGGATACACGAACCTGGCGTTGGCCCGTAGTCCTGCCATTCCGCCGAGGGGTGGCCCTCCAGCTCGCTTACGGCCTCAAGAGGCCCTCGATCGAGCGGATCATGCTGCCGTTGTCGGCAACCTCGAAGAGCGGCCGATAGGGGCTCGCCAGGCTGCGGCGGGAGCGGGCTGCCGGGTACCAGACGACGTTGAGTGACAGGTTCCAGGCCGACGGTGCGAACGTGACGGATTCGGCCCCTTCCGCCAGCGTGACCGTGTGGTTGCGGCCGGGAATCACATAGGTGAAGGTGCTCTCGAGGGCCAGCGAGCGGTGCAGGGGCGCCCGCACAAGCGCGCCCACGATCCCGTCGGCCTCGTCGGTGCCGCCCCCCCACACCTTCAGTTCGTTGGCATCGCCGAACTGAACCCGGTAGAAGCCGGTGTAGATCGCCAGGGTGTCAGCCACGCCTTGCGTGGGAACCCGACGGCCGAAGATGCCCACCTGGTCGGCGATGTTGCTCGCCCCCCAGAAGCCGAGCTCGTGGTAGCCCCACACGTAGCTCAGCTCGTATCGGAGCTGGGCCAGATCGGTGTTCTCGAACCAGCTGTCGTGGAGGTAGTCGTACACGATGCCGCCCTGGAGGCCGCGGCCCTCGAAGGCCCGAGTGAAGAAGCCCGTAGTCAGGAACTGTTGGTCGCGGGCGTTCTTGTCAAGCGTGGTGCCGCCGATCTGGAGCGAGGTGGGCTGGAAGTTACTCTGCACGCCCCGCCAGCCCACCTGCCAGCCCATGCCGAAGGCATTCCAGAACGGCATCGACCAGTTGAGATACTCGTTGGTGCCGAAGTTGCCGTGGATGCCCAGGTCGGTGGCGTTGGTGAAGGAGGTGATGCCGGCGCTGGCCGTGAAGTCACGGTACCACTGCCAGCCGTAGTAGGGCCGGCCAAACTGCCGCAGCCAGTTGCAGATCCGGCCATGGTGGCTGCACATCGGGAGCAGCTCACCCTCGTCTTCACAGGCGTAGGGATCGTCATAGAAGCTCTCGACGTGAAGCTGGGTCGGGTATTCGCCCATCAAGAGTCCGCCGTCGACGTCGCCACCGTAGCCGTCATCGCCGCCCATGCCGTCCATGCCGTTGTGGAATTCATCCCCTGGCATGTCGTAGCCATAGCCGTCGTCGGGCAGTTGGATACCGGGGCCGATCGACTCCATGTCCTGCTGGTAGCTGTCGGCGGCACGCGGCGGGGCGGCAGGATTGGCGGCCGGGGTCGGCAGCCGATCACGGCCTCCCGCACCGACAGGCATGCGTCCCGGCACGGCTGCGTCGTCGAGGCCGCCGACCTGCGGGGCCTGCGTCATCACCGAGGGGATGCCGTCGACGTTCATGGCCAGCCGCTCGGGCCGCTGCCGAGCCGCGTCCGCATCATCTGTGGCGTAGCGGGCCGCGAGGCCGCCTCCGAGCCGGGTGTCATCGGAAGCCGGCCGCGGGCCGCGGGCCTGGGTGTCGGCAATGCTGCGAGCCGCTTTCGCCGGCGGCTGGGGCGTCCGGATGACCCGAACACCGAACAGGGCGTCGGGATTCCGCGGGTCGTAGACACGGTTCATGAAGCCGCCCTCGGCGGGGCGGGCCGGCGCCGGACGGCTGGCCCGGGGCGCAGATGCCGTGCGGACCATCCGTGGGGGAGGGCTCGCGACGGGAACGTCGTCGGGCAGGGCAACGCTGGCGGGAGGCCCGCTTAATGCCACGTCGTCCGGCCCGGTGTCGGTGGCAGCCGACGGGACGCCTTCCGCGGGGTCGAAGTCGACCCGCGCCGTGCTTGCGCGGTGCGGGGTCCACTTGAGTTGGTCTTCGCCCCCGTCGGCCGCAGCGTGGCGGCTGCCCGTCTGCAGGACTGCTGCCAGAGCGGCGATCGTCAGGATGGTTGGGCGGATGGAACTAGTTCGCGAGATCATGCCGTCACCTCCGAGCGTCCAATCCCCGGCGGCCACGAGGCCACGGCAGGGCTTGCTCAATCGGTATCGGTATCGGCACCGCTACGCCAGGAACTTCCGCCAAAATCGCCGCGATCGGCTAGAGCTACCCAGCTTGCCGGGTCAGTCGCGGCGGCCGGCCGGCGAGAGGGCCTGGGCAAGATCGGCAACGAGATCGTCGGCGTCCTCGACCCCGCAGGCCAGCCGGATCATGTTGTCGGGGATCCCGAAGACCCCCCGCTCCGCCGGCGAGTAGTTCCAGTAGCTCATCACGAGCGGCTGCTCGATCAGCGACTCGACGCCGCCGAGACTCGGCCCGATCCGTGGAATGCGGACCGCATCCACCACGTCGGCGGTCTCCCGCCAGCTGGCCGGGGCTCCCGCGGCATCCTTGACGAAGAAGGTCACAAGCCCGCCGCAGCCCCGCATCGTCCGCGCTGCGACGTCGTGATAGGGGTGGCTCTCGAGGCCGGGGTAGAGCACCCGCTCGACCCGCGGATGCCCTTCCAGAAACCGGGCCACCGCCAAGCCGTTGGCGTTGTGTCGCTCCATCCTCAGGGCAAGCGTCTTCAAGCCACGCTCGAGAAGGTAGGCGTTATGGGGCGAGTTGACGCTCCCCATGATGCCTCGCAGCCGGCGAACCGGCTCGAGCAGCCCGGTCCGGCCGATCACGGTTCCCGCCAGGAGGTCGTTGTGGCCGCCGAGATACTTCGTGGCCGAGTGGAGCACGAAGTCTACGCCCGACTCCAGGGGTCGAAGGTTGTAGGGCGTACAGAGCGTGGCGTCGATGAGCGTCAGCACGCCGTGGCGGCGGCCGAGTTCGGCAAACCGTTCCACGTCCACGACGCTCAGGTGGGGATTGGTGGGGGACTCGCTGATGAGAAACTTCGTCCGCGAGTTGATCGCCTTGTCCATCGCCGCGTAATCGCCGGTCGCGACCTCGTGGTAGACAACGCCGAAGCGGGTCAGATGACGACGGCAGAACTCCCGGCTGCGGTGGTAGCACTCGTCGAAGAAGATGATCTCGTCGCCGGCGCTCACGTGGGCCATGAGCAGGCCGACAAAGGCCGCCATCCCGCTCGCAAACAAGACCGCCTCTTCGCCCCCCTCGAGGGCGGCGAGCTTCTGCTCGACCACCTTCTCGCCAGGATTGCCGTAGCGGCCGTACTCCTCGCGTGGCTCCTTTTGCTCGAGAAAGTCAACGATCGCCTGCGTGTCGGCGAAGGTGTAGGTGCTCGAAGCAAAAATCGGATCGGTGATCGAGAAGCCGGGCTTTTGCCGGGCCTCCCCCGCATGCACCGCCATGGTGGAAGGGCCGCGGGCTGGGCCGCCGCCGGTATCCGCCGAGGACCTATGCCCGGGTTCCGATCGAGACGCGTTGTCGGTGAGCATGCCCTTTCCTGCGGGCTGGCACGAAAAACTTTCCGTGTGGAGTGTAGTCGGCCTTCGGAGGGGCGGCAATAATCAGTCTTTCCTCTCCAGGATCCTCCATGCCGCGTCCTACTGCTCCCTCCACAACGGCCGCGGGACCGCTCTGGCCGCCGCGGCGGGTCTGGATCACGCTCGCCTCGCTTGCCACCGCCAGCCTGCTCGTGAGGGCGGGGCTGCTCGAGATGGTGGCCGGCAGCATCGTCGATCAGGCGGTGCGAAACATCATCACGCTGATCCTGGCATTCGCGGGTCTGATGTCGCTTCTGGTCTGGTTTCTCCGCGAGAGCGGGCACCCGGCCGGCCTCAAGCGGGGGGTGGGATGGGGGCTCGTGGCTCTCGTGCTGGCGGCGGTCGCGAGCCTGCGGATCGAGCGGGTCTCTGGCGACCTCGTGCCGGAGTTTCGGTTTCGCTGGAGCCAGTCGCCCGACCGGATGCTACCGGCGGCGACGCGTGAGGCTGGTGTGGCCGGGAGTTGGCAGGCGACCCCGAGCGACTTCCCCCGGTTCTTGGGCCCTGACGGTTCGGCGGCGATCCCTGGGCCCGCGCTCGATCCCGACTGGGAGGCCCGGCCGCCTGAACGCCGGTGGCGAGTTTCGCTCGGCGCCGGCTGGAGTGGGTTTGCTACATGCGATGATCACGCGGTGACGCTCGAGCAGCGGGGCGACGAGGAGCTCGTGACGTGCCGGTCGATCGCGACGGGCGACCTGACGTGGGGCGTGGCTGTGCGGGCCCGCCACGCGACGGTGCTCGGCGGCGTCGGGCCGCGGTCGACCCCCACGATCCGGGACGGGATCGTGTTCAGTACCGGCGCTACCGGCTGGCTCCACGCCATCGACGGGGCCACGGGAACGGTCGCCTGGAAGAAAAACGTGCTTACTGATCTCGGCATCGATCCCGAGGCACACGCGGCGGCGGTGACCTGGGGTCGGGCCGGCTCGCCGCTGGTGACGAGCGACCTCGTGATCGTGCCGGGAGGCGGGCCGCTCTTCAAGCCGGGGCCGGGCGGCGCGAAGGCCGTGTCACTCGTGGCCTACGACCGGGCGACGGGCCAGCGGCGGTGGACCGCCGGCACCGAGCAGATTAGTTTTGTGACGCCTGTGGTCGTGCAGGTCGCTGGCCGCGAGGTCGTGCTGACTGTGAACGAGGCCCGCGTCGTGGCCTACGACCCGGCCGATGGCCGTGAGCTGTGGGGCTTCCCCTGGCCGGGCAACTCAAACTCCGACGCCACCTGCTCGCAGGCCCGGGTGCTCGCCGATGGGCGGATCTTCATCTCCAAGGGGTATGGAATTGGTGCGGCGGTGTTTGCGGCCGCAGACAGCGGCGACCAGCCGGCCTTCAACGCCGCCTGGCGTCAGCCCGGCATGCTCAAGACGAAGTTCACCAACGTCGTGATCAACGACGGACATGCCTACGGCCTGTCCGACGGGATCCTCGAGTGCGTCCGGCTCGCCGATGGCGTCCGCCGCTGGAAGAAGGGCCGCTACGGTCAGGGGCAGATCCTGCAGGTGGGCGGGCTGTTGATCGTGCAGGCTGAGTCAGGCGAGGTGGTGCTCGTCGACTGCGATCCCGAGCGGCATGTGGAGCGGGCGCGACTGGAGGCGATCAGCGGGCAGACCTGGAACAACCCCTGCCTGGCGGGCGACCTGCTGCTCGTGCGGAATGCCGAGGAGGCAGCCTGCTACCGGTTGCCGGTTGTGGGGAAGAGCGCGGCGGACGGCGACCATGAGTGACCAGACCCCGCCACATGGAGCTGACCTCGCCGGACGGCTGGCGTTTGTGACTGGCGGCACGAGCGGCATCGGCCGGGCGGTGGCGCGGGCCTTGGCTGCCGGCGGGGCGGGTGTGGCGATCCACGGCCGGTCGGCCGAGCGGGCCGAGGAGGTGGCTGCGATGCTCGGGGCCGCCCATGCAGGCACGTTTCTCGCCGACCTCACGGTCGACGGTGCTGCCCAAGCCCTGGCAGAGGAGGTGATCAGCGGATTGCCCGACTGCGACACGGTCGTGCTCTTCGCCGGGGCTGATGTGCTCACCGGCGAGCCGGCTGGCTGGCCGTTCGAGCGGAAGCTTGCGGAACTCCTGCGGGTGGACCTGACGGCGACGATGATCCTGGCCCGGGCGCTCGGGCGGCGGATGAAGGAGCGCGGGGCAGGGGTTGTGATCACCTGCGGCTGGGACCAGGCGGCCGTGGGCATGGAAGGAGATAGCGGCGAACTTTTTGCGGCGGCCAAGGGGGGCCTGATGGCCTTCACCCGAAGCCTCGCTCGGTCGATCGGTCCGGAGGTACGGGTGAACTGCGTCGCTCCCGGCTGGATCAAGACGGCCTGGGGAGACAAAGCGAGCGACCTCTGGCAGCGGCGGGCCGTTCGCGAGAGCATGCTCGGCCGCTGGGGCACGCCGGCCGACGTGGCGGCGGTGGTGCGGTGGCTTGTCTCACCGGCGGCCGGATTTGTGACCGGCCAGGTCGTACCCGTCAACGGCGGCTTCCGCCGGGCGTGATGCCGCCCCCTGTGCATGAGATGGCCCCGGGTCTCTGGCGGAACCGATCCCATAAAAGCCCCGG
>JBBEEF010000186.1:12384-12683 GCA_040880915.1 Pirellulales bacterium
GCGCGAGCCCGGGGACTGCTCTCATAAAAGCCCCGGGCGCGAGCCCGGGGACTGCTCTCATAAAAGCCCCGGGCGCGAGCCCGGGGACTGCGGGTCAAAGGGCCGTCCCGTTGGCCCGAGCCGCTGATGTTGGCCGGGATGAACGACGTCGCTCAAGCCTGGCCGGGTCAATTGGCTCGCCACGTCACAGTCCCCCGGCTAGCGCCAGGGGCTTTTATGGCCGCAGGCGCTCTGGCGGAACGGATTGCCGGGGACGGCCCGCACCGCGTGAACAAGAAAAATGCCCCGGCGTGGGCGCG
>JBBEEF010000186.1:12693-14741 GCA_040880915.1 Pirellulales bacterium
CCCCCCCCACGCCAGTGGGGCATCCTTCTGGGCGGAGGCCGCCTGCCCGACCCTCGCGGGCCGGGCAGGCGGTGCGTGTGATTCCTAGCGGTTGTTGTGGGCTGCGGCCACCGAGAAGTCGCTCGAGGCAACCCACTGATCTGGATAAGCCCGCATCCCGTGCTCGTGCACGTCGAGGCCATCGACTTCCTCCTGCGGGCTGACCCGCAGCAGATTGATCGCCTTGAGCAAGCCGAACACGACCGCCATGGTGACAACGGTCCAGGCGATGATCGCAACCGATCCGATGATCTGGTGTGTCAGGTTCTTGCCCTCGCCGAAGATGCCCGTCGCGATCCCACCCCACAGACCGCACAGGCCGTGCACGGGCCAGGCACCTACCGGGTCGTCGATCCGGAGTTTGTCGAGGAGCATGATGCCCAAGACAACAAGCAGACCGCCAATTCCGCCAATGATAAGCGCGCCCTGCTGGGTCACGCAGTCGCAGTTGGCCGTGATCGCGACGAGGCCGCCGAGCACCCCGTTGAGAGCCATCGTGAGGTCGGGCTTGCCGAACATGACCCAGCCGACGAGCAAGGCCACCACGGCACCGGTCGCGGCCGCGATCGTGGTCGTGAGTGCGATGTAGGTCGTTGCCTGAGCATTCGCAACACCCGAATAGGTGAGTTGGCTGCCGGGATTAAAGCCGTACCAGCCAACGAGCAGGATGAACACACCGAGGGAGGCCAAGGAAAGGTTGTGTCCGGGGATCGGCACACTCTTGCCACTCGCAGTGAACCGGCCGATCCGTGGTCCCAAGAAAATCGCCCCGACCAGGCCGGCAAAACCTCCCACGGCGTGGACGATGATGCTGCCGGCAAAATCATGGAAGCCGAGATCGTTGAGCCACCCACCACCCCACTTCCACGATCCGCTGATCGGGTAGATCAGGCCGGTCAGGATCGCGGTGTAGATGAGATAACCACCGAACTTGAGCCGACCAGCCACTGCTCCCGAAACGATCGTGGCAGCCGTGGCCGCAAAGGCAACCTGGAAAATGAAGTCGGCCGACGAAGAGTACTTCACCCCGCCGCTATAGAAGGGCGGCGCATCCCACACAGCCGGCTCCGAGTCCGGCTTCACCTGGGCGTCGCGGGCCACGAAGGCGTTTGGAGTACCGATCCATCCCGGATAAATCCAATTTGTTCCTGGATACATCAGGGCGAAGCCAATAAACAGATACAGCAACACCCCAACGCAGAAGTCCATGACGTTCTTCGACAGGATGTTGACGGTGTTCTTGGCCGAATTGAGCCCGATCTCCACCATGGCGAACCCAGCCTGCATGAAGATCACGAGCACGGCGCAGATGAACATGATCAAGGTGTTGATCGTGTAATCATTGGCGTCGTCGTAGGTGATGTCGGCGACCGGATCACCCGCGTTCCAGCCAGCCGGATTACTCTCGACGGCGGCAGGTTCGACGGCGGCAGGCTCTGCGGCAGGGCTTGTCGCCGTTGTGGCGGCCTCATCCTGAGCCAAGGCCAGCGATGCTCCGCAGGACCCGACGAATGCGGCCGCGGCCAGCAAAGGAAAAACAAAACCAAAAGTCAACGCCCGCGTCATGCGACAAAAAGCCATCTCACGCCTCTTTTTAAAGTTAGGGATCAAGCACCTCCGCTGTGCCGAAATCCTCGAACCGCCGCCTCCTGCCGCAGTCTGATTTCCGCCAGAAAAAAATAGATGCAAGTGGCGTGCCAAAGTTACCGACGCCAATGGCGGCGCGGTAAAACGCCAACGGGCGGGCAGCGGCGTTCGCCCGGTTTTGCTCGCAAAAAATCGGGTTTTTTCGCAATCGCGAAAAATGCCTGGCGAAGCTCGGGGGGAACGTGTGGAATCGCCCGGGCAGGAGGCCGCCGCCCATTCCCCGCGCAGTGGCGTGATGTTTGAACGGGCAGCAGACCAGGAAATTGGGGGGGCTCAAGCGGTGTCGTCTAACGGTGTCGTCTATCCGGAGCGGCATGGATGGCGGGGTGGCCTTTGTTCCCGCAGTCCCCGGGCTCGCGCCC
>JBBEEF010000187.1:0-2283 GCA_040880915.1 Pirellulales bacterium
GAGATTATTGGCGCACTGAATCCGGCGGGCCGATTCCCGGGCCCCTTGCACGGCCGGCAATAGCAGGCCGACGAGGGTCGCGATAATGGCGATCACCACCAGCAGCTCGACGAGACTGAACCCTCGTCGCGGCTCAAGCCGATTCCACACTATATATGGCTGGCGAAACGGCATGCTTGGGGAGCCGAGGCGAGAGGGACGAACAAACGACCCCCCTACTATGCCGCAACTTGCTTGCAAAAACAACGCGGCGGCTGATTGCCTGCGACTGGGCCAGACCGGCCGCGGTTTTCGACGGCGAGATCCGGGCAACTTGCGGAAAAACCGGTCCGGCCGGAAATCCGGCAGGCCTGGTTAGCCGGGCGGCCGCCGTGCGGTTGTAGCACTAGGACATTCCTCCCCACCGCCCGCGAGGATTTCGCATGATTGCCATCGCTCGGCCTCGGAAGGCCGCCTCCCCCAGCCCACGGGCTCCAGCCAAGACAGCCGGCGGCAAACTTCCGGCCACGAGTCGGCGTGATGCGGCCAAGAACGCCAAGCGGCTCGCCGAACTGCGGTCTCGCCGGCAAGCATTTTTCAATCGTGTGATCGATTTCATCCCCTGCCCGCAGTTTTCCAAGGCCGATGCCGAGCGACTCGCGACCGATCTGCCGGCGGATGCGGCAGTTCCCTTGGCACGGTTCGACGCCTCCCCGGCGTCCGGCTCAGGGATGACTCCCTACATTGCGACGCTCTACCAAACCCGGCTGTTGACCAAGGACGAGGAGCAGTTTTATTTCCGGCGGATGAACTGGCTCAAGTTTCGGGCCGCCACAAATCGCAGCCGGTGCGACCGCAGCCGGGCCTCGCTCAGGCAGATTGAGCAGGTCGAAGGCCTGCTCGCCGAGGCCGAGACCGTGAAAGCGATTCTGATCACCGCAAACCTCCGGCTGGTGGTCTCGATTGCCAAAAAGTTTGTTGATCCCACGTGGTCGTTCGATGAGCTCGTGAGCGAAGGCAATCTCGCCCTCATGCGGGCTGTCGAGAAGTTCAACTTCGCGCTCGGCAATCGGTTTAGCACCTACGCCACCTACGCGATCCAGCGGCACTTCTACCGGCTCTCGCAGCGGGGCCGCACGCTCCGCAAGCGGTTCGTGGCCGATGACGATGCTCTCAAGGATCGGGCCGAGGAGCCTTCGAGCGCGAAGTATTGTTCGTCCGAACAGATCGAGACGCTCAAAAATCTCTTTCAGAGCTTCCTTGCAGAACTCGAACCCCGGGAGCGAAAGATCGTCGTGGCTCGGTTCGGCTTCGACGGCAAGGCCCCGCGGACCTTCCGCGAGCTTGGGAGCCAAATGGGCGTCTGCAAGGAGCGGATCCGACAGATTCAGAGCCGCGCGATGGAGAAACTCCGGGAACTCGCTGCCGAAGCCAAGCTTGAGCAGACCGTGGGAAATTGGCTGTGATATGAGCCAGCGGGTGCTGATCATCGGCGGAGGCGGAGGGATCGGGTCGGCCGTGGCACGCCTCGTCACGGCGGCCGGCGGGAATGTGTTTCTCGCGGGCCGTGATGCGGCCAAACTCCAGGCTGTGGCCAGTGAGCTGGGAGCTGCCTACGCCACCGTTGACGCGTCTGATTTTGATGCGGTCGATGCCTGCGCCGACCGGGCTGCCGACACGCTCGACGGGCTCACCGGGATCACGTGCTGCGCTGGATCGCTTCTGCTCAAGCCGGCCCATCTGACGACCGCCACCGAGTGGCAGGCAACGCTCGCTGCCAACCTCACGAGTGCCTTCGGCTGCGTGCGGGCGGCTGGGCGTCTGCTCAAGGCGGAGGGAGGGTCGGTGGTCTTGGTCTCGAGCGCCGCGGCCCAGATCGGCTTGGCGAACCACGAGGCGATCGCCGCAGCCAAGGCGGGCATTATCGGGCTCATGCTTTCTGCCGCCGCCACCTACGCCCGGCAGAAGATCCGCTTCAACGCCGTGGCCCCAGGGCTCACCCGGACGCCGCTCACCCAAGGCCTCGTGGCAAGTGAACTCGCCGAGAAGGCCTCCGTGGCCATGCACCCACTCGGCCGGCTCGGGGAGCCGGACGATGTGGCCCGGGCGATCGCCTTTCTGCTCGACCCGGCCCAGACCTGGATCACGGGCCAGGTCTTGGGAGTGGACGGCGGGCTTGCGAGCGTGAAGACCCGCCAGGGTTAAGCCGCCTGCCACTCAAGCGGCCGAGGTGGAGCAGCCGGTATTGCCCGGCCCCCGCTCTCGCCCCCATACAAGCCCCGGGCGCGAGCCCGGGGACTGCGG
>JBBEEF010000188.1:0-3500 GCA_040880915.1 Pirellulales bacterium
GGCATGGCCCAGCCAACCGGTGCACATCGTCACAGTCCCCGGCTGGCGCCGGGGGCTTTTATGGCCGCAGGCCAAGCCGGAGCCGGCGCCGGGGCGGCGGCGCCGGCGCGAAAGAATCCCCCCGGCTGGCGCCGGGGCTTTTATGGCCGCAGGCACACCAGGAGGTATTATGGTGTCCGGAACGAGGCGGCAGCACTAAGGGTCGATCTCATGCCACGGCCGCCATCCGCCCTCCAGCCGGCGGATCTGGATATCCAGGGTCTGCGTCCGCTTCTCAACGATCCCGCTGCTGCCATCGCATGGGGTCGGTCTGCCGGGCTCGCCGACCCCGCGCTCGCCAGCCGGGTGATTTCGGACCTCGTCGACCACGGCCTCACGTTCGACCTCGTTGAGTCGATCTGCGGCCGCTTGCCCGCGCTCTTACAAGCGGTGAGCGATCCAGATCGCGTGCTTGTGACACTCGGGCGGTTCATCGCCGCGGTCCGCAGCCCGCTCTCGACCGCGACCCTCTTCGACCGCGACCCCGAAAGCCTGGGCGTGCTCCTCGCGATCTTCTCGGCCAGCCCGTTTCTGGCGGAGATCGTGATCGCCGACCCCGAGGCGTGGGAGGAAGTCCGCATCGGCCGGGGCAGGCCCGAGAAAAAGGAGGCCCTCGCCGCGATGCTCGCCGCCGAGATTGGCGGCAGCGACGACCCAGATGTCGTGCTCCTCGCCCTGCGGCGATTTCGCCGGCGGCAAACCCTGCGGATCGCCTACGGCGACATCGTCGCCTCGAACCGGCTCGAGACGGTCGTCGGCCAGCTCTCCCACATGGCCGACTGCATCGTCGCCGCAGCAGCCCGCACGGCGGTCGCTGCGGTCGAGAGGCAGCGGGGCGTTCCTTGCGGTCCCGACGGTGGCCGGGCCACACTCGCCGTGATCGCGCTCGGTAAGCTCGGCGGGACGGAGCTGAACTACTCCAGCGACATCGATCTTGTGTTTGTCCACTCGGTCGACGGCCGGGTCGACGGCCCCCGGCCCTGCACCAACCAGGAGTTCTTCGACCGCGTGGTGCAGGAGACGCTCCGCCTGGTCTCGGCTCCCTCGCCGCTTGGGAGCGGCCACCGGGTCGACCTCCGCCTCCGCCCCCACGGCTCGGCTGGAGCGGCGTCGCTGTCGCGGGAGGCCATGCTCCATTACTACGATCGTCAGGGGCGGACCTGGGAACGACAGGCATGGGTAAAGGCCCGCTGCGTCGCTGGAGATGAGTCTCTCGGGGGCCGGCTGCTTGCCGAGCTCGAGCCCTGGATCTACCGCCGCTGGCTGACGCGGGCCGACATCAGCGGCATCAAGGCGCTCAAGCGGCGGATCGAGCGGCGGGCGATCACCACGGGCGTCGACGACGCCGACGTCAAGGAGGGCCGCGGCGGCATCCGTGACATCGAGTTCACGATCCAGTTTCTCCAGCTGCTCGGCGGCGGCGACACGCCGGCCGTCCGCACCCCCAACACTCTTGAAGCGATCCGTCGGCTGGCCGCTGCCGGCAGCCTCACCGATCAGGAGCGGGAGATCCTGGAGCGAAACTACACGCTGCTCCGCACGGTCGAGCACCGGCTGCAGGTGCTCTACGACCGGCAGACCCACGTGCTGCCCCGCGATCCCGGCGAACTCGGCCACCTCGCCGTCCGATGTGGCGAGCCCCCGGGCCCCGCGGGCCGCGATGAGTTTCAGCATCGGCTCGCCGCGGCCACTGACTTCAACCGTCGGATCCTCGACCACCTGCTCCACGATGCCTTCCCCGACGACACGCCGCCGGAACCGGAGGTCGATCTCGTCCTCGACCCCGAGCCGTCGCCGGCCACCGTTCACGATCTGCTCGGCCGGCACGGCTTCCGCGACATCCGCGCGGCCCACCGGGCGCTCACCGCGCTCGGTGAGGAGCGGGTGCAGTTCCTCTCGACCCGCCGCTGCCGCCACTTTCTGGCGGCGATTGCCCCCCGGCTGCTGGCGGCGATCGGACACACGCCCGACCCCGACGCCACGCTCGCCACGCTCCGCGACGTGAGCGATTCGCTCGGTGGCAAAGGGGTGCTGTGGGAACTCTTCAGCTTCAGCCCGCAGACGCTCGACCTCACCGTCCGGCTCTGTGCCTCGAGCCCCTTTCTGGCCCGGCTGCTCGTCACCAACCCAGGCATGATCGACGAGCTTCTCGACAGCCTGCTCATCGAGCGGCTGCCGACGCCCCGGGAGCTCGAGTCAAATCTTGCCGAGCTCTGCCACGGGGCGGTCGCCGCCGGCCCGATCCTCCACTCGTTCAAAGCCTCGCAGCAACTGCGGGTAGGCGTCCGCGACGTCCTGGGCCGGCAGGACGCCGAGACAACGACGGCGACGCTCACAGCGATCGCCGAGGTGGTTCTCCGCCAGGTCGTCGCGATCGAGGAGGCCCGGCTCGTTGAGCGGCTCGGCGAGCCCCGCTCTGGCGCAAACGCCGCGGGGGGAGAGCGGGTCGCACCGGTCGTGCTGGCGATGGGAAAGTTTGGTGGCCGCGAGATGAACTACTCAAGCGACGTGGACGTGGTCTTCCTCTACGACCACGAGGGCGTGTCACAGCGGCCGCGGCGGCCGGCAGCCGGCACGACCAACGCGCATTTCTTCGGCGAGCTGGCCGGCCGGACAATGCGGGTCTTGAACGAGTTCGGGCCGCAGGGGCGGCTCTACGAGATCGACTCGCGGCTGCGGCCCTCTGGTCGCAGCGGGCCGCCGTCTATCTCGCTGGCCGAATTCGCCCGCTACTTTGCCGCCGACGGCCCGGCGGCGATCTGGGAGCGGCAGGCCCTCCTCAAGGCGCGGGTCGTCGTGGGCTCGGAGGCGGCCGCCACGGAAGCCCGCCGGATCATCGTGGCGGCCACCTTCGCCCGCCGATGGACGGCCGCCGAGGTCGAGATCATCCGTCGGATGCGGTATCGGATGGAGGCGGGCGCGAAGACGTCGAACCTCAAGCGCGGCCCCGGCGGTGTGGTCGATATCGAGTTCATCGTGCAGATGCTCCAACTCGTCCACGGCGGCCAGGAGCCTTCCGTTCGGACCACCGGCACGCTCCCCGGCCTCGTTGCCCTGCACGCGGCGAATCTCCTGACGGACGAGCGGCGGCAGTTCCTCGAGCGTGCCTACCGTACGCTCCGGGCGATCGAGGGCCGCCTACGGTTGCTCGATTCCGCGGGCCGGCATGATTTTCCCACCGACCCGGCCGAGCAGCGGAAACTTGCCCATCTGCTGGGCCACGACGATCCCGGCGGGCTCGTCGCCGACGTGCAGTCTGTGACCGCCCGCACCCGGGCCGAGTTCGAGCGGATTTTTAACGAGACCGAAGCGGCGCTCACCGCGTCCCTGGAAATGCCTCGCACCTGACTCACGGCTTTCTCGTCGGCGGCGCTGGCGTGAAAGAATCCCCCCGGCTAGCGCCGGGGGCTTTTATGGCCGCAGGCGAAAGAATCCCCCCGGCTAGCGCCGCCCGCCGCGTG
>JBBEEF010000188.1:3600-9653 GCA_040880915.1 Pirellulales bacterium
GGCGCATGGGGTCACAGTCCCCCGGCTAGCGCCGGAGGCTTTTATGGCCGCAGGCCTCAGAACGCCTGGCCTTTCCCACTTGATGGAGCGGTTACGATACGGGACTCACCGGAGGCTCGTTCATGGTACGTCTCGCATGCTTGCTCGCGATTCTCTCATTCGCCGCCGCCGCCGCGGCGGAGCCCGGAGCCGACCATTGGCCACAGTTCCGTGGCCCGGGATGCCGGGGAGTTGGCACCGACAACCCCCGCCTGCCCGACCGCTGGAGCCTTACCGACGGCGAGCCGGGACGGGAAAACGTGTCCTGGGTCCGCGAGATTCCCGGCCGTGGCTGGTCGTCGCCGATCGTCTGGGGCGACCGCGTCTGGCTCACGACCGCCGTGGCCGAAGATGAGCTCGACACTCCTCGCCGTGGCCTCTACTTCGGCGGCAACCGCTCCGCCGCCCCCGAGACGACGATCCGCTGGCTTGTGCTCTGCCTCGACGCCGCGTCGGGCGATCCGATCTGGGAGCGGGAAGTGGCCGCGGCGCGAGCCCCCGAGGCGATTCATCTCAAGAACAGCTTCGCCTCCGAGACGCCCGTCACCGACGGCAAGCGGGTCTGGGCCTGCTTTGGCAACGTCGGCCTGTTCTGCCTCGACGCGGCTAGCGGTGAGGTTGTCTGGAAGCGGGAGTTCGAGCCCCGCTTCACGCGGTTCGGCTGGGGGCCCGCCGCCTCACCCGCCGTGCACGACGGCCGGGTCTACGTCGTCCGCGACACCGAGGAAGCCTCCACGCTCACAGCTTTCGATGCCGCCGACGGCCGCGAGCTCTGGCAGGTCGACCGTGACGAGAAGAGCAACTGGTCGAGCCCGTTCGTGTGGGCGAACGCCGAACGAACCGAGATCATCACCCCCGGCTCCGGGATGAACCGCGCCTACGGCCTCGACGGCTCGCTGCTCTACGAATTTGGCGGCGGGTCGTTGATCACAATCGCCACGCCCTATGCAGCCGACGGCCTGCTGTTTGTGAGTTCGGGATACGTGCTGGGTCGCCGCAAACCGTTGTGGGCGATCCGGCCCGGGGGCTCCGGCGACATCACGCTCGGTGACGGCGAGACCGCTCACGCCGCGATCGCCTGGAGCCGGCCCGACGCCGCCCCCTACAACCCCACCACGCTCGTGCACGAGGGGCTGCTCTACGTCCTCTCCGACCGGGGAATCCTGACCTGCTTCGAGGCGGCCAGCGGCGCCGAGGTGTACGGCCGGCAGCGGCTGCCGGAGGCAAAAGCCTGCACCGCCTCGCCCTGGGCCTTTAACGACCGGATCTTCTGCAGTAACGAGTATGGCGACACGTTCGTGGTCCGGGCGGGCCGGGAGTTCGAACTGCTGCACGTCAACCGGCTTACCGAGGACGACATGATCATGGCGAGCCCGGCGATCGCCGGCGGTCGACTGTTTCTGCGAACCGCTCGCGGCCTCTATTGCCTTTCGCGGCCCGAGTGACCTGGGGCCTTTGAGCGGGCTTGCAGGCCAGCCTTGAGAGTGTGGGGCAGCCTTCTCGGCTGCTCTTGTTCGCTCTGGGCACCAGGGCACACGCAGAGCTTAAGCCTTGCGACGGGCTTGACCGCGGCGACGGTGGCTGCGACGCTCCCGCCCTCACCGGAGGCTTTTCCCCATGCGCCGTGTGGCCCTGCTTTTGCTTCTCTTGGCCAGCTTCGCGCCGGTCCGTATCACGCTGCCTTCTGTCCGGGCCGCCGAACGGGCGCCGGGCAGCATCGGCGACCTCACCGAGCGGCTCACCACGGGCCTGCGGGTCAAGGCCCCGGGCGACGTCGCCTTTTGCGAGCGGGTGAGCGTCGCCGTCCGTGAGGGCCGGCTGCCGCAGCAGGTGGTCGACTCGACCTACACCTGGGCGATCGCCCGCGGCCGCAAGTATCCCTTCCCCGCCTTCGAGCACGTGATCACGCTCCAGGCCGCGAAGCTCGGCTGCTCGCTCTAGCCCCTGCGGCCGTTCACTCGGCGAGATCGAAGACTGCATAGCGATCGTTGGCGTGGAGCCGCTCGAAGGGCAGCGTGTCGACGCCAGCCGCATCGAGCGGCACGATCGCCAGGTCGGCACCGTACCGCCGGGCCACCTCCCGCATCCGCTCCGCGCCGAGCGTGGCGGTAGACCGCGTCATGCCGCGGAACGAGCCGTCGGGTGAGAAGCAGTCGGCGATCCGCCGCCGCCACTCAACAAGCCCTTGGGCGTCCTGTGGGCTATTCTTCCAGGCCACCACCTCGCGGCGACCGGTCCGCCAGGTGAGGCTGGCCGCACCGCGGGGCGTGAGCAGGCAGGCCTCGGCCGGAGTTTCTTCCCGCACCCAGTCGCAGATGTCTGCCCAGGCGGCCGCGTCCACCTTCGAATCGGCCCGGGCCGCGAGCGTGCGGCCGGGCAGCGGCCAGTGCCCCGACTCGGCGGCGAGGTCGGCGGCAAGGATCAGCGTCACCACGGCCCGCACAAACTTGGGCGGAAGCGGCACGACGCGGCGGCAGATGGTGTCGTCGGCGAGCACCGCCACGGTGGAGATCGCCAGCCCCAGCGGCACGGCCACGTCGGCGAGCCGGAACCAGTAATATCGCAGGAGGCTGTACACGAGGCCCGGTGCCCACGGCTCGACCGCAGAGATGGCGAGGCCCGTCAGCGAGATGCCCAGGGCGAAGAGCGTGAATGCCGCCAGCCGCGTGCGGCCGGGGCTCGACGCAGCCAGCCGCGAGACGAGCCACCAGGCGATGGCCGCAAGCACGTGCCGGGCCACGAAGCCCGTGGCGAACGACCGCACGAGGAGGTGGTGGGGGAGTCGTTCGACGACGTAGATGCGGGCGGCCTCCCCCCGCGTGGCCGGATCGACGCCGGCATTGAGCAGCACCGCCGGCACGATCCCCGCGGTGGCGAAGAGCAGGCCCGCGACGAACAGCGATCGTTGCTGCGTCACGCCCCCGGCTTCGGCCGGCCAGGCCGGGGTCAGTCGCACAGCAGTCGCGGCCACCATGGCCCAGCCGCCGACGATCGGGTGGCAGGCCGTCGCCCCGCCGAGCAGGCACCAGGCTCGCGCGAACCGTCCGCGGACGAGTTCACCCACGCCACCGAACACGAGTGCCCAGGCAAACACCTTGGCCTCGCAGCCGCCGATCACCCACTCGCCTGCGGCGGTGGTGTGTCGCAAGGCCAGTGAAAAGATGGCCGCGGCGGCGAGGCATGCCCACGCACTTTGGGCCACCGAGCGTCCCGGACCGGCGACGAGCGGCAGGGCAAGGTGTCGAAAGCCCACGGCCAGTGCCAGCCAGCCCGCGATGCGGCTCAGCCAGGCGGCGGTCTCCAGCGGCAGCCACGCCGCCACTGGTCTCATGACGAGGTAGAAGACACCGTGGGCGTCGGGCGTCTCGAGAAAGAAGTCGCCGGCGCACCAGAGCGGGTCGGCCGCATGGCGGGCCTTCGTCAGATACACAGTTTCATTGACGTCGGGCACCGGCCAGGCACCGGCCGCGGCGAAGATCGCGGTGATCGCGATGATCGCGATGATCGCGATGATCTGCCCGATGCCCCGCAAACCACTCATGGCAATCCTGTGCGGCAGGGCAAGTGCGAAAGGAAATGGGGCGGGCTTCCAGCCCGACAAATCCGGTCTGGTGGGCTGGGGTTTGTCAGCTGCTCAGTCTCCATCGCCAAGGGTACACACCGCCGCTCAGGTTTGAGTTGCTCACGCGGCGAAGACACACACGAAATCCCGGTTGACCATAAAATGTTCAGGCGACGCTCGCCCGACCAGCCAGAATACCCCCGAGGCTCCCCGATGACCGATTTGGCATCCGCTCCCGCTCCCGCTCCCCACGGCCCGGCGACGGCTCCGGGCGGTGCTGCCCTCCGCGCGACGGCCGCGCAGGAGACGCTCGGCATCGTGGGGGCCCCGTTCGCGCTCGCCGCCCGGCTCGTCGAGGAGGCCGGCTTCGACGCCGTCTATCTCTCGGGGGCGGCCTTCTCCGCCGGCACGCTTGGCGTGCCCGACATCGGCCTGTTCACGCGGGACCAGCTCGTCGAGCAGACCCGCATTCTTGCCCGGGCTGTGACGATCCCCGTCGTGGTCGACGCCGACACCGGGTTCGGCAGTCCGGCGGAGGTCGAACGGACGGTGCGGCTCCTCGAGGAGGCGGGGGCGGCAGCAATCCAACTCGAGGATCAGCCTGGTGGTGCCGGCGGCGGCAAGCGGTGCGGTCACGTGGGTGGCAAGCAGGTGATCGAGGCGGCGTTGATGGTCGACCGGATCGCTGCAGCCGTGGCAGGCCGCCGCGATCCCGGCACGGTGATCATCGCGCGGAGCGACGCCCGCGGCGTCACCGGCCTCGACGACCTCCTCACCCGACTCGCGACCTACGCCGGCGCAGGGGCCGACTGGCTCTTTCCGGAGGCTCTTCCCTCGCGAGACGAGTTCGCCCGCGTGGGCCGGGACTTCGCCGGCGGCCCGCTCCTGCTCGCCAACATGACGGAGTTCGGCACGAGCCCGCTCGTCTCGATTCCAGACCTCGCGGGATTCGGCTTCGGCGCCGTGCTCTATCCTGTCACCCTCATGAGGCTGGCGATGAAGGCGATGGAGGCGGGCCTGGCCATGATCGCCGCCGAGGGCACGCAGGAGAGCATCCTCGATCTCATGCAGTCTCGCGAGGAACTCTACGACATGCTCGGGTACGACCCGGCCGATCCTGACCGTCACCTCGCCGGGCCCGCCGCCGCCAGGGAGCATCTCGAATGACCGCCTCTTCGCCCCCCACCGCCGACTTCGCCAAGGGCCTGGCCGGTATCGTTGCCGGGCAGACCACGATCTGCTCCCTCTCGGGCACGCTCCGCTACCGGGGGTACGACATTGAGCCGCTCGCTCGGACCGGCGACTTCGAGGAGGTGGCCTTTCTGCTGCTCCACGGCGAACTCCCCACGGCCCCGCAGCTCGCCGCCTTCCGTGACCGGGTGGCCACGGCCGCATCCACGCTTCCCACCGCTGTGCTCGACGCCCTGGCCGGGCTCGCCCGCTCTGCGCCGCAGGCTGCGCCGATGGACGCCCTGCGGACCGGCGTGAGCATGCTCGGCCTCGTCGCCAGGGACGATCTGCCGGGGCCGCGACCGGAGCTGCTCGCGCAGGCCGAGCGGCTCCTCGGGCAGGTGCCGGCGATCCTGACCGCTTGGATCGACATGACTACCGGCCGGCCGGTCGCCCCCTGGCCGGCGAAGCCGCTGGCGGCCGCGCTGCTCGAGCGACTCACCGGCCGCGTGCCCACGTCCGGGCAGGTGGCGATCTTCGGCACCACGCTTGTGCTCTATGCCGAGCATGAATTCAACGCCTCGACCTTCGCGGCCCGCACGGTCGCCTCGACCGGTTCCGACATGCACTCGGCGATCACCGCGGCCATCGGCGCGCTCAAGGGCCCGCTCCACGGCGGCGCCAACGAGAAGGTGCTCGAGGTGCTCGGCGAAATCGGCTCGGCCGACCGGGCCCGCCCCTGGGTGGAGACCCAGTTCGCCGCCCGGCGGGTGGTGATGGGCTTCGGCCACCGCGTCTACAAGGACGGCGACGTCCGGGCGAAGCTTCTGGGAGAGCTGTGTCGCGATCTGGTCCGTGGCACACCCGGCGAGCCACTCGAGGCGCTCGCCGCCGAGGTCGAGGCGATCATGCTCGATCGCAAGCAACTCAAGCCCAACCTCGACTGGCCGGCCGCCCGCGTCTACTACGCCCTCGACCTGCCGGTGAAGGTGTTCACACCGATCTTCGTTGTGGCGAGAATGAGCGGCTGGACGGCCCACGTGATCGAGCAGGTGGGCGACAACCGGATCATTCGGCCCCTCTCGATCTACGCCGGAGAGCCGCCGCGGGAGTACGTGCCGCTCGAGGACCGCAGGCCAGCATGAAGCTCACCCGTTTCTACGGCCGCAGGCCAAGCCGGACCCGACGCTGGGACGGCGACGCCGACGCGAAAGAATCCCCCCGGCGGGTCTCTCGCTCGGCGTTGACACGCCGACATACAAGCCCCGGGCGCGAGCCCGGG
>JBBEEF010000188.1:9753-14679 GCA_040880915.1 Pirellulales bacterium
TCCCCCGGCTAGCGCCAGGGGCTTTTATGGCCGCAGGCCAAGCCGGAGCCGATGCCGGGACGGCGACGCCGACGCGAAAGAATCCCCCCGGCTGGTCTCTCGCTCGGCGTTGACACGCCGACATACAAGCCCCGGGCGCGAGCCCGGGGACGGCGGGTCGGCGGGCGATCCCGGTTGCCACACCGTCTGGTGTGCACGCCGTCGATCGGCATAGCCCAGCCAACCGGTGCATATCGTCACAGTCCCCCGGCTAGCGCCAGGGGCTTTTATGGCCGCAGGCCAAGCCGGAGCCGATGCCGGGAGAGAGCCACGATCAGGGCAGGCTTGCCGCCTGCTCGGTCGTCGGCTCGGCGGCGGGCTCCGTTGCAACCGCCTCCACCTGGGCCTGCACCGTCACCACGGGCACAGCACCCTCGCCCAGGTCGGTCGTGATCCTGAGTTCCCGTTCGACCTTGCCGACCACGTCACCGGCCTGGAACGTGACCGGCAGGATGTGGACCCGGGCGGCGGTCGTCTTCGGCTCGCAGGTCAGGCAGCCGTCGGAGCAGAAGACACCGGTGATCTTGAACTCGCGGTTGGCCCGGATGACGACGTTCTTAGTGACGGTCTCGCCGGCCGGCACGGCACCGAGGGCGAGCAGTTGCGGGCTGACTGTCACCTCCGCCACCACGCGACCCTCCACGTCCATCGGGATCTGCGTTGCCCGCGGGTCGTTGGTCACCAGGATCAGCTGACCCTTGATGTAGCCCGCCGGGGTCGAGGGCTTGAGTTTCGCGGTCAGGTCGTAGAGGGTCTGCGAACCCGTGCGGGTGGCTTTCGAGAGGGCCACCTCAAAGTTTGGATTCGCGCTGCGGACATCCTTGATCTCCCAAGGGCTGCTCCCCATCCGCGTGATCCGGATCTGCCGCTCGCTACCCTTGCCGAGATCCACGTTGCCGAGGTCCACGAAGGGCGGGTCGAAGGTCACGTCGCCACGGATGTTGCCCGCCACCCGCAGCTGCACCTCCGCTGAGAAGGGCTTGTCAAAGGTTACGGTGAGCGTGGCACCGTGCTGGCCGATGAAGCTGCGGGTGTTGAAAGTGGCCACCACCTCGGCGGTCTCGTGCGTCTTGAGGTCGTGCTTCGTGATCGTGGGCGACGTGCAGCCGCAACTTGTGCGGACCCCCACCACGTGCACGTCTTCCTGATAGATGTTGCGGATCACGAACCGGTATTCGGTCTTGGAGCCCTTGGCCACGGTGCCAAAGTTGTGGCTGGTGACGGGAAGCATCTTGCGGGCCCAGTCTTGGGCCGCCACCGGACCGGCCGGGAGCAGGCACACGGCAAGCACGGCCAGCGACAAGATCCGTAAGCGGGCTGTGATTCCTGCCATGACGAGACCGAAAAAAGGAGCGAGCACTGCCTTCGAGTTCAGTTTTGAGAGTACGTGTGCCATCGGCTTGAAGTCAACTTTCGACGGGCGAAACCAGCCTCCCAGACCCTGCGACGAGTCCGGCGAGGCACCCTCAAGTATCACTCCGCGGCGGTGTCAAAACAGGGAAAGGGAGGCAACGTACCGAGAAATTCAGGGTTTTGTGCCGCACGACCGATACAGCCGGTGCGGTTTTGTACAATCGCAGTGTCTCGGCCGCTGCTTCGGTCGGGTGGCCGGCGGGGCCACCGGAAGCGGGCTAAGACGATCCCTCGGGGGCGTACCGGTATCGACCGGATGCTGGAGGTACGGATTGCGTGTCGTGGTTGGTCGGCTGGCCACGTTAAAAGTCGACCAAGCTTCAATTAACGAAGCTCAGTTTTCCCTGGCTGCTTAATTAAGTAGCCCCGAGCGATGGCCCCAGTCGGAAGGGCCTCCCAATCGGTCGCCAAATCCGACTCGCCCCGGTTCACCGCCTGGTACGGCCGGGGTCAAATTTGTTCTGGGCTGGTCGGTGTCGCACCCTGTCGGCCGGGGGCGCTACGACGAGACTTAAATTGACCGGACACACACGTAGACGTTCGTATCAAAACATCACGGGACGCGGGTTCGACTCCCGCCGCCTCCACTGCTTCACGCGAAACACGGGCAGCCTGCCCGTGTTTCGTTGTTTGGTGCCCGGCCCCATAAAAGCCCCGGGCGCGAGCCCGGGGACTGCGGGAGCAAAGACCACCCACCCCTTTGAAATCCCGTCAGGACCAAATGCTCAGGGAAGACCTTCGTCTCCAGCGGCAGGGGAGGCTTTTGTCGGCGGTTCGGGAAGGGGGCCCAGGCGGCCGAGTAATTTGCCCTGCGTGTCGAAGAAGTCGACGCTCCCATCGCGGCTGTCGACCGACGTCCCGAGGCCGATCGCGTCCTTGCCGGCAGCATCACGAATCTCGATGCGACCGCCGCCGCCGTCTTTCACGCGGCCGGCATGGACGATGATCGAACCGGTTTCGCCCACGATCGCCAGTTCCTTGCACACGATCGTGTCGGTAGTAACACCGGCTGTGGATAGGCCCGCTACCTGGCCAGGCGGTCCCGAGGTGCCCCGCAGCGCCAGGCCGATGGCGAGCAGCAAGAGCGGATAGACGGTCCAGCGTTCCTTGGTGGTCATGGCATGAATGGCCGGGCTGTTCGGCCTACGAAGTGATGAGGGGTGGGTGATGAGGGGTGGGTGATGGCTGGAAGCCAGACACGCGGAACGGTGCCATGGATGGCCCGCTCCACGTCTTGTCAGTCCCCATGCTTTTGCCGAAGCCGGGCGGAGAGCCGCAGGATGTGGTGCACCCGCTCGAACTGGTCGAGCCAGTCAGACACCACCGAGGCGATCGCATCGGCCGGCGGGGGTACTGCCCCGGTCGGGCAGCTCGTGCCGAGCGCCTGATTGGCCGCGGCCCGGTAGGCCGAGAGGGTGCGGTCGCCGTAAAAGAGGATCGGTGAGAAGTCTTCACTGAAGAACGCGGCCACCGGCACCCGTTGCCCGCCGCAGACCTGGAGATGGGCCGCGATGTCGGGCAAGGCGTCGCGGTCGAGCAACCGGAGGTCGATCGCCGGAGCCACGGCGGCGAAGTGGGTGAAGATCGGGCACTGATTGACACAGTCGCCGCACCACGCACCCGCCAGCACGAGCACCGGCATCCGCCGCACAAAGCCCGCCAGCAGGGCTCGCTGCTCGGCCGAAAGACTGACGCGTTCGTGGAAAGCCTTCCACCGCTCCCGTTGCTCCGGTGTCGCATGACGGTCGAGAAAGTGGTCGTAGGGCAAGGCCACGGCGAAAGCAGCAGCCCAGGCCTCGGGCGTGGGGGGTGAGCCGGCGCCTGTGAGCGGAGGCGTGGCGTCGGGGAGGGAGACAGATGTGGGCATGGCTGACCTCGGGGGAACGAAACGGCGGATCGTGGAGTCGGATAGAAACCAGCGCGAGACCAGCCGAACGCTGAATGATACGGCCTTGCGGATTCTGCGCCGCCCCTCCAGCCTGCGCCGGCCGCGGCAGCCGGCGGCAAACTGGAGCAGTTGGAGCAGACGGGGAAACGGTTTTCGTGGCTGCGAAAGACCGCACGAAGCGGCCTTGACCCCGGAAAATCAGCCCCCTAGTGTTCGCTCGCCTCAAGGCTATGGGGTTTGGCTCGCTGAGCCAGACTCCACTCGACGCCGGTGGCAGCACGGAAGCCACCCACCGGTGTCGAGGGGATTACGCCAGGAACATCACCGACCAATCGCTCCCGGAAACGGTTCAGGTTCTCCGCCCCCCTGGGACCTGGGCCGTTCCGGGGGCCTTTGCGCGCGGACGGCGTCACGAGCAAGGGCTTCGACAGCGTCATCCGGGCGCTAAAGTACGCAGTCCGGGGCTTCCGGCCAGGGCTTGTATGGGTGAGGGAGAGGGGTTGCCCGAAGCGAACGTCTGGCGAGATGGCACGGGCAAGCCCGGCGCACGCGTGGCCAGCTTCATCGCCCAGAGGGCAGAAAAGACTGCCGATTTGAGGAATCCTCAAACCTTTTTTGGCAACACCCAGCCGACCTTTCGGGCAGCGAAATTGCGATGCCCTCTCGTCGCTGGCATGGCCACACTCGGCGCCGCCGCAGGGGAAGGCAAGCTTCCAGGCACCTGATGCCCGCCTTGTCTTGGGTGTACCACGGATGGTACACTTTCTCTATGGCACCAGCAGGCCATGAGCACGACCGAAGGCAACCGATTCTGGAGATCGTGTTCTTCGGTGTGGAGGCGGGCAATGAGCGAGCGGACGCCCCCGGCCGACCTCATGACGGCAAAACGAAGACTCGCCCAGTTACGATCGGACTGAACCATGAAAAAGACCCACATCGGCAGCAGCTTCGACGATTTTCTGCAGGAAGACCGTCTGTTGGAGGCGACCACCGCGACGGCGACGAAGCGGGTGATCGCTCATCAGATCGCCCTGGAGATGAAGCGGCTCCGTCTCACGAAGATGGCGATGGCACGTCGCATGAAGACGAGCCGGGCAGCGCTGGATCGGCTCCTTGACCCGAGCAATCCATCAGTGACGATCGGCACGTTGGAAAGGGCCGCATCGGCACTGAACCGCCGACTCAAAGTTGAACTGCGTTGAATTTCTCAACTCAGTGCGCGAGGGCAAAATAACGCCGGCCGGTGAGTTCTTCCCAGCCCGAGGTGCAGATGCCGGGGCAGCAGGCGAGCCCGCCACCCCGGCACCCCACCAGCACTCACGCCACCGCGTAGAGGGGCGCCGAGACCGGCGTCAGGGTGCTGATCGAGACCTTCAAGTCGCTGACGTCGGTCCAGCCGGCTCGACGCATCTTCGGCAGACCACTGATCAAGTCCCGCTTGACCGCCGCCACCGCCTCGGCCACATCGTCCATCTTGCTCTTGATGCAGGGCGACTCGTCGGTCTTCGCCCGCATCGCCTCGGTCTTGGTCCGCCGCCGCGGCCGCCGCCGACATGCTCGCCTGGGAGAACAGCGGGTTTTCAGTC
>JBBEEF010000189.1:0-7564 GCA_040880915.1 Pirellulales bacterium
CGTGGTGCACAGGATTGCGATCCTGCCTCTCGCTCGCTTGCGAGGCCGGCGAGATAGCACGGGCAACCCCTCCCTCTCTCCCCATACAAGCCCCGGGCGCGAGCCCGGGGACTGCGGGAACAAAAGCCACCCCGCCTGCCATGCCGGCTCGGGTAGACGGCACCGCTGCATGGCTGTTTCCAACCGGTGCGCCGCGTCACAGTCCCCCAGCTCGCGCTGGGGGCTTGTATGCCGAACAGACCGTGGTGCACAGGATTGCGATCCTGCCTCTCGCTCGCTTGCGAGGCCGGCGAGATGGCATGACCCCTCCCTTTCTCCCTCTACAAGCCCGGGCCACCATTCTTAGAAGGCAACACGTCCACGAACATCCCGGAAGGACCCCTTTTTCGGAACGGAAAAAACACTCGTCATGAGAATCGTCCACATCACCGCCGGATCGGGGGGCCGGATCTGCGGCTCGTGCCTCCACGACAACGCGCTTGTGCGGGCGCTCCGCGACCGCGGCCGCGACGCGATCCTCGTGCCCGCCTACGTGCCAACGACCACCGACGAGGAAAACATGGCGATCGACCGCGTCGTGATGGGGGGCGTGAATGTTTGGCTCCAGGAGCACGTGCCGCTCCTACGGCACACGCCCGGGTTCCTCGACCGACCGCTCGACTCGCGGCGACTGCTCGAGTGGCTCTCCAGTCGTACCGGCTCGGCGCGGCCGGCCGATCTCGGGCCGCTCACCGTCTCGACGCTCGAAGGGGAGACGGGCCGCCAGCGAAAGGAGGTGCAGAAGCTGTGCCGCTGGCTCGCCGGCGACCTGCGGCCCGATGTCGTGCATCTCTCCAACACGCTGCTCGTCGGGCTGGCCCGGGAGATTCGCCGGGCCACCGGCGCGAGCATCGTCTCAAGTCTCTCCGGCGAAGACGTCTTTATCGAGCAGCTCCCCGAGCCGCACCGGGGCCGGGTCTGGGAACTGCTTCGCGAACGGGCGGCCGACGTCGATCAGTTTGTGGCGCTCAATCAGTTCTTCGCCGAGTTCATGGCCGACCGGCTGCGGCTGGCGGCCGGACGGGTGTGCGTGGTGCCCCACGGCGTCGATCTGGCGTCGTTTCCACCGGCGGCTCCCGACCTTGCCGCCCGCCGGCAGGCCCGCGGCGGGAAGCTCGTCGTGGGCTATCTCGCCCGCGTCTGCCCCGAGAAGGGGCTTGATCAGTTGATCCGGGCCCTGCCATTGCTTGCCCGTGACCGCGATGTCGAGGTCGTGGCCGCCGGAGCGATGGTGGACGCGGAGCAGACCTACCTCGCTGGCTGCCTGGCGCTCGTCGACGAACTCGGCCTGGCGAGTCGCTTTCATTGGCGGGGGCAGGTGGACCGGGCCAACAAGCTTGCGCTGCTCTCTGAGATCGACATCTTCGCGCTGCCGACCACGCATCCCGAGGCCAAGGGACTCTCCGCGATCGAGGCCATGGCGGCGGGCCTGCCGGTCGTGGCAGCCGACCACGGCACCTTCCCGGAGCTGCTCGACCAAGAGCGGGCCGGACTGCTGCATGCCCCCCGGGATCCCGCCGATCTCGCCCGGGCAATCACCACGCTCGCCACCGACGTCGAACATGCCGCGGCCTGCGGCCGCCACGGCTTCGCGCTGGCCCAGAGCCGTCATTCCGCCGCCGCGATGGCCGCCGGCCACGAGGCGATCTATGACCGGTACGGGGAGCGGCTCGGGGCCGGCCGCTAACGCGTTCACCCAGCCCGAGCTCGGCCCGAGCGAAAGTTTTTCAATTTCCAAGGCAGGTCGTACAGATTGTCCGGCCGGACGGGTTGTAAAAATGGGGATCCTGCGTGGCCGTGTGGGGCCGCAAAAAACTGCCCAATCGGCACAGACCTGCCGGGATGACGCTCACCGCGGGGCCCGGAGGCAGGCCGAGGCTTTTGGCACGCGGCGTGCGTATCGTTGTCGCGTGCTGCGGGAGGTGGAACCCGCGGTTCGGGCCCGGTTGGTTCGCGGATCTTAGGCACGTCGCTCGGGTGTGGCGACACGAAGCCCTCACCAATAAACCTCATTCCTGGGGTGACTTTCGGGGGCAGCCGGCTTTCCGCGAGCCGCCGGGCGGCCGGGGCCACGTGCGGCCGCCAGGCCTGCACGGCCGTGCCACACAAGCTGTCTTGCGAGCCCTGTCAGTCTTCGAGGCCCAAAACGAAGCTCGTCGTGATCGCGGCAAACACCGGCGTCACGTGGTCCCATTCCCGATCGTCGGCCTGACAAAAGATCAAGTAGATCGCCGTTGGGGTCACGATCGTCCGCACCTGCGCGGTGTTCGTGAGATCGAGGTAGTAGAAGTTGATGTCAAAGCCCACGAGCGTCCGGGTGGCCAGCGTGTCGGCCGCGGGCTCGCTATCGAGGTCGCGGTAGTCCTCACGCATCTGGGCCACGATCGCCGCCGCGAGCGTGGCGGGATCCCCGCCCGGCGCGTGGCCGCTCACCGACCAGAAGGCACCCCCCGGCGAATAGACCGTGGCAGTCGCGTACCGCCCCTCCGAGTCGTCGGTGTCAACGGTCCAGTTGTCAGGATGATCGAAGGCGAGGCCGAAGCGATTGAAGTGCATGGTGATGTTCGAAGGGCAGACGTGGGGGAATCGGGGCCTAGGATCGTACCCTCTCGATCGCGGCACAATCCCGGCTAGCGGCCCAAGGCCAGCGGGGAGCAGGAGTCTGGATTTCGCTGCTTTTTCTCCCCCGGCAGCCGGTCTGGACCGGTCCGGGCCGGCTCGCTACCTTCCCCCCGCCGCCGACGCCCACGATCGGCACCGGCACACACCCGCTGTTCATACTCTGAATCCGGCCGCCCGCAAGGCGACCGCTCGCCCCCATGGCCCAATCGCTCGCCACCGCCGCTCCGCTTCGCCGGCCGCTCTCCGCCCACATCACCGACTACGCATTGCCGGCGGCCATCCTCATGGCCGTGGCGGTGGTGTTGGCCCCGGTGCCGGCGGCCCTCGTGGATTTCCTCTTGGCGGCCAACCTCACCGTGGCGGTGCTCGCGCTACTGGGCACTCTGGCCGCCCGCACGCCGCTGGAAATGGCGGTCTTTCCCACGTTCCTGCTGGGGGCCACGCTCGTCCGGTTGGTGCTCAATATCTCGACGACCCGGCTGATCCTCTCGCGGGCTGCCATCGACGGACCGGCCGCGGCGGGTGACATCGTGGCCTCCTTCGGGAGCTTCGTCGCGGCCAACGACCTGTTCGTGGGGGCGGTGGTGTTTGTGATCATCTCCGTGGTTCAGTTCGTCGTGATCACGGCCGGCTCGACGCGAACGAGCGAAGTGGCCGCCCGGTTCACGCTCGACGGCCTGCCGGGCCGGCAGATGGCGATCGACACCGAGGTGCAGGCCGGCACCCTCACCCGCGAGCAGGCCCGTCACGCGCGGCTGGAACTGCAGCGGCAGGCCGACTTCTTCTCGAGCATGGACGGCGCCAGCCGATTTGTTCGGGGGGAGGCGGTTGCCAGCGTGGTGATCACGCTTGTGAATCTCATCGGTGGTCTTTCGATCGGCATGCTTCAGCACGGGATGGCCGCCGACAAGGCGCTGGGGGTGTTCTCGCTCCTGACCATCGGCGACGGGCTCGCCAGCGCCGTGCCCGCTCTGCTCGTCTCGGTGGCCACCGGCGTGCTCGTGTCCCGCTCGAGCCAGGCGGTCGACCTGCCCCGCGAACTGGGCCGGCAGCTCACGGCCCGGCCTCACGTGCTGGTGATCACCGCGGTCTTTCTCGCTCTCCTATCGCTCTCCGGGCTGCCGTTCCTGCCGCTGGCCGGAATGGCGGTGCTGGTGGCCGGCGTCGCAGTCGTCTCGTCCCGGCGACAGAACGGCACGGACGCCGAGCTGCAGCCACGACCCGCCGCTGTTCGAGCCACCGCGTTAGCCCCGGAGAGGCCGGCGGCTGTCGCCGTGGAGGCCGACGCCCTGGCCGAGGATCGCATCGTGGTCGAGCTTGGCGGGGCGCTCGTGGGCTTCGTCACGGGCGATGATCCGCCGCTGACCAGGCAGGTTGAGTCGCTGCGGACGACCCTGGCCGGGGATCTCGGAATCGTCCTGCCGGCGGTCTCCTTCCGGGACGACCTGCGACTGCCGGAACGGGGGTACCGGATCACCATCGCCGGCGACATGGTTGCCGAAAATGAACTGCCCGCCGGCGGCCTGCTCGTGATTCCCGCCCCGGGGGGAAAGGTTGCCGAGGGCCAGGCCGCGATCGACCCACTCACTGGCCGGTCGGCCACATGGCTCGGCCAGGCACGCGCCGAGACTGCGGCTCTGCACGGAGCGACCGTCTGTGATGCGGCCGGGGCGATCGCCCGCGGGCTCGAGGCGGCCGTTCGCCGCCATGCCGACCGGTTGCTCTCGCGGGAGGCCGTCAATCGGCTCGTCGAGTCGCTGCGGTCCAGCCAGCCGGCGCTCGTCGAGCAGGTGGTGCCCGGCGTCCTCTCGATCGCCAGGATCCAGCGGACGCTCCAGTGTCTGCTGCGGGATGGCGCCCCGATCCGGCCGCTGGCCGAACTGCTCGAAATCATGTCAGACCATGCCGCCGAAGCGGCCGAACCGTGGCAGCTCGCCGAGATCGTGCGACGCCGAGTGGCAGGTTTCATCTGCCGCCGGGCGCGGGATCCAGAGGGCAGGCTCACTGCGGTCCGGCTCGCCGGCGGCGGGCTCGACGCCCTCGTCACAGCCGGTGACGCCACCACCAAACCGGCGCCCCGGCTCGTCGCCGAGATCCGGCGGGCCACCCGCGTGGGCGTCGACCGTGGCGGCCAGCCGGTGCTGCTCGTGCCGTCGGCCGCGCGACGGGCCGTGCGCGAGGCGCTCGCCCGGCAACTCCCCGACCTGCGGGTGCTCGCCGAAGACGACGTGCTCCACGAGCCACGGCTGGAGGTGTTCGCGACGGTCGGTACGGAGCACTCCGCACAGGCAGCATGAGCCTTTCGCTCAAGCCAGAGCCAGAGCCATGACCATGGATACATGACGGTGACAGTGACGGTGATAGTGACAACGACATGAGACGGAGCAGGTGAGCACCGCAACGACAGGCACGAATCAGAAGCTTGAAACCGGCAGCTTGGAGAAGAGAGGTTGAGGAGACGGCCGGTTTGAAAATGGTTCGAGAAAGACTGGGGCCAACGCCGATGTCCGGCGGTCCGGCCGAAAAATTGAGCGCCGGCACCACGGACCACACCAGGACGGTGTGACCCGCGGCGCCGGACACGGAGTCCTGCCAGGCACGCCCTGGCCATTTGAACGATCAGGCCCCGTCATGGGGCCCCATCAACAGGCCCCTTGCGGGGCCGGCATCAAGGAGGATGACGTGGCATTTCGCGCGACGCAGCTATCGCCAGAAGAGACTCTGGCACTGTGGATTGAATTCAAGCAGGACCAATCCCGTGAGGATTTGCGAAACAGGCTCATCGAGCTGTTCCTGCCGCTCGTGAAATACAACGGGGAGCGGATCTGGTCGCGGCTGCCCGACGGCGTTGAACTCGACGACCTCGTCTCGGCCGGCACCTTCGGTCTGATGGACGCCATCGACGCCTACGACATGTCGCGGGGCGTCAAGTTCGAGACCTACTGCGTGCCGCGGATCCGGGGGGCGATGCTCGACGAATTGCGGACCATGGACTGGGTGCCGCGGCTCGTCCGCAGCAAGGCCAGCAAGCTCAACGAGGCCCTCAAGACGCTCGAGGCCCGGCTGGGACGGGCTCCGGCCGACTCCGAAGTGGCCGAGTACATGGGACTCTCGGCCGAGGAGTTTGAGAAGCTCCTGGTCGAGGCCAACGCGTTGAGTCTCGTGAGCCTCAACAAGAAGTGGTGCGAGACCGACAGCTCGAAGGAGGTCCACGAGATCGACATCATCGAGGACAAGAAGGGAGAGGATCCCACGCGGCGGATCCAGAAGCACGACCTCATGCGACTGGTCACAAAGGGACTCAACCGCAACGAGCGGCTGATCATCATCCTCTACTACTACGAGGAACTCACGATGAAGGAGATCGGGGCCACCCTGGATCTCTCGGAGAGCCGTGTCAGCCAGATGCATTCGGCCATCGTCGAGCGACTGCAAAGCCAGCTCGGTCGGCGGAAGCCGGAGTTCGCGATGTAAAAGGCCCGCGGCCCTCCCGACAGTCACACTGGGCAGGCAGGGCAAGCGTGGGGCCGATAGAACACTGAAAACCGGCCGGGAAAAATTTGGTTGAAGTTCAGAGCGAGATCAGTCGATGACAACAAGCTGGTGGTGTGAGGAGATGCTTCGCCTCTCGCAACCGTCGGACGCAGGGCCATGCAAGATGGCATCGCCGGCACGCGGAAGCGCGGCAAGACTGGTGGTAGTGGAAAGCCAACAGTCTTTCACACGTGGAGTTCAGAACGGATCGGAATCAAATGAACCAGCGAACGACCAGCCGCGTAGATCGGATCGTTCGGGGGTGAAGGGATTCACGACCAGGGGTTGGTAAGACCCGGTAACACGGGAAGGAGCGCGATCATGAATGTTTTCGGCGTTTTTTCGACGCAGGGTTCGCAGGGCCTGGGTGCCATCAAGGGTGTCGAGGCGGCCAAGGCTGCCGCTGCCACCACACAGCAGGGCGTGGGTGAGGTGCGTGACGCTGTCACGCTCTCGACCGACGGAGTGCGGGCGGCTGAAGGTGCTTCGGACATCCGCTTCGACAAGGTTGCTGCCCTCAAGGCGGCGATCGCCGACGGAAGCTACGAGACTCCCGAGAAGCTCGACATCGCCCTCGACCGGCTCCTCGAGCGGCTCGCGTAGCGGCCGCGGGGCCGGCCCTTGGCAATGGCCTTTGGCTAAGCAGGCGGGATGAGCCCCTGTGGCGGGATGGATTGCAGAGAAACCCCGGGCGTGAGCCCGGGGACGGCGGGAAATTGGGCCATCCCGCCGGCAATTCCATCAGCCATTTCGCTGGCCAATCCGGCTGGCACGTGTGAGCTGCCGAATCCAGGTTCCGACGGGCGGCCGGTTTGCTCGCAGCCCTGTGGGCTATAATCGGATCTCCGACTTGAGGGAACCGATGGCAGTTGCATCCGAATTTTCGCTGGGCAGCGTGGCGACGTCGCTTTCGCCACAGGATCGGTTCGCCGAATTCCTCCAGGCGCGTGGCAAGCGGGTGACCCGCCAGCGGCGGGTGATCGTTGATCACGTTGCCAGCCGGCACGAGCACTTCGACGCCGAGCAATTGCTCGGTGACCTGCGGACAACCCGCGAGGGGGTTCGCGCCTCCCGGCCAACGGTCTATCGGACGCTCGCCGAGATGGTCGACGCCGGCCTGCTCAAGAAAATGGTGCTCGATGGACGGGCCGTCTACGAGCACGACTACGGCTACCCGCAGCACGACCACCTCTACTGCAGTGGTTGTCGCAAGCTGATCGAGTTTTCGAGTGACGATGTGACGAGGATATGCGACGCCGTCGCGGCCCAGCACCAGTTCCGGGCCCAGTCGCACCGGCTGATCGTGACGGGACTGTGCCTCGATTGCCGCACCAACCGCAGCAAGTCGCGGGTCCAGGATCGGGTCTAG
>JBBEEF010000189.1:7664-10627 GCA_040880915.1 Pirellulales bacterium
GGTCTAGCCACGCCCGAAACAAAGCGGCCCCAATCCGCAGGGTCTGCCTCGGCCGGAGTGGCTCACACCTTCAGATCGGCTTCGGGGGCTCTCGCCGGGCACTCGGCCAGTGCAGTCCGCACGGCTCCCGCGACAAACTCCTCGACCTGTTCGGCAGCGCGGCCGGCAAGGTCGTTGGCCTCCATCGCCGCCGCCAGGTCGACGTTGGCGAACAGCGGGTCGGCCGCGAGCCTGCCACCGAGGTCGTTGTCGTGCCCCTCACGGATCCGTGCGGTAGCCGCGTGGCTATGAACCCGCAGGGCCTCGTGGAGTGTCTGGCGGTCGCCGCCGGCCTGGGTGCCGGCCATCAGGATCTTCTCGGCGGCCAGGAAGGGGAGGTGGGCCTCGAGGTTCTTGGCGACGCTGCCGGGGAGCACGACCAGGCCGCCGGCGATGTTGGCGAACAGCGCGAGCTGCGCGTCGGTCGCCAGGAAGGCCTGCGGAAGCACAAGCCGGCGGGGGGCGGAGTCGTCGAGCGTCCGCTCGAGCCACTGCGTGGCCGCCGTCTGGCTGGCAGTCACCGCCAGACCCATCACGAACCGGCCCAGGCCGCACATCCGCTCGGCTCGCATCGGATTCCGCTTGTAGGGCATCGCCGATGAGCCCACCTGTTCCTTCTCGAACGGCTCTTCCATCTCGCCCCAGGCCGCCGCCAGCCGCAGGTCGTTGCCGGCCTTGTGGCACGACTCGGAAACGCCCGCGAGTGCCGCGACGACCTGCGAGTCGATCTTGCGAGTGTAGGTCTGGCCGGTCACTTCGTAGGCCGAATGGAAGCCGAGTTTCTCGGCCACAAGCTCGTCGAGGCGGCGGACCTTCGCATGGTCTCCGGTGAAGAGTTCGAGGAAGCTCGCCTGCGTCCCGGTCGTGCCCTTCACGCCCCGCGCCCGCAGCAGCTTGCGGCGGTGGGTCACCTCCTCCAGGTCGAGCAGCAGGTCGTGAATCCAGAGGCAGATCCGCTTGCCGATCGTGGTGGGTTGTGCGGGCTGGAGGTGGGTGCGGCCGAGGCAGACGAGAGCCTTTGTCTCGAGCGCCTTGGCGGCCAGCCGCTCGATCACGGTCGCTAGGCGGGCGGCCACGAGATCGAGCGACTCGCGGACGAGCACGAGGTCGGTGTTGTCGGTGACGAAGGCGCTCGTGGCCCCAAGGTGGATGATCGGACGGGCAGCCGGACAGTCATCGGCGAAGGCGTGGAGATGGGCAAGCACGTCGTGCCGCATCCGGCGCTCGTAGTCGGCCGCCCGGTCAAAGTCGACCGTGTCGAGGTGAGCCCGCATTTCGGCGAGCTGCTGCGGCGTGATGGCCAGGCCCAATTCGGCCTCGCCCTCGGCGAGGGCCAGCCAGACCCGCCGCCAGAGCGAGTAGCGGTGGTTGTCGCTCCACAGCCGCGTCATCTCGGGGGAGGCGTAGCGGGCAGCAAGCGGGTTTTCCCAGCGGTCGCGATCGGGTGTGGGGGCAGTGTGCACGCGGGGGGGTTCTCCGAAGGAATGCAGTGGCGTGACCTATCAATAAGGAGGCGGCCTCTCGCGAGGCCCACGACCGGATGCGGCCGGCCGACCGACCGCGGATTGGCCGGCGGTCGCCCGCGACATCATGCAGAACAGCCGCTCGAGTGCCAGCCTCGCCCGCAATCCCCGCGAAGCTTCCCCCTTGAGGGCGAGGTCGAGGTCTCGAAGCCAGAGCGGCAGCCGCCGGGCGCGAGCCGCCCCGAGTTGGCTGAGCGACTCACGGGCCTGGGCGAGCGCCTTGGGCCAGGCTGCAACGCCCGCTTCGCGGAGGGCCTGCTCAACACCCGCGGGCCGACCCGAGCCGGCAGGCAGGGCCAGCAGGCGGGCGGCCGAGGCGAGCTTGCGGAGCACGGCCGAGGCCTGGGCCGCGACGGCGATCGGACTCTCGCCCGCCTCGAGGATGGCGGCCAGTTCGGCCAGGGCCCGGGGTGTGTCGCCTGCGGCGGCCGCATCGATCATGCCCCAGGCCGATCGCTCGCCGGGGGCTGCGGCGAAGGTGTCGATCGCCTCGGGCTGGATGGCCTGACTGCGGTCGGTTGCCGGGATCCCCGCTGCCAGCCGTGCGAGGGCTTGATCCACCAGGCCCAGGTTGCCAGCGAGGCGTTCGAGGAGTTCTTCCGCCGTGGCTGCGGCCAGGGAGATGCCGTGGGCGGCTTTGGCCCACTTCCGAATCCACGCTGCCATGTCCTGCCGAGGAGGCACGGCCGTGTCGATCACGAGGCCATGCTGGGCGGCAGCCTTTGCCAGCCGGGTCGTGGCGGAAAAGGACTTGACCTCGAGGATCACGAGGCCGCGACCGCCCCGGGGCGATCCGGCGATCCGTTCGAGTAGCTCCCGCGACGCGGTCACGAATGGATCGGCCTGCCGGACGACGGCGGCCCGGGTCGCGGTAGCGAACAGGGGGATCGTGGCCGCCTCGTCAAACACATCCCGCGGGTCGAGCGGGTCGTCGCCGGCGAACTCCCGCCATGCCCAAGAGCGGTCTGACTCGTCAGGCACCAGCCGGTCGCGAAGCACGCCCAGGACGTGCCGGGCGAGAAAGGGTTCGTCACCGTGGAGCACGATGATCGAGGGCACGCCCAGGGCAAGGCTCTCGGGCGCGAGCAGGATGTCGAGGGCGTGCGTGCCGCCGGCCATGTGCGGATGCCTCCGGATGCAAACCGTCATCGTAGCGGAGAGCGTGACGGAGATGCGACCGAGGCGTTTTCGGATGTCGCCGGGGATTGACCCGCGCTCGGGCTGCGGATGTGGTGGCGGGGCGGCACAGCAGCCGGGGTGGCCGGCGTGGATAGCGGGGCGGCCTTTGTTCCCGAAGTCCCCGGGCTCGCGCCCGGGGCTTGTATGGGTCAGAAGTCCCCGGGCTTGCGCCCGGGGCTTGTATGGGTCAGAAGTCCCCGGGCTTGCGCCCGGGGCTTGTAT
>JBBEEF010000189.1:10727-14603 GCA_040880915.1 Pirellulales bacterium
GGGTCAGGGCGGGGGGAGCGGCCGCAGCCCGCCGAGGCGGCCATGGAAGCGGGTCGGGGCGACCGAGATCGGCTGGTCGCTCGATGTCGCTGCCTGGTTGCCGGCAGCATCGGTTGCCTCGACCCGGATGAACACGCGGGCCGGAACGCTGCGGCCGGGTTCCCAGCGATGGCTGCCCTCGTTGCTGATGCCCGTGGCGATGGCGGCCCAAGGGCCGTCGGGATTCGGGGAGTACGAGAGGCGAACGGAGTCGGCCGGCAGGAGCGGGTCGCGGGCGGCGTAGCGGATGACGAGCACGTCGCCTGCAACACTCTCGTCACGCTCGACAGCGGCAAGTTCGACCTGCGGCGGCTCCTCGTCGATGCCTACCCAGGCGTCGGGTTCATCGCCACTCCGCGGCCCGCCTTCGGCGTCCGGCACGTCGGCGACGAGTTGGAGCCGCACGCCGTAGAAGCCGGCCTGCGGGAGTTCGACGCTGATCGGGCTATGGCATTCGCGGTCGGCCGCGGCCCGCTGCCAGGTGACGCCGCCGTCACGCGTGGTCCAGAGCTCGGCCCGCAGCGGGCCAGCCGTTCGCCGGACGGCGGGAACCTCGTAGTCCCAGGCGAACCGACGGGCGTTGGTCAAGTGAAGCGGCCTTCCCTTGAAAAGCATCGGCTCACCGTCGGCGGCCGGCTGGCTAATCCCGGCGGCGGTGAGGGCGTCGCCGCGGGCCGCTCGTGCCGGACCAGCGGCCTCGTTGCCGGCGCCAGCGGCCCGAGGGAGGAGGCCTATGGCCGTGGCCGGTCGCCCTGGCGGCGGGTCTGAGCCCGGCTCGCGGGTCGCTCCAGAGCCGGCCAACGCGGCGGCTTCGGAGCCCGCATCCTTCCAGGTTGCCGCCTCGGCCGGCCAGGGTAATCCGGCGTTGTCACGTGCCAGCACGCTGGTGGTCGGGCCGCCGCCGATCGCCCGGTCGTCGGGTGACAGCAGGCCAGAACCGGCCGTGGCCGTCGGCAGGGGAGGGAGGCCGAGTTCTCGGGCCAAGCCCGACTGATCAACTCCAGGATCGGACGCTTCGAGCGAGAACTGTTTGACCGTCTGGTTGCCGGAGGAGTCGGTGATCGAGATCCGCACCGCAAGTTGTTCCACCCGCTCGCCCGCCCACCAGATTGCCTCGCCGACCATGTGGGCAGGATGTTCCCGGGCGAGCACCGCGTCGGCGGCCACGCTCTTCCAGTCCTTCTCCTGCCCACCGCGGTACTCGAAGAGGAGCGAATCGAGCCGCAGCGAATCATCGGCCGCGGCATAGCGGCAGATGATTTCCCCGTCGGCCCCCTTCCAGACCCGGGCGGCGATTCGGGGGCCGGCGGCGTCTACAAGGACGCGGATGTCGGGCCCCTCGCCACCGCGAGACCTTCCCTTGCGATCGATGGCCCGGAGGCGGAACCAATATTCGCCGTCTACTTCGGCAGTGTAGGAAAAACTGCCCGTGTTCGGGGCGGTCTCGCCCGCCGCTGCCCAGGTGGCACCGAGGTCTTTCGACACGTTGAGCAACACCCGTTGCGGCGTGGCATCAGTGTCAGGGTCCCGCGAATCGGGCAGCCGGAACGGGATCGCGAACGTGCGATGCTTCGTGCGGACAAGCTTTGGCATCCCCGCCGCATCGGCCAGCGTGTCGCCCCGGACTCCCGTCAGCGAGGCCAGCGGCAGCACCAGCAGCATCGTCACGATGAACGGCAAGGGCGGCCACGGCCTCCGCGCGAGGCCGGTGGAGCGCGTGTGGCGGTCTGCTGGTGGTGCCGATGCAGCCATGACTCGGAGTATCGGCAGCCCGGGCGCGTCAAAGTCACTGATTTTCAGCAGGATCGAACCAGGCGGCCCAAATCCCCCGGCCTCGCGGACCTGCCCTCGTCGGCACGATCAATGCCCTCCCGGGCGGCGGGCGGCAGGTCCGGCGATCTGGGGTATTTCTGCTGGACCTCGACGGGCAAACCCTGCCATACTTTTGACGACCGATGGTCCCGGCTACGGAGGTCAGATTGCTCTTGAACGGCATTCTCCTCGTCGCGATCGTGGTGGCGGGAGTGGCCGGACTCTTCGCCCTCCGGCGGCACTGGCTCGGAGGAGATGGATTGCCGGGATTTGGCGGGTCAGGCGGTATTGGTCGTGGCGATTGGGAAGAAACGCTCGTGGGCTATAAAAATCTCCGGGATGAGGGTGTGCTCAGCGAGGAAGAATTCCGAAAACTAAGAACACTCGTCGAGCCGCTCTTGCGGACCGGCATACCCGAACTCCGCGGGCGGCACTGGCCGCCGCAGGATCCCGTCGGGCCAGAAGAAGCGAGGGAATGAACTGATGCCAACCGGAAAAGATACGGGGGGTCTGGGACGTCGGGCCGCCGGCGGGACGACCAAGAAGAACGCCTTCTGTTCGTTCTGTCGCAAGAGCTACCGCGACGTCGGGCCGCTCGTGGAGGGGCCGGGCGACGTCTACATCTGTGGCGAGTGCATCGAACTCTGCCAGTCGATCCTCGATCAGGAGAAGCGTCGCCGGGGCACGAGCAAGCAGCTCTTCACCACGATTCCCTCCCCCCGCGAGATCGTTTCCCACCTCGACCAGTACGTGATCGGCCAGCAGCATGCTAAGCGGGTGCTCGCCGTGGCGGTCCATACCCACTACAAGCGGCTCAACCTGGGCCGCGACGGCAGCGATGTCGAGGTAGACAAGTCGAACATCCTCCTCATGGGGCCGACCGGTTGCGGCAAGACGCTCTTGGCCCGGACGCTCGCCCGGATCCTCGACGTGCCTTTCGCGATCGGCGACGCCACCACGCTCACCGAGGCGGGCTACGTGGGTGAGGACGTTGAAAACCTGCTGCTCAAACTGCTCAACGCCGCCGACTACGACATCGAGGCAGCCCAGCGGGGCGTGCTCTACATCGACGAGATCGACAAGATCGGCAAGACGAGCCAGAACGTCTCGATCACGCGTGACGTCTCGGGCGAGGGAGTGCAGCAGGCACTCCTCAAGATGCTCGAGGGAACGGTGGCCAACGTGCCGCCGCAGGGGGGCCGCAAGCACCCCGAGCAGCAGTACATCCAGCTCGACACCTCAAACATCCTGTTCATCTGCGGCGGGACGTTCGTGGGCATCGACAAGATCATTGCCAAGCGGCTGGGCAAGCGAACGATCGGGTTCGGCCAGCCGACCAGCCACCGGGGCGACGCCGACCTGGCGGAACTCCTGCCACAGGTCGACTCCGACGACATCCTCGAGTTCGGCCTGATCCCCGAACTCGTGGGCCGGCTCCCGGTGCTCTCCTCGCTCCAGCCGCTCAATGAGGCGGCGCTCGTGAAGGTGCTCACCGAGCCCAAGAACGCGATTCTGAAGCAGTATCAGAAGATGTTCAGCCTGGAGAACTGCGATCTGCAGTTTACCGACGAGGCGCTCGGAGCGATCGCCCGCAAGGCCATGAAGAAGGACACCGGTGCCCGCGGTCTGCGGAGCATCCTCGAAGACACGATGCTCGACATCATGTTCGACCTTCCCGATAACCAGGGATCGAGCTACGTGATCAACGAGCGGAATGTCGAGGGTGTCGAGCCGGTGCTCCCGATCCGTGAGGCTCGCACGAAGAGCGCCTAGCCTCGACGTTTCAGCTGTTGCTACTTGCAGCGGATGGGGACTCGGGTTGCCGCCGTCGGCCCCGGATAGAAGCCCCCGGCGCGAGCCGGGGGACTGTGACTCCGTGCACCGGATGGCCTGGCCATGCCGATCGACGGCGTGCACGACCGGCGGTGTTGCAAACGGGCTCGCCTACCGTTGCCGCCGTCCCCGGGCTCGCGCCCGGGGCTTTTATGCCTTCATGGTGCCACCCGGCGGCAGGCGCGAGCCGGG
>JBBEEF010000190.1:0-9533 GCA_040880915.1 Pirellulales bacterium
GGGCGGCCGGTAGACCGCGGTGTCAGCCCCAGAGCCGCTCCGGGTAGTCGCCCGCGGCGACCAGCGTCCGCAGGCTCGCCTGCACCGCGGCCTTGTCCTCGGCGTAGGTCGCGCCGAACCAGGCCGAGGTCGTGGGGAGCACCTCACAGGTAGCCTGACCCGAGAGCACGAGGCTGCCGACCGAGACCGGGATGTAGCACTCGCTCTTGAGCTCCGAGCCATGCCGTGTCAGGAATTCACAAAACCCGGTCTCGAGTTGCGGGAACACCTGCGGTGTGAATCCCCACATGTTCATGCTCACCGGCTCGGCGCCGGTGAGCTCGACCGGCCCGTCGGCCCCGGCGCCCCGAATACCGCCCCCGGCCACGCGGCCCACGCCGGATAGTTCCTGGATGTCGGCCAGGAACCCGCGGGCGTCGGTGCGGCAGACGCCCCGGGCCACCGTGCCGTGCTCGGAGAGCGTGCCGGCGAGCGTGAAGCCCACCATGGCATAGGCGGTCGACTCGACAGACAGCGTCGCCAGTCGCCGGCCCAAGACCGCGAACGAGTCACGGCCGTAGAAGTCATCGGCGTTGATCATGGCGAACGGAGTGGCAATGGCCCCGCGGGCAGACAGGACCGCGTGGGTGGTGCCCCACGGCTTCTCGCGGCCGGGGGGAATCGCGAAGCCTGGCGGCAGCATCTCGAGCGATTGAAACACGAGCGCCGTCTCGATCCGGTCGACGAACCGGGCGACCACCCGCTCACGGAAGGCCTCCTCGAAGTCGGGCCGGATCACGAACACGACCCGGTCAAAGCCAGCCCGCAGGGCATCGAATACGGAGTAGTCGAGGAGCGTCTCACCCCCCGGTCCCATCGGATCAATCTGCTTGAGACCGCCGTAGCGGCTGCCCATGCCGGCGGCGAGAACAAGGAGCGTGGGTTTCATGGCAGGTTTCCTGGCGGAGAGTATCGGCGGCAGGATACGGGATCAGGCGGCGCGGGCCTACCTGCTCTGGGCCTACCTGCTTTCAATCGGGCAGCGGACAAACACCCTAGCGCACAAACACCCTAGCGCACAAACACGGGCGGTGCCGCAACAACGGCACCGCCCGTGAGTTGATCAGGAACCGGTGGGTCGCAGGCTCAGCCCGAGACCATTGCCTTGAGGTTCTTGAGCGGCCGCACGCGAACCTTCACGCTCGCGGGCTTGGCCGGACGGTCCTGGAGCTCGCCGGTGAAGGGATTCTTCACGCCCTTCTGGGCCGGACGAGCCGGAACGGTCTTCCGTTCAATCTTCACAAGACCGGGGATCGCGAACACGCCGATGCCCGACTTCTTGAGCGCCTTGTGGATTTCGTCAGTCAGCGCCTCCATCACTGCAACCACGTCCTTCTTAGGAAGGTTCGTGATCTCGGAGACGCTTCGCATGATCTCCGTCTTCGTCATGGGCTTGTTACCGGACTTCTTCGCCATGGGCCAAAACCTCCAAAAAATGCCTCAGTCGTGAGCGGCAGAACCCCCGCCGCGAAATGGTCGACTTAACCCGCAAACTCGGCCACAATCGCCGAACGCGTCGGTGATTAGAGGGATTCGAGTCGAAATTGCAACCCTCGGAAGGGGAAAAACGCGAGGAAAAGCGGTTTTCCTCCCCCCGACGGCTGCCGGAGCAGTGGGGTGGCCAGCCATGGCCCCCTCTGCGGACCCGGGAAAACAGCGGCTGGCGTACCGGTCCCGGACGAAATCCCGTCCCATTGCTACGATGCCCTGGTGGTGGCGGCAGGGCGGCCATCCCCCAGCCGGCCGCCCTCGCGACCGCCCCCCGGTGACAGCCCCACAGGCCTTGCAGCCATGGCATTTCGCCCGCACCCGTCGCAGGACCCGTCGCGAAACCGAGCCGGCAAGACGTGGTTTGCCGGGGCGTGCCTGGCGGCGGCTTTCGCCTGGAGTGCGGTCTCGCCCGCAGCGGCTGCCCAGCCGGGAGCCAATGCATTCGCGGCGGAAGAACCCCGCGGCGCGGTTGAGACTGCCGAGGGAAACGAGCCTGCCGTCTTCCTCACGTCCGATCGCACGCGGGAACGGCAGCTTGATCGCGCTCGCCGGTTGGCGGCGGAAGGCCGCTGGTCCGACGCGGCAGTGGCCTGCGACGAACTCCTGGGCAACGACCGCGATGCCTTTGTCGATGTCATGGGAGGCGACACGAACGGTCGGAGCATCCGCTCCGAGGCCGCCGCCATCGTGGCCGGGTTGCCGCGGGCGGGTCGCGATGCCTACCTGCTGCTGTTTCGAGCCCGGGCAGAGAAACGCTTGGCCGAGGCGATCGCGGCGGCCGATCAAGAGGGTGTCGTTGCCGTGGCCCGGCGTTGGCTCGCCACTCCCGCCGGACGGCAGGCGGCCGTTCTCACCGCGATCACCTCGCTCGAAGCGGACCAGCCCCTGCTGGCTGCCGCCTGGCTCGACCGGGTCGCCGCGTCTGGCGAGGCGGGCGACCTCGAACCGACGCTCACGGTGATGCGGGCCTTGGCCCGACAGCGGGCCGAGGAGGAGGAAGCAGCCGCAGCGATGCTCGCGACAGCGGCCACCGCCGGCCGGGCCACGCTGCGACTGGCGGGCCGCGACGTGCCCATGTCGGCCGCGGGCGCAGACGGCCGGGCATGGCTCGCAAAGCAGTTTGGCGAGGGCCCCGTCGAACCGCGGCGGTCCGGTGCTGACTGGCGTCAGCCGCGGGGCGGACCAAATCGCAACACCATCGTTGATGCCTCCCGGCCGCTGCTCGTGCCGCGGTACCGCGTGCCACTCGTTCGGCATCCCGACGAGGCCCGCAGGCTCGAACAACGACGCCGGGCGGCCTCCGACGCGGGCATGCCGCTCCTGCCGGCCGGCGGCCCGTTGGCCGTCGGCGATAGTCTCGTGGTGCAGACGCCGCTGGGAATCCTCGCGGTGGATTTCGAGAGCGGCAAGCGGGTGTGGCTCGAGTCGGCCGTGGCGGTCGCGGAGCCCGACGATGGCGGCGACCCGAACGACACCAGCAGCGACGGCCGGCTCTTTGAGGATGCCACGAGCGGCAATCTCTCGAGCGACGGCCGGCTCGTGTTCGCCGTCGAGGTGCCGCCTGCAGCGCTTGAAGAGACCGAGCCGATGGCGATGGGATTCGGCCGGGGCTTCGGCCGGCAGCCTTCGTCATGGAACGGCGGCAACACGCTCACCGCCTACGACCTGGCAGCGGGGGGCGCCGTCCGCTGGCGGCTGCCCGATCGGGCGGCCGGCCGCGACCCGGAGGGAACGGAGGGATCGAGCACCTGGTTTCTGTCCGCGCCGCTGGTCGTCGGCAACGAGCTGTATGTGCTGGTGGAAGAGGGGGGGGAAGTGCGGCTCGATGCGCGGGCCGCCGCAGACTCGAGCCTGCTCTGGCAGCAGCCGCTGGCCAGCTACGACGAGCGGGAGTCGATCATCAATCCCGAGGCCCGCGGCCGGCGACTGGCCGGGCTTGCGCCGGCGCTCGCCGACGGCGTGCTCGTGTGCCCGCTCGGGGGGGGCTGTGTCGTGGCCCTCGACGTCGCCACTCGCTCACTCCTCTGGTCCCATGCCTATGCCCGGGCCGGCACCGACGACGTAGGGGGCAGGGGAACCAGTCGCCCACTGGGCGAACCGTGTCCGGTGATCGCCGCGGGCCGCGTCCTTCTGACCCCATTCGATGGCGATGGGCTGGTCTGCCTCGGGCTGCGGGACGGCAAGCCGGCCTGGCCCGAGCCGCGCCGTGGCCGCTTCCGGGTCGCCGGCGTGGTGGGCGACCGCGTGGTCGTGGTCGGCGACGTTGTTGTCGAATGCCTCGATCTCGCCACCGGCCGCCGCAACTGGAAGCTGCCGCTGGCCGATGCCGGCCGCCCGAGCGGCCGCGGGGTCCTCACCCCACACTCATTGCTCCTTCCTCTCGACACTCCCGAGGTCGTCGAGATCGGACTGGCCGACGGCCGGATCAAGCACCGCGCTGCGGCCCGGGGGGGCAGCGTGCCCGGAAACCTCGTGGCCCACCGGGGCGAACTGGTCTCACGGGGCGTCGATTCACTCGACGTCTTTCACCAGGAGGCGGCCCTCGAGTCGCGGATCGAAACAGCGACCCGCAGCGATCCTGCCACCCCGTGGGGAGCGTTCTGGCAGGGCCAATTGGCTATTGAACGCGGCGACGTCAGGACAGGCCTCACACGGGTCACTGAGGCACTGGCGTCGGCTGCGATCCGCGTGCCGCCCGGCGCTCTGGCCGAGACGCTCGTGCGGGCGCTCGATCGTGATTTCGCTGCCGCCGCCCGCTGGGAGAGTGACACCACCCCGACCGACCGACCGGCGGACGTCTCCCGCAGGCTCGTCGACGGCTTCCTTGAAAGCGGCGCTTGGACCCCGGCCTGGGAGGCCTTGTGGCCGCTGCTCGAGGCCGACCTCGCATTACCGGAAGAAACCGAGATCCGGACCTCAAGCGACCCTTTCTTCGTGCTCACGGCCGATCGCTGGCTCCGCGGTCGGCTCGCACGACTCGTGGAAGCCGCAGACGAACCGCTCCGCCGCCGCATCGACGAGACATGCCGAACGCTCGTCGCGGGGGCGCTGGCCGACCCGGTGCCGGCTTCCCGCTACCGCCGGCTCGAGACACTGGCCGAACGGCTGGGCAACCATAGAGCGGCCGCTGAATGCCGCCAGCACCTGGCAAAACCCGATGTCGGCACCGCTCGGCAGGCCTCGATCCGTGCCTCGCTCATCGAACTTTCGCAAGCCGATCGATCTCCGGAAAGGGCCGGCGAACCATCGGAACCGAGCGACAAAGCCTGGCCCCTGGGACGGGTCCGCCGCAGTCGCGCTGCGGCCGGCGACAGGGGCCGGCCAGCGGACGGACGGTTTCACCCCGTGCCGCTGCCCTTGGCCGGCGCCGGACAGGGGGGAACGCCACTCCTCCAAGCAACACTCGACGCGACCCAGCGGCTCGTCGTCACCGATCGCTTCGGCAAGCCCGTTACTGAGCCGCTCACGATCGAAGGGATCGGACAGGAAGCGGTGATGCCCTGGGGAAACCGCACGTCTACGATCGAGGCCGCTGTGCTGGGCCGGCTGCTACTGGTACGTACGAAGCTCGGACTGGCGGCCTATGACCTCGCGGCTGCTCCGGGCAGGGCCCGCGGACTCTGGCGCCGGACCGACCTCGCAGCGACCGGCACCGAATTTGTCGAAGCACGCTGGGGGGGAGGTGTCGGGGGCCGCGTGGCCCGCGATGGCGGCATCCCGCTGGGCATGCGGATCAGCGAACCAGAAGATGCCCCCCGTGGCGACGGCCGCGGGCTCAGCGCCGTGCCCGACGGCGTGGTGGTGCCCGGACCGCGATCGGTTGCGCTCGTCGATCCCGTGACCGGCCGGCTCGCGTGGGAGCGGCGCCGGCTACCGGCCGGGTTGGAGTGGTGCGTCGACGACCAGTTCCTCTGCGGTCTCACGAGTGACGGCCTTGGCTCGTTCGTGCTCTCGCTCGACGACGGTCGGCTCGTGCATAGTTTCGATGTGCCGCATCGTCGCCAGCGGCTGGCGACGTTTGGCCGAACAGTGGCGACTGTGCGGTCGATCGACGAACTGCCCGGCCGGTTTACCGCCCGTCGGGTCCGCATCGATCTGGTCGATCCCGCAGCCCGCGAGATTCGTACGCTCGGCGAGTTTTCGGGTGAAGCCCGGGCTACGGAAGCCGGTCCCGGCCAGCTGGCGGTCATGGAGCCCGGCGGAGCCCTGACGCTTTTTCGTCTGGCCGATGGCGACGTCGCGTTCCAGGTTCGGCTTCCCGACCCGCCGCGGCAGTTCGCACGGCTCATCGTGCAATCCTGGCAGGACCGGTATCTCATATTCGCCGGGGCTCCGGACGACGGCGAAGAGGCGGTCGACATTTCGCCCCTGCAGCACTTGATGCTGTCGAGCCCGGCTGCGGCGCCGTTGTCGGGCCGCCTGTGGGCAATCGGCCGTACCGATGGGCAGCCGCTGTGGCCGGCGCCCGCCGTGATTGAGCGGCATTGCCTGCACACGTCCCAGCCCCCGGGCCTGCCGGTACTCACCTTCTGCCGGATCCTCCAGGGGCGGGGCGAGCGAGAGACGACTTTTCTCAGTGTCCTCATGCTCGACAAGCGGACCGGCCACGCCGTTGTCGAGGATGACCGCGTCCCGATTCAGGCCGTCGCGTTTGTCGGCTGCGACGTCGCCGGCGACCCCGAGAACCACACGATCACGATCGCCGAGCCGATGGGCGGGACCGTGCAGGCACTCCTCACCTTCACCGGCGAACCGATCGCCCCGCAGCCGCCGTTTCGGGGACGGGGCCGGGCTGTCGTGGGGCCCCGGGTGCTCGGCAACCTGGAACTCGACGCCGACGGCGTTGAGCGGGGGCCCCGCGGAATCCGCAGAGCGCCGGCTGAAGTCCGGCCCGATCCGGCCTTCTTCGATCCTGAGGAATTTGAGTAATTCTATGCCGATCCTCATGCCATCGCAGCCGCAGCCGCAGATCCTGACTCTGATACAGACACGGTCGCGGGCGGCCTTCGGTGCGGCCGCGAACTTTCTGTTCGCCGCGATCTTTCTGTTCGCCGCGACAACAGCCTGCCCACCGCTCGCCGCCGCGGCGCCGCCGAGCACTGACGCCGTTGTGGCCGGCGGGCTTGAATGGCTCGTGGCGAAGCAGTCCCGCCGCGGCAACTGGGCAGCCAACGAGAGCCGCTACCCGACCGCGATCACCGCACTCGCCGGCACGGCTCTCTCGATGGAGGGCTCGACCACCTCCCAGGGCCGCTACGCCGAGCCGATCCGCCGCGCCGTCGACTACCTCGTGAGCCGGGCCCGGCCCAACGGCCTCATCGGCGACCCACGGGGAGACGACCGCTACACCTACGGCCACGGCTTCTCGATGCTCTTCCTCTCACAAGTGCTCGGGGAGGAGGAGGACGAGCGGCGGCGGGAGGAACTCGTGGGCGTGCTCACCCGGGCCGTCGAGTTTTCAGGCCGCGCCCAAACAAAGGACGGCGGCTGGGGCTACGTCAGCGCGAAAGACGGCAACGACTTCGACGAGGGCTCGACCACGATCACGCAGGTGCAGGGGCTGCGCGGCTGCCGCAACGCCGGGATCCCCGTGCCCCGCGAGATCATCGACCGGGCCATCGCCTACATCCACGCCTGCACGCTGCCCGACGGCGGCGTGCAATACAGCTCCAAGGGGGGCGGCGGACGGCCGGCGATCTCCGCGGCCGCGATCGCTTGTCTATTTAACGCTGGCGAGGAAGACGACACCCACGTGCCGCGGATGCTGGCCTACGCCGAGAAGCACCTCGGCAGCATCTCGAACAACAGTTTCGGCCACTGGCACTACGCGCATTTCTATTACTCCCAGGTGATGTATCGTGAGGGGGGCCGGAAGTGGGAGGCCTACCGCGACCAGGTGGAGCGGCGGCTTGTCTCCGAAGCCCAGCGTGACCGGGCTGGCTTCTTCTGGCCGCAGGGCTACATCGGGCCCGCCTACACCACCGCCACCAATCTCATCATCCTCCAGTTCGACAAGGGCACGCTGCCGATCTACCAGCGCTAGCGCCCCCGCCCCCGGAAGCCTCCATGAACCCGCCCGCCGCCCCGGTGCTCGATCGCCTGCACGCCGCCCACGACGCCATCCGCGAGCAGCTCTCCCGGGTCATCGTGGGGCAGGGAGACGTGATCGAAGAGCTGCTGATCAGCCTCTTCAGTCGCGGCCACTGCCTGCTTGAGGGCGTTCCCGGCCTCGCCAAGACACTCCTCGTGAGCACCCTCGCCCGCAGCCTCGACCTCTCCTTCTCGCGGATCCAGTTCACCCCCGACCTGATGCCGGCCGACATCGTCGGCACCGAGGTGCTCGAGGAAGACCGGACCACCGGCCAGCGGGCACTGCGGTTTCTCGAAGGACCGCTGTTCGCCAACGTCGTGCTCGCCGACGAGATCAACCGCACGCCCCCCAAGACGCAGGCGGCGCTGCTCGAGGCGATGCAGGAGCGGCACGTGAGCGTAGGCCGGATCCGCCACGCGCTGGTCGATCCGTTCTTCGTGCTCGCCACCCAAAACCCAATCGAGCAGGAGGGCACCTACCCGCTCCCGGAGGCGCAGCAAGACCGCTTCATGTTCAAGGTCTTCGTCCGCTATCCCTCCTTCGACGAGGAGTTCGAGATCGCCCGGCGGACGACCGGCCTGCCCTCCGAGGAGCCCCGGCCGGTGCTCTCCGCCGCCGACATCGTGGCGCTCCAAATGGGAGTGCGGGCGGTGCCGGTGAGCGACCACCTCGTGCGGTACGCGCTGGCCCTCGTGCGACAGACGCGAACCGGTGAGCCTGGCGTGCCCGACTTCGTTTCCGACCAGCTCGTCTGGGGCGCCGGGCCGCGGGCGGTGCAGTTTCTGATCGTCGGGGCCAAGGCCCGGGCGGTCCTTCGGGGCCGCAGTCACGTGGCGGCCGAGGACATCCGCGCGCTCGCCCCGCCGGTCTTGCGGCACCGGATCGTGGTCGGTTTCACCGCCGAGAGCGAAGGCGTCACACCCGACGCGATCATCGAGCGGATTGTCGACGGCACTCCCACGCACGAGGATGCACTCGCCCGTGATCCAAGGTTCCAGACGATATTTGCGTCCTGACGCGGTCGCCCGCATCGCCCGGCTGGAGCTCCGAGCCCGGTCGGTCGTCGAGGGCGTGCTGGCGGGCCTCCACAAGAGCCCCTACAAGGGGCAGAGTGTGGAATTTCTCCAGCACCGCGAGTATGTCCGCGGCGACGACCTCCGACGGGTCGACTGGAAGGTGTGGGGACGGCAGGACCGGCTCACCGTCAAGGAGTTCGAGGAGGAAACAAGCCTGCGGCTCTCGCTCGTGGTGGACGGCTCGGCGAGCATGGACTACCTCGCGGCCGCGGGCCGGCGGCCCACAAAATACGATCAGGCCGCCACGCTCGCCGCCAGCCTCGCCTGGCTGGCTCTCTCGCACGGCGACGCGGTCGGCTGCGGCGTGTTCGACGAGCGGCTCCGCGGAAACGTGCCGGCCCGCACCCGCCGCAGCCAGCTCGGCGAGATCTGCGAGGTGCTCGAGGCTCCGCGAAACGCCGGCGAGAGCGACTTCCAACCGGTGCTCAGGCGGCTCGCCGAGACGCTGCCGCGGCGGGGCATGGTGATCATCGTGTCCGATCTGCTCGGCGACCGGGAGGGCATCCTCCGCGGGCTGCGGCTCCTGACGAAGCGGGGCCACGACCTGGCGATCCTCCACGTCATGGACGACGATGAGCTCGACTTCCCCTTTGAGGGCCCGACCCGGTTCGACGGGCTCGAACTGCCCGCCGAGCTGGCCTGCAATCCGCGGGCTCTGCGGGCCGGCTACCTCGAGGCGCTCGAGGCCTTCCTGGCCGACGTTCGCCGCCGGGCGGGGCAGGTGCGAGCCGACTACACGCTCGTCCGCACCAGCGAGCCCCCGGAGGCGGCGCTCGTGCGGTTTCTGGCCCGGCGGACGCGGCATACGCCACGGACGGTCTGAATCTCGGGCTTCG
>JBBEEF010000190.1:9633-14562 GCA_040880915.1 Pirellulales bacterium
TTCTCCCCCTGAACCGGCCACGAGTTTCCCGCACGATGCCCGCGTTCGACTTCATGCCGCTTTTGTGGTGGGGCCTGCCGCTGGCGGCGGCGCCGCTGCTCATCCACCTCATCAATCTGCTCCGGCACCGACAGGTGAAGTGGGCGGCGATGGAATTTCTGCTCGCGAGCCAACGGAAGTACCGCACCCGCGTGCTGCTGCGGCAACTGCTGCTTTTGGCCCTGCGGACGCTCGCCATCGCCGGCATCGTGCTGGCACTGGCCCAGCCCCGCTGGCGGTCAACGCTCGGCAGCTTGTTCGGCGGCGGGGCGAGCCACCTCGTCGTCCTCGATGACAGTTATTCAACCGCTGACTTCGCAGCCGACGCTGCCAGCGGACCGGGACCGGCCTTTGACCGCGGCCGCCGTGTGGTCGAGCGAATCGCCAGCGATCTGGCCGCCACGCCTGGCGCTGAATTGACCGTGGGGCTCGTCTCGCAGCTGGCCCGCGGTGACGACGGCGTGCCGGCGGGCCTGGCTCGCCAGGAGGTGTCGGCCGCGGCTGCCCAGCGGGTGCGGGACGAGCTGGCACGGATGCGGGGCTCGTGGTCGGCGGCCGGGCCGCAGGAGGCGCTCGCCCGGGCTGCGGCCTCACTCACCGAAGGCGGCGACGCCCCCGGCACGGTCTGGCTCGTGAGCGACTTCCGGACCCGCGACTGGCGGGGCACGGAGACGGTCGAGTCGCTGCGGCGGCTCGCCGATGCGGGCGCGGCAATCCGCCTGGTCGACTGCGGCGTGGACCCGCCGCCAACTGGCAATCTCACCGTCGAGCGGCTGGAGATGGTCGGCGGGGTGCCGGCGGCGGGCGTGCTTGTGCCGCTCGAAGTCGAGGTCCGCAACGACGGCGGCGAGCCGGCTCGTGACGTGCTCGTTGAGCTCCGCGAGGACGGGGGTGTGCGGCCGGCCCTGTCGCTTGCCGAGATTCCGCCGGGGGGCAGCGTGACGCGGCGGTTTGACGTCCGGTTCTCGCAGGTCGGCAGCCACACGGTCGAGGCCCGGCTCCCGGCCGATATCCTCCCCGCCGACAACGCCCGCAGCTGCGTGATCGAAGTCGTCGATCGCATCAACGTGCTGCTGGTGGCCGACGACCCCGGCGCGAGCGGCCGCGACGGCGACGCCTTCTATGTGAGCGCGGCGCTCGCCCCGGGGTCGGGAGCACCCACCGGCCTGGCACCCCGGATCGAGTCTCCCGCGGCGATCTCGGCCCTCGACCTGTCGGCCTTCGACTGCATCTGGCTTTTGGACGTGGAGCGGCTCGATGCCGCGGCAATCGCGGTCCTCGAGGCCCATGTCCGCGGCGGCGGGGCCGCCGTCTTCTTCTGCGGCCCGCGGACCCGGGCCGACGTCGTCAACCAAACGCTCCATCGTGGCGGCGAGGGGCTCTTTCCTGTGCCGTTGGCCGGCGCGGTCGAGGTGCTGCCCGGCCCGGCCCGCGTGCCCGATCTGGTGGTCGAAGATCACCCCGTCGTGGCCGTTCTCTCAGGGCAGCGAAATCCGCTGCTCGACGCGGTGCGGATTGACCGGATCATGGCGGTCGAGCGGGGCTTCGACGAGGAGGGTTCGTCGGGGCTGCGGCGACTGCTCTCGCTGCGGACTGGCGGTCCCGTGGTGGTCGAGCGTCCCTTCGGACAGGGGCTCGTGGCCACGGTCCTCACAACAGCCGCCCCGGCGTGGAACAACTGGGCTCGGGGCAATCCCAGCTGGGTGGTCGTGATGCTCGAACTGCAGAACCACCTCGCCCGCACCCGCCGACGGGTCGAGAGCCTGCGGGTCGGGGACGAACTCGTCGTCGGTCTCGAGACCGGGACCGACGAAGCGGAGGTGGACTTCCTCGTGCCCCCGGAGGGCACGCTCGTGCGGCAGCTCGCCGAACTCCGCCTCGAGCGGCTCGAGGCCCGCCTCCCGACCGCCGTGCCCGGCACCTACGCGGCCCGTTGGCGGCGGCTCGATGGCCGTGAGCGGGAACGGCTCGTCGCCGTCAACGTCGACCCGGCCGAAGGCCGCCTGGAACGGGTCGGCAGGGAACGGCTCGAGCGGGCGCTCGCTGGCATTCCCTTTCGCTACGACCGGGCCGAGTCGCTCGAGCCCGACGCCGAACTTCTTGCCGGCGTGCCCCTGGCCCGCCCGCTGCTCCTGGCGCTCGTGGCCATCCTCGTGGCCGAACAGCTCACGGCCGTCGCGGCCGGTTATCATGCCCACCCGGGTCGTCCTGGCCGAGGCTCGAACGCACCCGACATCCGCAACGCGGCGGCAAGCCGCCGGGGCGGGTGAAGATTCTTGTTCCGAGGAGCTGCCGGGAAGCCCGAGGCGGATGCCCTGAGGGCAATCGCGAACAGTCCCAGTGATCGTCCGGAATTCCTTCGGCCCACGGCTCGGGGTATTGGCCAGTGTCTTGTCTGCTCGCCTTCATGATGCTTCCAGTTGTTCTGCCGCTCGCCGCGTCGCTGCGGCACCGGTTCACGAGCCGGCTGCTCGACGGCTTCGACCAGTGGTGGCAGGCGCCGGCGGCGGTCATCGCCGTGGCAACGCTCGTGGTGCTCGTGATCTGGATGTATCGCCGCGACGCGGGGGATCTCCCGGGGCCGCTGCGGGGGCTGCTCGTTGCCCTGCGGCTGGCCGCGGTGGCGGCGATCGCCATAGCCTGCCTCGACATCGAGCGGTTCGCCGAGCGGGAGGTCGTGATCCCGTCCCGAGTGGCCGTGCTCATCGATTCAAGCGCCAGCATGTCGCTGGCCGATGACACAGCGGACGAGCAGGCCACCCGCGGCCGCCACGCTCTCGACATCCTCGATGAGCAGGGGCTGCTAGCGGCGCTTGTGGAGCGGCATGAGGTTTCGCTCTGGCGGTTCGACGCCGATGCCGAACCGCTCGTCACCCTGCCACGGAACGAGGCGGCCAACTCTCACAGAGCCACAACCGCCGGCGAGGCAAACACCTCCGTCACCGCTCCGTCCGAGTCACAAGCCGACTGGCGGGCTGCGGTAGCGCCGCGGGGCGCGGAGACGCGGCTCGGCGAGGCGCTCGCCACGCTCCTCGACCGGGAGCCCGGCGGTGGGCTTGCCGGCGTGGTGGTGCTCACCGACGGCGGTAGCAACGCCGGCCTCGACCCGCTCGCCGCGGCCGGCGTGCTCGCCCGGGCGGGCGTTGTCGTCGAGCCGATCGGCATCGGGAGCGACACGCTGCCGGCCAACGTGCGGGTGGCCGACGTGCTCGTGCCGGCCCGCGTCTTCCCCGGCGACGGCTTCGCGGTCACCGCCTATCTCCAGGCTCAAGGGCTCGAGGGGAAGCAGGTGCGGGTCGAGCTCCGCGAGCAGCCGGTGGGCGACGCCGCAGGGGGTAGCGAGCCCAAGCCCACGGCCGGGGGCCGCCTTGTCGACACACTCGAAGTGCCGCTCGCGGCCGACGGAGAACTCGCAGTCGTGCGGTTCGACGTGCCGGGGCTGCGGTCGCCCGGCAGCCGCTCGCTGGTGGTCCGTGTGCTATCACCGCCAGAAGACCGCACGCCTGCCGATGACGCGGCCGCCGCGGCCGTCGAGGTGGTGGAGCAGGTCACGCAGGTGCTGCTCATGGCCGGAGGTCCCGGCCGCGAGTACCAGTTCATGCGGAACGTGCTCCACCGCGACCCGAGCTTCGCGGTAGACGTGCTGCTCGGCACGGCGGCCGCGGGCATCTCACAGGACGCGCGGCGGATCCTCGACGGTTTCCCGGCGGCAGACGAATCGCTCGCCGCCTACGACGCAGTCGTGGCGGTCGACTTCGATTGGCGGTCGCTCGACCCCGCCGCGGTGACGCGGCTCGAGCGGTGGGTGGCCCGGCAGTCTGGCGGCCTGGTGCTCGTTGCCGGCGGCATCCATGCCGACACATGGCTGGGCGACAGCGGCACCACGCCGCTGCGTGGCCTCTTTCCGGTGGAGCTGCGGCGTCCCGGACAGTTGCCGGTCGTGGCTGGCGGCGAGGAGGAGCCGATGCCGCTGGAGTTCACGCGGGACGGGCTCGACGCCGAGTTTCTCTGGCTGGCCGCGGGCCGCGATGCCAGCCGCGGGGTGTGGGGGGAATTCCCTGGCGTCTATTCCTGCCAGCCGGCCAGCACCGCCAAGCCCGGCGCCACGGTCTACGCCCACGTCGGCCGGCCGGGAGCAACGGCCGGCGAGCCACGACGGATCTACCTCGCAGGGCAGTTCTACGGCGCCGGCAGCGTCTTCTATGCGGGCTCAGCCGAGCTGTGGCGACTGCGGTCGGTGGCCGACTCCGCCTACGACCGGCTCGTGGCCCAGCTCGTGCGGCACGTGTCGCAGGGACGGCTCTCGCAGGGCGCGCGGCGGGCCCGGCTGCTCGTTGATCGCGATCGCCATCCGGTCGGCGGCACCGTCCAGGTGCGACTGGTCGTGGCCGACGAGTCGCTGTTTGCCGCCACGGCCAGCCGACCGCCGAATTGCCGTGCCGTCGGCCCCGACGGCGACATGATCACGGTGCCGCTGGTCGCCGAGCCCGATCGGCCAGGCACGCTTCAAGGATCGTTCGTGGCCGGTCGCGAGGGGAGCTGGCGGGTCGAGGTCGATCCCCTACCGGGCCTGGGTGACGAGCGATTGGTGCGGCGGTTGCAGGTGCAACTGCCCGACCGCGAACTCGCCCGCCCTCGGCTCGACCGCCCGCTGCTCGAACAGGTAGCGACGGCCACGGGGGGCAGCGCCCGCTTCCCGACACTCGGCGGCTGGACGGCTGCCGACACTGCCGCCCTCGTCGCCAGCCTGCCCGATCGCTCCCGGCGGGAATACGAGACCGGCTCGGCCGACATGCCCTTCAAGCAGCGGCTCAACACCTCGCTTGTAGCGGCCGCCTGCGGCTGCCTGTGCCTCGAGTGGATCGTTCGCCGCTTGGCGAAGCTGGCCTA
>JBBEEF010000191.1:0-14389 GCA_040880915.1 Pirellulales bacterium
TGGGCGAAACTCATGGCCCGGGTGGGTGAGGAGTTTCCGCTCGAGTGCCCGAACTGCGGCGGCGACATCCGGCTGATCGCGTTACACCAAAGCCAGGGGCGATCCGGAAGATCCTGACCCATCTTGGCGAACCGCTCGAGCCGCCTCCCGTCTCTCCCGCTCGTGGCCCACCCACCGACTCACGCCGAGCTCGTGCAGGTCCACTTTCGACCGCGACGTCTTTCAAGCCTCGGATAGACGAACTGCCCGCGATCGATATTCACAGCCTCTGACCCCAGCTGGGCGCGAGGTATCAACGAAGTCGCCACGCGGCCGGACTCGAAGAGATTCTGCGCCGACGGCCGAAAAACGCCACTTCAAGGGGTAAGCCAGGCGTTCCTGGATCCGCTGTTTCGGGACCAGGAAGACCGGGCACTCGGCTCACGAGCCGCCCATCAGCTCGGAATCGGTTGCGGACATGCCATTGGCCGGGCTATCCTTCGGCCGAGCCGGTCGCCGCCGCCCCAGTGTCGGGCGATTCCGGATCGTAAGCAGCAGCCCGTCTGTCATGAGCCGCGCCAGCCTCCGAGCCTTCGCCACGATCGGCCTGCTTGCTGCTGTGGCCGCGGCCTGGAACCTCCACGCCCCCACGGTCTTCTTCGATTCCCAGTTGATGCTCGGGGGCAGTCTGGCCGTCTTCGCGCTTTTGGAGTTCGGCTGGGCCGGGCTCGCCGTGGGCGTCGCCGCCTCGGCGGTGACGTTCTTCCGCTGGGGCCACCCGTGGAACCTGGTCGTTGGAACGGCGTTTTACATCTGGCTCGGGTTCTTTCTGGAGCGGTTCAACGGCGGCCGCAGCAACGGTGTCAACGGCCGCATTCTCCCGGCAGCCGTCGCCTTCTGGCTGCTCATTGGGTTCTGGCTGGAGGTGGCGTTCTACCGGCTGGTGTTCGGGCTCGACGGCGTGGATGCCGTCGTTCTCGGGCTCAAGGAGGCCGTCACGGGCTTGTGCAATGCGTCGCTGGGTTTCCTTCTCTTCATGGCCCTGCATGTGCGGCGCTGTCTGCGGACGCCGGAGGCCCGATCGGTCCGTGGGCTCACGTCCGCCAGCGTGCTCGCCGCCATCGTGCTGCCCAGCCTGCTCCTCGTGCTGATCCTGTCGAGGCAGCTCAAGGACACGACCTTGGAGGCCCGCGTGGCGGAGATGCGTTCCTTCGGCGTGCAGATGGCGCTCGCGGGAGGCATGGCCGCCCCCGACTCCTCTCGCCCCGACCACGCGGGCCTGGCATTTGCCGTCCGCGGCCCCGACGGCCTTCGCGACTGCTCCGACCGGGCCCTCTTTGCACGGATCGCGCGCGATCATGTGGAGATCCCACCCGACAGCACCGGCCTCGGACTCTACGAGCCGGCGAAGGGGCCTGCCAAACTCACGGCGAATCTCGACACCTACGGGTTTACCACCTTTGCACTGCCCACCGGTGCCGCGGACGACGATCCCCTGACCGTCACCGTCGTCGAGCCCGTTCAGGCCGTTCTTGATCTGCTCGATTTCGGCCTCATCCTCCCGTCGTTCGCGAGCATCCTGGGGTTTCTCGTCTTGGGCGCGATCGGGGGCGACTACCTGGGGGCGGTCGTCGAGCGCGACCGGCAGCGGGCCGACGCCGCCCGCGAACGGGAGCGGCACGCCGACGAGCGGATGCGGCAGGAACTCGACCGGAAACTCCGGACGAGTCTCCGGGCGGCCGCCGTCGCACACGAGATCAACCAGCCGCTTTCCCGCGTCCTGTTGCGGGCCAGTCTGGCACTCGAACAGGAAGCCGGCGTCGACCGGACCATGCTCGAGGCCCTCGTGGCAGACGCCGAGCGGGTGGTGGCGACGATCCAGAAGATGAAGGTGCTGCTCCGCAACGTCGAGACCGTGCAGCACGAGATCGATCTGGCAGCCATCACGGCGAGTTCCCTCCATCAGGTGAAGCCATTGCTCCGCGATGCCGGCATCACCGTGACCCGGCGTGGGCAGGAGCGGGGATGTCTGCTGCTCGGCGACGATGTGCAACTGCAGATGATCCTGACCAATCTCCTGACCAATGAGATCGAGGCGATCGAGGCGATCGAGGCGATCGAGGCGATCGTCGCCGGCCAGGGGCTGCGGCGGGACATCGTCGTCGAACAGCATGTGAGAAACGAGGTCGTGGAGCTCGTGGTCGGCGACAGCGGGCCCGGCTGGCCCGGTGGCACCGTGGAAGATATCCTCCTCAACACGACCAAGCCGGGTGGCGCCGGCATCGGCCTCTACGTGGTCCAAACCGCGGTCGACAACCACCGTGGCACGATCACGATCGACCGTTCACCGCTCGGCGGCGCCGAGTTTCGGATCGCGTTTCCAGGGTGTGGTCTGCGGAGTCTGGCCCGGTTTCTCGTGGCCCCATAGGGGCGGGACTTCAGCCCGGCGACCCGTTGACGCCGCGGTGACGGGCCAACGCCGCGAGGCCGGCGGCCGCCGCCACGGCGAAGAGCGCGAGCGTCGAGGGCTCGGGGACAGCGGTGATCGTCATGAAGGTTTGCGTGCCCGTGCCCGGAACATGGCTGCCCTGGGAGTTGGGCTGCCTAGAGATCTTCCGGAGCGAGACCGGTTCGCCTGGCGATGCGGGCGAGCATGCGTGGTCCGATCTCCTCGCCGTCGTGGTACGCAAAGACATAATCAGCCCAGTCTTTGCGTGACAAAACTCGATGAGACCCGCCTGCCTGGCGTTTCACGGACCAGCCGATTCGCAGCAGCGCCGCCAAGACGCGTCGCGCCTTTGCTGCCGGCCAAGAGCTCACGCAGACACCACGAAGAGATCGTCGAGTTCCGGGATCACCTCACCGTGATCGAGCCGATCAGCGATCACCCGGAGAGCCAAGGCCTCGGCTTTGGCAACTGCTCGCTCGCGGGTTTCGCCGTAACTCATGACGCCCGGCAGATCAAGCACGTCCGCGAGCCATCGTCCATCGTCTTCCTGCTCAACTTCGACACGCATGGCCGGCCGCTCCGCATTCCTGAATTCTGAACAGGCTTTCCACCATGGGGCAGTGTAGCAAGGACCAGAAGAAGCCACCCGCGGCCAATCACCCGCGGTCTATTGTGGGGAGCCCCGCGGCGAGGTGAATGTACGACACTGCGGTTACCGGCGGCGGCGGGCGCACGCCGCGAGGCCCGCGATGCCCGCGGCGAAGAGCGCGAGTGTCGAGGGCTCGGGGACGGCGGTGACGATCACGAACGAGCCGTTCGTGTTTTGGCTGCTCGTGAAGTTGAGCGGCTGAATGGTGATGTCTGGAACGTATTGATAGGCGTAGTCGATCTCCCACATCTGGCTGCCGACGAAGAACCGGCTGCCGTCGGCGAGCGTTTGGCCGTTGTAGGTGAACAGGCCGTTGTTCCACGCGCCCGTGTAGTTAATCATCGCGAACACGGTCGAGTCTTCGACGAAGGCCTGGGCTTGGGTGGCCAGGTCCGAGAACTCGAGCAGCGTGCCGGCTGCGATGGTGAGAACACCATTGACGACGAGCAGGTCGGCCGCGGAGCCGAGAGCGCTCAGGTTGGTCGAATCGACCTCATACTTGAAGATTGCTCCCTCGTCGAAGGTCGTCTCGCCCTGCGTGAGCACGCCGATGCTGTTGCCGGGGGAGAGGCGGCCGCCGCCTGCCACGGCCACCGTGCCGCCGAGGCTGCCTGTGCCGCCGAGCGTTCCGCCATCGAACACGTTCACGGCGGTGCTGGCAAGCGACCCGTTCACCGACAGCCGGCCGCCGGCCACGCTCGTCGGGCCGGTGTAGCTGTTGCTCCCTGAGAGCACGAGGTTGCCGGCCCCGCGCTTTGTGAACGTGCCCGCTCCCGTGATCACGCCGGCAAACGTGCCGCCGGCAGCATCGTCGAAGACGAGGGCCGAGGCGTTCGCGATGTTGCCCTGAAGGCTCGCGGCCGTGCCGATGAGCGTGCCGGCGGAAACCACCGTGCCGCCGGAATATGTATTGGTGCCGGAGAGCGTGAGCGTGCCCGGGCCGGCCTGGGTGAGTGAACCAATGCCGCTTATGGCATTGGCCGCCGCCACGCCGTTGCTGCGGTCGAAAACCAGGCTGCTGTTGTTGACCACCGCGCCGCCGCCGAGCGTGCCGGTCGTGCCGCTGTCGCCCACCTGCAGCACGCCAGCCGAGATGATTGTGTCGCCTTCGTAGCTGTTCGATCCCGCAAGCACGAGCGTGCTCGGCGTGTCGAGCGTGAAGCCACCGGTGCCGGAGATGTCGCCTGAGAGCGTGGATGACATAGGCACCGTAATGGTGAACGGGGCTGTGCCGGCGCCAGTGAACGTGTGCACCGTGTAGCCCGGTGCCAGGTCGGTGCCCGTGCTGATCTCGCCACCAGTGGCAAGCGGATCGCCGAGATACCGCACGATCACGATGCCTGAACCGCCCGCGCCACCGGCACCGTTTGCGTCGCTGTAGGCGCCGGCGCCACCGCCGCCGGTGTTGGCCGTTCCCGCGGCGGCAGTCGAATTTATGACGCCGGTGGTGTCACCGCCGCCACCCAGCCCGCCGGCGATCGCTGTGTTGGGGATGGCACCCGCGCCGCCGCCGCCGTAGGAAGTTAGCGCTCCGGAAATGGACGACTGGAGTCCGTTGCCACCAACTCCTTGGCCGCCCGTGTTGCCCGCTTGGCCTGCGCCTCCGCCGCCGCCAGACCTGCTGCTGCCGCCCGCGCCGCCCGCAAAGCCTTCGCCGGCGATGCCGGAGCCGCCCGCGGTGCTATTGTGGGCACCGCCGCCGCCGGACGCTCCTGATCCCCCGGGCGATCCGCCGCTGCCACCGGCACCGCCGCCGGAGACGGACACGCTCGCAAAGCTCGACCCCTGCCCCTGCGTGGCGATGGCGCCGCCGCTGCCTACCGTGACCGAAGTCGCCGCGGTGCTGACCAGCTCGAGCGAGCCGGTCTTCACGCCACCGGCACCGCCGCCGCCCGCTTCGAACGCAATCGCCGTTGCGTTTCCGCCACCGCCGCCGCCGCCGACGACGAGGTAGTCAACCGTGAGCGCCACGCCAATGCTGTTCGAGGCTGCTGCCGCATCTAAGAGGATCGGGTTCACGATTGATATGCCCGGAGTGATTTGCAGGTCGCCGCCCGCGAGCGTGACCGAGCCGCTGCCCAGAGCCGAGTTGTTACCCGCGACAACCTTGCCGCCAGTCAGTGTGAACCCGCCGGAGAACGTATTGGAGCCCGAGAGCCGGACCTCGCCGGCACCAGATTTCGTGAGGCTGCCGCTGCCGGCCAGCACGGCCGAGATTCCGCCGCCCGTGACGGTGATGCTCTCGGCTGAAATGGTCCCGTCGGCGACGGTGCCCCCGCTTACGCTCAGGCTGCCGACCGTCTCGGTGAAACCGCCCAAATCGAAGACGCCGCCGGTGACACTCACGCTTCCCGAGTTGGCTAGTCGTTCGGAAGCCGCCAGGGCCAGTCTGCCGGCCGCGATGGTGGTGCCGCCGGTGAAGGTGTTTTCACCGGCGAGGGTGAGGGTGCCGGCTCCCTGCTTGGTGAGGCCACCCGAGCCGGAGAGACCGCCTGAGTAGGTCGTGCTCGTGCCATTGCCGCCCACGGCGATCGCGTTGGCCCCCAGGTCGAAGTTCCTCGAGCCGGCCAGGCCCCCGAAGGCGTAGGTCGTCGGGCCGCTGGCGGTCAGTGCGATCGTACCAGCATCACCGGCCGACAGATCGAGCGTCGATGACTGCAGAGCGGCGGCGTGACCGAGATTGAGGGTGCCAGCGGTGGCCCGCGTGGAGCCGGTGAAGGTGTTGGCCGCGCCGAGGGTGAGCACGCCGGGACCGGAGTAGGTCAGGCCGCCGGAGCCCGAGAGCGTGCCGGTGAGCGTCGCCCCGAGCCGGGTGGCAAAATCGACGCCCGAGAGATCGAATGTCCCGCCCGAGGTGAATGTGCTGACTTGATACGTGACGCCAAGCGCGCCGATCGTGCCATTGCCCAAGAAGCTCGATGGCGTGCCGCCCACGCCACTGATGGCGGCACCTGCATACCGGGCAACGACGATCCCGCTGCCGCCCGCGCCGCCGGCACCGCTTGTGCTGCTGAGTGCGCCGGCGCCGCCGCCACCGGTGTTGGCCGTTCCCGCTGCGGCCGTCGAATTCAGGACACCGGTGGTGCCAGCGCCACCGCCCAGCCCGCCGGCGACCGTGGTGTTGGGGACGGCACCCGCGCCGCCGCCGCCGTAGAAAGTGAGCGTTCCGGAAATAGACGACTGGAGCCCGTTGCCACCACGTCCTTGGCCGCCCGGGTTGCCCGCTTGGCCTGCACCTCCGCCGCCGCCAGCCCTGCTGCTGCCGCCCGCGCCACCGGCAAAGCCTTCGCCGGTGATGCCGGCGCCGCCCGCGGTGCTATTGTGGGCACCGCCGCCGCCGGACGCTCCTGATCCCCCGGCCGATCCGCCGCTGCCACCGGCACCGCCGCCGGAGACGGACACGCTCGCGAAGCCGGAACCTTGCCCCTGCGTGGCGGTCGCGCCGCCACTGCCCACTGTGACCGAAGTCGTGGGGGTGCTGACCAGATTGAGCGAGCCGGTCTTCACGCCACCGGCACCGCCGCCGCCCGCTTCGAAACCGGTGCTCGTTCCGCGTCCGCCACCGCCACCACCACCAACGACGAGGTAGTCCACGAAGAAGCCGAGGTCGAACGTGGTATCACCCGAGAGCGTGTAGCTCGTGGAGATCGAATTCGTGCCGCTCGTGCCGTCGAGCGTGACGGTGGATTGGCCGCGGGCCGCGGGGGCGGTGGCCAGGAGCACGCACGCCATCAGAGGCAGGGGGGCGAAGCGGGCGGGGCGGGCAATGATCATGATGTGAACGGACTTGGGCGGCAGGGTCTCAAAGGCCGGGGCTGTGGCTCCGGCGGGCCGGGCAAACGGCTCTGGTGAACCGTCTGCCTCAAAAGACCATGCACGCGGCGTGCCAGATGGCCAAGAATCCGGACAGCAAACGACAGATTCTTTTGAAACCGTTGTTTTCCACGAGCGGCACGCGATGTCGCGGGAGCCGCCGGGAGCGGCCTCCCGCCAATCCCCCCAGAGGGGGTAAGGCAAATCGCCCCAGGTGTGGGGCGATTTACCTCACCTCAAGAGGGTACTCAGCGGCCGATGTGGGGCGATTTGCCCCATCCCTGAAACGAGGTAGTCGGACCGCGGTTGCCGTGCAACCGAGGTGCGGGGTGGGAGTGCGAGGAAGCGTTGGGCCGTCGCTGCTGGTTAGATCGTGCTGCCGCTTGCATGGCAACCGCATACAAGGCGTGTTCTTGAGAGTTGTCCTCGAAAAATATCTCGATGGCCAATCAGTGCCACTCGAGATCTTCCGGAGTGCGGCCGATCAGGTGGGAAAGATCCCTGTACAGCCGCAACTGATCGGCGAGAGCTAATGACTCGATCGCCTTCTCAATCTCTTGAATGGTCGTCATGAATGGATTTCGACGCAGATGACATTCCAACTGGAAGAAGACACTTTTTCGGCCAGTTGACGAGCGTTTCCGGTGCCGCTGGTTTCGGTTGGCGGCGTCGCGCTGCCCGCGGGTTAAAAACCCACGGCTACGGTGCGTCAACACGGCCGCCAGCTAGGGCAATCGTATGTGCCACTTCGATGCGTCTCGCGCCGTGTGCACGATGCCGTACACGGTGACCGTCTGCCCGTCATATTCGTAGAAGACGGCGTATGGAAATCGGCGAACCAGCGCTCGGCAATAGTGATCTCGAACTCGCTCGCCTCGCTCAGGCGATCGCCGGACGCGTTCCAAACAGGCGAGCACACAGTCGAGAAATTGAGCCCCAAGCCCCGACCTCTGCTTTTCGTACCACTGATGACTGGCCTCGAGATCCGTAGCCGTAGCCGGGGAAAAACGAATCTCAACCGTCACCGCGTAGCCTCCGAAGGCCGCCTGTCAGTTCATCCCAAGAGAGGGCTGATTCAGGAGCATTCGCGAGCTCGCGCTTGCGGAGCTCCATCGTCTTGATCTGCCAGTCGTAAACCGGAACCTCTTCAGGATTCCGGGAGATGTCGTCCCAAAGATCCTCAACGAGTTCCAGTTTCTCAGCTAAGCTCAGCGAGAAGATCGAAGAAGTTTCGGGGGACATGATGATTCTCGAATTCCGCGCTGACGACTTGATGAACCAAAGGATACCACGCAGTGGAACCCTGGATTATTTCCGGCCCGGATGCATGCCAGCTGCCCCGCCCAACCGGCGGCTACGCGGCGTCAACGACGCCGGCGGCGGTGGGCAGCGACCGCGGTGAGGCCAAGCCCGGCCACGGCGCAGAGCGCGAGCGTTGAGGGCTCGGGGACGGCGGTGACGATCACGAAACGCGAAGATCGTCGTGTCTTCGATGAACGGCTGGGCCGTGCCGGCGATGTCCGTAAACGAGAGGAGCGTGCGGCTCGTCGGATCGGTCGAGAGATTGAGATCCCCTGTTACCACGAGCAGGTCGGCGGCCACACCGAGCGCATCAAGATCGGTCGAATCGACCTCGTACGCAAAGGTCGCCCCGCCGGCGAACGTGGCCGTGCCCGCGAGATCGAGCGTGCCGCTCTCGGTGCGGACGAGCGTGCCGGCGGAAACGACCGTGCCACCGGAATACGTGTTGGCCCCGGAGAGCGTGAGGGTGCCCGGGCCCTGCTTGGTCAGCGAGCCACTCCCCGAGATGCCGCCGGGGATAGTGACTGTCCCGGTGCGGTTCACGATGAGAGCCGCGTTGTTGATCACCGCGCCGCTGCCAAGCGAGCCCGTGCCCCCGCCGTCGCCCACCTGAAGGATGCCATTGGAGATGATCGTGTCGCCGGCGTAGGAATTGGCCCCGGTCGGCCGTGTTTCCGCTGACGCCACCACCACCACCACCGCCGCCAACGATCAGGTAGTCGGCGAAGAAGCCGAGTTGGAAGGTGGTGTTGCCCGAGAGCGTGTAGGCGGTCGAGATCGAGTTGGACCCGCTCGTGGCGTCGAGGGTGACGGTGGTTTGGCCACGGGCCCCGGGGCTGGCGAGCACGAGGGCGAGGACGGCGGCAAGCGGGGCAGCCGACCCACAGCGGCGGGTGTCAGGGCGGGCCAGTGGGTGGCGGAAAGTCGTCATGGCGGCAGGCTCTGGTTCGCGTCGTCGGGTGGATCGGGCGACCGGCTCATGAGCCGGTCGCGATTCGTCGCCAGCCCGGGTAGACAGGCGACGCCTGAAACCAACGCAAATCCCGCGCTACACGAGACCTGATTTCGATGGAGTCCGCGATCATGCGCCCCAAAGCCACGTTTTTCCCGAGCATGATCTGGCTTGCCGATCCACCGAAGTGATTTTGGATGACTCCGCTTCGATAAGAAGTGGAGCGATTTGCTCCATACCATGCGGAAGGTACCCTGCCCGCATCGGCGGCTATCGCGTCAACGACGCCGGCGGCGGAGACAGTGATTGCGGAACTCGCGAGCGCGGCCGCAGCGGCTGACGTCCTCAGCGGAGCCGCAGGGTCGATCGAATCATCGACCGGACCCAGCGCGCATCGGCAATCGCGGCCTTTGCGAGGCCGCGAGTCGCTGAGTCGCCCGGATAGCGAAATACCACCGCGTAGCTTGTCAGCGACTCGAGCCGCGGGCGTGCCGATTCCCAAAGCGGTTCCAATGGCAGGACCGCATCCAACAACACCGGAAGATCGTGGGTCTTCGGAATCAGGAGCCCCGCGTCAGCGATCCGGCCTTTCAAATACTTTTCGATGCACTGCTGAGCGAAAAAACAGGCTGCATCGAAGTTTGGTCGATTCCGCGCACGGTATTCCCGCTGGGCGCTCAAGAAATCAGCTTCTGCTTTGGCGATCCACTCACGGGCGGCGGGCTTCATGCAAGACCTTCCCGTGGGCGAGCACGTCGCTGAGGAAGCTGTCGCCGAGCCGAATCCGTCGCTCAATCGTCCGTGGCGAGCGGACGATGAGATCGACAGGAAATCCGGCGGAAATCCGCCGCCGGATGCGGGCGGCTTGCTCAGCTGCCGGCCCCGTATGGGGCATGACGACCAACAGATCAACATCGGAATCGACGTGAGTCGTTCCGGCCGCGTGAGACCCGAACAGGATCACCCGCTCCGGATGAAACTCCCGCACGACCTCGGAAACATAACGTTGAATTCGCTGGGGCTGGATCACGGCTTGGCCCTCAGGCCCCGGGGCAGTGGAAACCGAATTGTTTTGCCACGATCGGGCCGGTTTGGCAAACGCACGAACGCAAGAGCTTGAGCCGGGCGGCAGATACCACCTATCGCCGGCGGCGGGCCTGGGCGGCCAGACCCATGCCGGCGACGGCGAGAAGCGCGAGCGTCGAGGGCTCGGGGACGGCGGTGACGATCACGAAGCTGCCGCTTGGCAGGTAGTCGTCCGTGAAGTTCAGGCCGCCTGTGGGGGAGTCGTAGGTGATCTCCCACAGTTGGCTCCCCGCCGTGAACCGGCTGCCGTTGGTGAGTTCCTGGCCTTCGTAACTGAACAGGCCGCCGTTCCAGACGCCCGAGTAGTTGATAAGCGCGAAGATCGTCGTGTCTTCGATGAACGGCTGGGCCATGCCGGCGATGTCCGTAAACGAGAGGAGCGTGCGGCTCGTCGGATCGGTCGAGAGATTGAGATCACCCGTTACCACGAGCAGGTCGGCGGCCAGGCCGAGCGCATCGAGATCGCTCGAGTCACCCTCGTACGCGAACGTCGCCCCGCCCGCGAATGTCGCCGTGCCCGTGGCCAGTGACTCGATGCTGTTGCCAGGCGCGAGCCGGCCACCGGTGGCAATGTTCACCGGGCCGACGAGGGTGCCGGCGGAAACGACCGTGCCGCCGGAATACGAGTTGGCCCCGGAGAGCGTGAGCGTGCCCGGGCCCTGCTTCGGGAGCGAGCCACTCCCGGAGATACCGCCGGGGATAGTGACCGCCCCGGTGCGGTTGACGATGAGGGCCGCGTTGTTGATGACCGCGCCGCTGCCGAGCGAGCCCGTCGAGCCGCCGTCGCCCACCTGAAGGATGCCATTGGAGATGATCGTCTCGCCCTGATGCGTGTTCGAGCCGGTGAGCACGAGCGTGCTCGGGGTGTCGAGGGTGAAGCCGCCCGTGCCGGAGATGTCACCGGAGAGCGTGGCCCGAATCTCTGGCAGGGTGAGGGCAAACGTGCTCGTGCCCGCGCTGAAGGTATGGAGCGTGTAGCCCTCGGCCGAGCCTGTGCCGGCGGTGACGGTGGTGTTGCCGGTGTAGGAACTGTTCGCGGCCAACGTGAGCCGCCCGGGGCCCGAGAAGGTGAGGTTGCCAGTGCCGGAAACGCCGCTCGTGAGGACCGTGCCCAGGCGGGCATTGAAATCGACGCCCGAGAGGTTGAAGGCCGAGTTGCCGGTCGCGGTGAAACTCGCCACCTGGTAGGTGACCCCGTTTTGCCCGATCGTGCCGTTGCCGACGAACGAGCTGCCCGTGCCACCCACGCCGGCGATCGCGGCGCCGGCATACCGCACGATCACCACGCCCGAGCCGCCTTCGCCGCCGCGCTCGGCAGTTTGCGTTGAACTGCCGCCCCCGCCCCCGCCGCCCGTGTTAAGGCAGCGGGCGGCACAGCGAGCGGGCGATGGGGCGCGGGTCGTCATGGCGGCGGGCCCAGGTTCGCGTCGGCTGGTGCATCGGGCAGGACGGCTCCGACGAACCGTCTGCCTAAAAAGACCGTGCACGCTGCGTGCCAAATGAACGCCAAAGCCGGGCCGCACACGACGGATTTTTTGAAACCGTAGTGTTCCACGGATAACACGCGATATCGCGGGAGCAGCCAGAAGCGGCCGACAGACATGATCCCCGGAAGAGGTGAGGCAAATCGCCCCGGGGGGTGGGACGATTTAACTCACCTCAAGAGGGTACTCAGCGGCCGATGTGGGGCGATTTGCCCCATACCTGCAACCGGGTAGTCCGGTGGACAGATGCGGCGTGCACCACGATCTGCCATTCACCCAACGATGGCGGAACCCGCGATCGCGCCGCTAGAGTCAGGGATTCGACAGTTGTTGGAAGCGACCCTATGACCCACCCCGCCAGTCCGTCAGACAGCACCCCATCCGCCACAGGCAATCCACAGGCCAGCTTGCCGAACGATGGTGTATTGACGTGCGTGCTCGTCGAGGATCAGAGCATGTTCCTCGACCTCCTCAGCGGCATGCTCATGATGCGGGGGGGCATGCGCATCCTCGCGTGCGCCCGCACGGTTGCAGAAGGGGTCGAGGCCTGCACACGGCACCGACCAGACCTGCTGCTGCTCGATCTCGCACTCCCCGATGGCGACGGCATCGAGGTCGCCCGCCGCTGCACGGAAATGAACCACACATCTCGAGTCATCGTCTTGTCAGGACACTCGAGCGACTTTGTCTGCCCCGAATGGCTGGATGGCCACCTGCATGCCGTTATCAGCAAGGCCGAGGCGTTCCAGGCGCTTCAGGCAGAACTCGACGATCTGCAAGCCGGCTACGAAAAAGACTCGGATCGCACACTCCGCGACGCCGAAGCCGAGACGCGTTTCACGCCCCGCGAGGCCGAGGTATTTTCCCTCATCGGCGAGGGGCTGACGAGCCGGGCGATCGGCCTACGGCTGTCGATATCCGAGCACACCGTGCAGACGCATCGCAAAAACCTGGCTGCCAAACTGGGGACACAGGGCGACGAACTGACGCGTCGGGCGGTGGCCTACCGCCAGGCGTTCTACAGAGCCGCCGACGGTTAAAAATTGCTGGAATCGCTCGGGCGGCCACGCAACCGCGGGCCTTATTCTCCCTGCGTGTCCCTCTTCTCCCTGCGTCTCCCTGCGCAGGTACCCGCAAGTGGTTATTTCCCGGTTGCCAACGTTCCGCTAGCGTCGAAAAAGTTCATTTTCTGTAACCCGGCATGTGGCATATGAATCCCATCGCGAACGGCGGTTGGTTTCCGACCGTTCTTGTGGCACAGTCGTCGTACCTGAGCGATGCTACAAGCCGAGAACTGGATTTCATCGAGGTCACCCGCGGCGTAGGTGACGAACAGGGTTCGAATCCCGAGATGACGGAGGCTCTGAACGCGCTCGCCTGGTTCTGGGTGATCACCGTGATGCTGGGCCTGATCGTGATGGGAATCGTGGCAATTCATCGCTCCATGAACGATCACCGCCACCATGACGATGGGCCGCGGTCGATCCTGCGGTAGCTCCTGCCCCGATTCCAACCTTGACGGTCATCGGCGTCCGGATACGCTTTTCCAACGCCTTGTTCCTCAGGGCGTCCCACCTTGATGTCACACCTTGATGTCACACCTTGCTCCCTCACCCCTTCGGGCTCTCCCCCGCGCGGGCGGCGTTCTGCTGCTCACCGGATTGGCCCTGACTCTCATCGCTGCGGGAATCGTCTGCGCCGAACCAGGGGTGCTCGAATCGCCATTTCTCGCCCAGCCCCTGGACGAGGCGGCACAGCCGTTCGAAGCGAGCCTCAACTCCACACTCTTGGAGAGCGCACTTCTGGAGGGCTCGCTGCGGGATGGCACCTTCATGACTGGCGACAGCGACGTGCCGGCTGTCGGTTCGGTGCCGCTCTCGATCAAATCGGCCGCTCCAGCCAGCGCATGGATCGGTGACGACTGGATGTGGAATCTCGAAGACACCGGGACCGTTTTACCGCGACCGACTCTACCGCGACCGAAGTGGGCTCAACCTGCCGAAGAAGCAGGCTGACCTGGCTGCGCTCACCGAGCGGGCCCGTCGCCGCGTGATCCGGTGGTTCAGGCTTGCGGGCCTCCTCGACGCCGCGGCCGCCGCCGACATGCTCGCCTGGGAGAACAGCGGGTTTTCAGTAGACGCCGGTGTCCGGATCATACTCAATAGACCGCGACGTGCCGAGCTATTTTCAGGGTCTGGAACACCTGCTGCGATACTGCGCCCGGCCACCCTTTGCCCTCGAACGGCTCTCCGTGACTCGCGGCCCAGACGGCCGCGCAACCAAAGTCCGCTACGTGCTGCCCAGACACAAAGCCGCCAACTGGCTCGGGCCCGGCCGCAGCCGCAAGTCCACGCGGCCCGGCGCGGGCGGCGTCGTCGAACTCACGCCGTTTGAGTTCCTCGACCGGCTCGCCGATCTCGTCCCGCCGCCGCGGAAGCACCGGCATCGCTACCACGGGGTGTTTGCGCCGAATCACAAGCTCAGGCCCGCCGTCACGGCGCTGGCCATCGGGAACATCGGCTTTTCGGCGCGAGGCTGTGACCGGTGGGCATGCGGCCGGTGGGCATGCCACGGAAGGCTGCTGCGACGCGAATCCGAATCAAAAGCCCCGCTCGCATGACACGTCACGCAAAAGCCTGGGCGAAACTCATGGCCCGGGTGGGTGAGGAGTTTCC
>JBBEEF010000192.1:0-2240 GCA_040880915.1 Pirellulales bacterium
GCGCCCGGGGCTTGTATGCAAGAAGTCCCCGGGCTCGCGCCCGGGGCTTGTATGCGCGGGAGCCCATGCCAATCGAGATGGCCCAAAGCGAACGTGCGGCGGGATGGCCGGGGCAAGCCCGGCCCGATCGACGTGACCTAGAAAAATCCCGGACGGGCCCGGTTTCCCAGGCTGGCAACCGCCGCGTGACGTCAGAAATTCGGGGTCGGCGCCCGGAAGTCTGCCAGCCGCACCGAGCGAAACCAGGCGATCGTCTTCGCCAGCCCCTCGCGCAGGGAAACGGTCGGCTCCCAGCTGAGCCGCGCCTTGGCCAGCGTAATGTCGGGCCGCCGCCGTTCGGGGTCGTCGACCGGCAGCGGCTTCTCCACGAGCGGTGAGTTCGAGCCGGTGAGTTCGATCACGAGTTCGGCCAGTTGGCGGATCGTGAACTCGGCCGGGTTGCCGATGTTGACCGGACCGGTGAAGTCGTCGGGGCCGTGCATCATCCGGATGATCCCCTCGACGAGATCGTCCCGGTAGCAAAAACTCCGGGTCTGGTTGCCGCTGCCGAAGATCGTGATCGGCTCGCCGACGAGCGCCTGGCGGATGAAGTTGGAGACCACGCGGCCGTCAAAGGGATGCATCCGCGGCCCGTAGGTGTTGAAGATCCGCACGATCCGCACGTTCACCCTGTTGTGCCGGTGGTAGTCCATGAAGAGTGTCTCGGCGGCCCGCTTGCCCTCGTCGTAGCAGGCCCGGGGTCCGATCGGGTTGACCGCGCCGCGGTAGCTCTCCGGCTGCGGGTGAATCTCCGGGTCGCCGTAGACCTCGCTTGTCGATGCCTGGAGGATCTTGGCCCGGCAGCGGCGGGCCATGCCCAGGAGGTTGATCGCGCCCATCACGCTCGTCTTCATCGTCTTGATGGGGTTGTACTGATAGTGGCCGGGGGCAGCCGGGCAGGCGAGGTTGTAGATCTCATCCACCTCGAGCCACAGCGGGTGGATGATGTCGTGGCGGACGAGCTCGAAGTTGCTCCTGCCGAGCAGGTGGGCGACGTTCGACTTTTGGCTGGTGAAGAAGTTGTCGACGCAGATCACGTCGTGGCCGGCGTCGACGAATCGCTCGCAGAAGTGGCTGCCGAGGAAGCCGGCCCCGCCGGTGACGAGAATCCGCTTGATGCTTGACATGGGTGACCCGCGGGGAGCGTCCGCGGCGGCTCCACACGAGCACCGCGGCGTGGTAGTGTACCGCGGGCGTCGGGCCGCCAGTCAGAACCGTGGCCGCTCGGCGACCATCACCTTAGGGGGAGCCTCCATGCCCACGCCTGTCAGCCGTCGCGCCGCCCTCGCCGCGGGGGCCGCAGCCCTCGGGGTAGCCTCCTCGCTCGCCACCACCCAGGGAGCCGCCGCCATGGCTGCACGAAAGGGCCGGATCAAGCAGTCGATTGTGTACTGGTGCTTCAACGTCACCGGCGAGAAGTGGGACATCGAAAAAACCTGCCGTGTCGCCAAGGACCTGGGCTGTCCGTCGATCGAGCTGGCCGACCCGCCGACCTGGCCGACGATCAAAAAGCACGGCCTCACCTGCGGGATTGCCCCCAACGGGATGCCTGGAGCACCGTTCATGAAAGGGCTCAACAATCCTCGCTACCACGAGGAGGTGATCGCCCGCACGAGTGAGATGATCGACGCCTGCGCGGAAGCGGGCTTCCCGGCCGTGATCGCCTTCACCGGCTACAAGTGGCGGGACGCCGACGATCCGACCAGTGGCGAGATCTCGCTGGAGGAAGGGGCCGACAACTGCGTCAAGGCGCTCACGGCCCTCGCCGCCCACGGCGAGAAGAAGGGGGTCACGATCTGCCTCGAACACCTCAACACCCGTGACGACTCGCACCCCATGAAGGGCCACCCCGGTTACCAGGGGGACGACGTCGACTACGTGGCAGGCATCCTCCGGCGGGTCGGCAGCGAACGGGCCAAGATGCTGTTCGACATCTACCACGTGCAGATCATGAACGGCGACGTGATCCGCCGGATCGAGCAGTGCAAGGACGTGATCGGCCACGTGCACACCGCCGGCAATCCGGGCCGGGGTGAACTCGACGACAACCAAGAAATCCTCTATCCGCCGATCATGCGGAAGCTGCTCGAGATTGGCTACACAGGCTATGTCGGGCAGGAGTTTATCCCCACCCGCGACCCGCTCGCCGGCCTCGCGGAGGCCGTCGCGCTCTGCGACGTCTGATTGCCAGCGGCATGGCA
>JBBEEF010000193.1:0-2233 GCA_040880915.1 Pirellulales bacterium
AAAGGCCACTCCGCCTGCAACCCCGCAGACGGTCTGCTATCGACGGCGCCGGTCGCGGCAGAGGGGCGGAGCGGCGAGGGTGAACACGATCACCTCTTCGCCGGTCACCGGCGAGATGTCGTGATGGAGCATCACGGGCGAGGCACCGACGGCCTCGCTGACAAGCTTGTCGAGCACCTGGCGGCCGGCGATTACGAGTTGGCTACGGAGTTGCTTGAGGAGTTCGGCTCCCTTGCCGTTTCCCGCTCCCGATCCGTCGAGCAGCCGTTGCTCGGCAGCGGTGAGAACTCCTTCGAGGTGGACAAACAGCCTGTTCTCCACGAGATGGGCATGGACGTGTTTGGGGCCCCGGCCCATGAACTCCTGCTGGAATCGTGACACGGCATCACAAACCGCCGCCTCAATCTCCCCCTGCGACCTGATGCGTGTCATTCGTCAGCCCCCAGGCAGGCAGAGACTCGCCCGCAGCATGTGTTCCCGACAAACCGGCGCCGGCGGTGGCATCCTGCCATCCGCCGGCGCCGCGCTTCGCCGGAGCGGCACAACACCCCCCCCAAGAGGGGTAGTGTGCCGGGGAGTGTTCTCGGCATACCGCGAGGCGGGGCATGAGGCCTTCTCGATCGATGCCACGCCGCGCAAGTCTTTTGGGTGCGGGTGAGTGTCCAGCCACTGCATTTCGGGGGAAGCGCAAGCCCGCTGGAAAATTCTGCTTGCGTTACCCAGACCCCCCAATATAATCCTGCACATCCCGCGGAGGCGATGACGCTCGCACGTTGTTGTTGCCCGGGAAAAATAGCTCAAAACAATTCGAACATTCGTTCCCACGAACGGAAGACGAGACGAGGGGCAATCCGGCAGTGTCCGGGAGGTCCGTCGCAGCGTAAGCCGGCGAGAGAGGAAGGCCCGGGGCCTTCTTTTCACGCCGGCTTTTTTTGTTGCCATTGGGCACCGCTGCCCTCCCATACGCTCCCACCCAAACACCCCTGGTGACACGCTCGGTGACAGCACTGCCGATCAAATCCGACAGCCCGCCGTGGTGCTCGACGGACCTCGATTTCCAGGTATTTCCCTCGCCGGAGGCGGACGAGCGGCTGGCGCGGCAGGTGGCCCGCGCCACCGCCACGTTCGAACATGGCCTGCTCGGCCGAGCGCCGACAAGCGTCACGGTGGTGCGGGCCGGCCCGTGGATGGTCGTCCACGTACACGAGTCTTTTTCTGAAGTCGAGCGGCAGTTGGCCGACGATGACGATGGCGCGCGACGCGTGGGGGAGTTTCACCGCCAGATTTTCGACCACTCAGTCGACGCGCTGCTCGAGCACGTGCGCCGCCGCACGGGCGTCGCCCTCCGCGGCGCGCTCGCCCATGTCGATCCGGCGACCCGCAGCGTCTTCAAGACGCTAGCGACGAGTCCTGAGGTCGACCTCTTTCTGCTGGGACGGGGCCTGCCGGCTCTGGGAGTCCCGGTGAACGCGCATCTGCAGGCCAATGGAACGGTAGGAATGCAGGCGGCCGGCAACGGAGCCGACCGTCGCTAAGTTCTCCCCGGAGGGACCCGCAACCATGAGGAAGGTGACCCATGTTGGTATTGACGAGGAAGAATCGTGAGAGTGTCGTGATCGGCCAGCCCGGCGAGATGCAGATCGCGCTTGAGATCACGATTCTGGAGATCGAAGGAGGGCGGGTTCGCCTCGGCTTCGAGGCCGACAACAAGCTGCCGATCCATCGCCGTGAGGTCTGGGACCGAATCTGTAATGGCAACGGTAACGGTAACGGAGCTGGCAACGGCAACGGAGCTGAGACTGGAAACGGTCTTGTGAGTGCCGCGAACAACGCCGGGCCTGGGGCCGATCGCCGGGCTGCCGGCCTGCCGACGGGTACGCAGCCGCTGGCTGCCGCCGTCGCCCGGATCGAGGGTCGTCGTCAGGCGGGTGGTTAGAGGCGACGCATCCCGAGAACCAAATCATGAAGTCTCAAGGCGAGATCGAGGCCGCTGTCTGCGACGGCATCGCACGGTTCCAGCAGGAGTTCATTGGCCGTGGCCCGCGTGACATTCACGCCCATCTGATCGGTACGCTCCTCGTGGTGCGGCTGCAGGGGGTGCTCACGCCGGCCGAACGGCAATTGATCACTCCGCCGCCGGACCCCGCGGGTGCCGCTTTGGGCAATGGCCATGCTGGGTCCGGCAACGGCAACGGCAACGGGCATGACCACGGCAATGGCAATGGCAATGGCA
>JBBEEF010000194.1:0-14210 GCA_040880915.1 Pirellulales bacterium
GCCCGGGGCTTGTATGGGTCAGCAGTCCCCGGGCTCGCGCCCGGGGCTTGTATGGAGTCGGTCACGGCTGGTGGTGTGAGCCGCCGATCACCGTGTCGTCGGGATCACTACCTGCCGCCACCTTGCCCTCATGATTGCGATAGAGGTGGTCGCCTTCTTGATGGAGAAAGTCAACGTGCCGCCGTTCAAAGTGGCCGTCCTCGAACAGGATGTAATGAAATCCGTCTGGATGGTTGTCGCTCTTCTCGCAGCATTCTGCCGGAGCATCGGCCAGCAGCGGGTGGGTCGCCCGACGCAGGTTCTCATTGGGCTGGAGCCGGCCTTCCGCGCAGCGGTGGCTCAGCGTGTAGCCGAAATCACCCCCCATGATCCGGATCAGCTCGTCGAACCGCGGCGTTCCCTGCGCCGCCTCGAGTTCCTCGATGGTCGGAATCCGGAACGATCCGCGGCGGGCGAGGTCTGAATCGGGGACGACGAGCGTGCCGTCGTCGGCCACGAGCCGATGGTCGGACACGAGCGTCGGTGCATAGAGCCCGGCGCGGGAGAGCGGCCCGCCGTCGGGGGGAGTGGGATAGACCCGCTGGCTCTCTCCGTAGCCGTGAAGAGCCCCGGCCACCCGCTGGAGATTACGTTCCACGCGTCGCGCCCGGGATTCGGTGATCGCGTCATAGACGAGTGGCACAACGAGGATGCAGGCCGCCAGAGCCGAGGCTGCCATGAGGAGCCGATCCAGCCATGCCCGGCCAGACGCGGGAGCGACGGCCTCGCGGGCCGGGGTCATCGGCCGCCGTAGCGGGAGCGTCTCCGGCCCCGTCTGGGCGGCCACAAACGCCAGCGTTCGGGAGGCCAGGCCCGCCGGTGCCGGCAGCGAGGCACGATCGAGGGCCAGCGGCGCCACTGCCCGCTTGAGCAGTTCCAGATCCCTCCGCATGGCATCCGACTGCAACTTGTCAGCAAGGGCCGCCTCCACCTCGCGTGCCTCGGCGTCATCGAGCGAATCGAACAGATACCCGACCAGATGTTCTCTCATGATGGCTGCTCACGCTCTCGAGTGGGTCATGGGGAGGACTCTTCCGGTCAATCCGTTTCGGCCACACGGGGGCCAGCCTGCTGCCAGGATTCGTTGAGTTTGAGGAGGGCCGAGTGGAGCCGGCTCTTGACGGTGCCGACTGGGATTCCCAGGATGTCGGCAGCCTCGCGGTATTTCAGCCCCTGATGGTAGACAAGCACGAGCGTCGCCCGCAGCGGCTCGGGCAGAGCATCGACAGCCGAACGTACCCAGTCGCTGGCCTCCGCATCCTGCATTTTTTCGTCGGCGGTCTGTCCGTTGCCCGCCAGCATCTCGACAAGCGCGCCCACGTCGTTTTCGCCGCCGGTGCGGCTGTCGAGGCTCACCATCCGGTGCCGCTTGTTGCGGCGCTGGGCGTCGATGGCCTGATTGGTGGCGATCGTGTACAGCCACGGTCTGAACCGCCTTCCTTCTTCGAACTGCTCACGCTTGAGATGCACCTGGAGAAAGGTCGCCTGAAACACATCCTCAGCCATCTCGGCGTTTCCGAGATAGCGGCGGAGGTAGTTAAACAGTTCGACCTCGTACCGATGCACCAGCGACTCGAAGGCCGCAGAATCCTCGTCCACGCGGCAGCGACGTAGGAGCTCCTCGTCGGATGCTCCTCCGGCCACGCCACTCCCCGAGGGAGGGGATTCGTGCCGGCCGTCACCACGTGATTCGTGCAGATCCATTGGTGGTACGCGAGCAGACGGGGAATGGTTCGGCGGTAGGACGGCACTCGCCCGAAACCGCCCCCCCAACGAGTATAGCCACGAACGGTCGGTTTCACGCGGCCCGGTCCAAATCACGGAGTTTGACTTTTTCGGCTATAAGGCACAGCTTCCGACAGGTTTCCATGCTCGACCGCCACCGCTACCACTGGGCCACTTCGGGCGACGTTAACGCCTTTTTCGGGCTCTCCCTCGACAACCTGGCCGGCCTCGTCCTGACCGTCTCGCTCCTCGCGACCGTGTTCGGATTCCCGGTGGAATTCGCCCTTGGGCACCTCGTGCCCGGCACGGCCGTCGGAGTGATCGTGGGCGACATCCTCTTCACGTGGATGGCCTTCCGGCTGGCCCGCCGCACGGGCCGAACCGATGTCACCGCCATGCCACTGGGCCTCGACACGCCGAGCACCTTCGGCATGGTCTTTTTCGTGCTCGGGCCTGCCTTCCGGGCGGCACTCGACGGGGGCATGGACGAGGAGGCAGCCGCCCGGCATGCCTGGCACATCGGCATGTGTTCGATCGTCGCCAGCGGGTTCTTCAAGCTCGCCTGCGTTCCGCTTGCGGGGACGATCCGCCGGATCGTCCCCCGGGCCGGCCTGCTCGGGAGCCTGGCCGCCATCGCCCTGGCCCTGATCACCTTTCTGCCGATGCTCGAGATCATTACCTCGCCGCTGGCAGGCCTTGTCTCACTGGGCATCATCCTGGCCACGCTCACCGCCCGGATTCCGTTTCCGCTCCGCATCCCCGGCGCTTTGGCCGCCCTGCTCGTGGGCGGTGGCATCCACTACCTCGGGGGCTGGGCCGGTTTCATTCCCGCGGCCGAGGGGCATGTGGCCATCGATCCGGCGGCGGCCCTCTGGCCGACGGAGTGGCTGCGGGCTCTCGAGTTCGAGTGGCTGGCCGCCTGGAATGACACGGTCCGCTACCTGCCGATCGTGATTCCCTTCGCCCTCGGTACGGTCGTCGGCGGCATCGACTGCACCGAGAGCGCCGCAGCGGTCGGCGACGAGTACGACACCGGGCGGGTGATCGCCGTCGAGGGGCTGGCGACGATCATCGCCGGCGCCTGTGGCGGCGTCATCCAGACCACGCCCTACATCGGCCACCCCGCCTACAAGGCGATGGGCGGCCGGGCTGCCTACACCCTGGCGACTGCGGTGTTTATTGGCCTGGCCGGCCTCACGGGCACATTCGCCTGGCTCTATCAGGCGATTCCCGGTCCGGTGATCCTGCCCGTGCTTGTATTCATCGGCCTCGAGATCACGGCCCAGAGTTTCCACGCGACTCCCGAGCGTCACTACCCGGCGGTTGCGATGGCCTGCATTCCGGCCTTGGCGGCCCTCGCCAAGATCCAGGCCGACAAACTGCTGGCCGCGGGGGCCATCCCGCAGGGCCCGCTCGTGGCGGAACTGTTTTCCGTCCGCCTGCTCGCTGCCGGCTTCATCGTCACAAGCCTTGTCTGGGCGGGGCTTGTCGCGGCCCTCATCGACAGGCATCTGCGGGCCGCCGCTGGCTGGTGCCTGGCCGCCGCGAGCCTGACCCTCTGCGGAGTGATCCACTCGCCATTCGCCGACGGCCGGCTGTTCCTCCCTTGGTCGATCGGCGAGCTCCCTTCGGAAGCCGCGGGCCGCGGACCGCTCACCCTCGCCGCCTCATACGGCCTGCTTGCGGTGCTCTTCGCGGCCTGGTCGCTCTGGCCGGAGCGGGACCGGCGGCCTCACTCGAGCCCGTAGGCGCCGGCGATCGGGATGCCCAGACCGCGGAACTGCGTCCGCGACAGGAACCGCGGCTCGAGGTTGAAGGTCACGCCCACGTTGTTGCGGCTGTAATCGACGTTGAAGCCGAAGGTCATGAGAAACGACTCGCCAATCCGCACGAGCTGGAAGTTCTGGCCGATGTTACGGCCCGTGAGGTCGATGGCGGAGCCGAAGGAGCTGGCCCACTTAGGACTCATGCGGTAGGTGTAGGATCCGGTCAGCACGGAGGCCTCGACCGGCCCGCCGAACTGGTTGAAGCCGATGAAGAAGCTGCCGCGGGGCGTGCGATTGAGCAGCGTTCCCAAGGTGTAGAGCTGCTGGCCGCCGGAGAAGAAGTCGACGTCGGCCGTCGAGAGCAGCGTTGTGCGGTCGCCGATGTGCCAGCGGAAGTCGTACTGCCAGAGCCCCAGCACCTGCCCGAAATTCTGGCCGGTAACGGGGAAGAATTCGCCGTCGATGTCAAAGGTGATCCAGTCGATGATCCGGCGGTTGCCGGCCGGGCCCCGCTTCGTCTGCCACCGCTGATGAGCGCCGACGCGAAACGCCGTCAGGTCGTTGGCGATCTCGGTGGGTCCGGTCACCGAGCCGGCCAGGCCGCGCCGGACGGCGTAGCTTCGCGGGTCATATTTGAAGTCGGGCCCGAACACGAGATCGCCAGGGAGGGTGCCGGGTGACACGCCGTAATCCCAGTAGGGGATGTTCCGCCGGTACTGGTTGATCGCGTCGTCGTCGATCTGGTCGTAGAGCGGAAACTCGTCGATGCTCTGCGTCGCATTGGCGTAGGAGAACTCGGCCTCGAAGACCACCTTGTGGGCCAGCCCGTGGACGTTCCACAGCTGGCTCTCGTACTCGTTGTTGGCCGTCCACATCGGCAGGCTCGAGCGGATGCCGACCTGGCCGTAGGCGCGGCTGATCGGCTGCTGTGCCAGGTCCTCGCCCCAGTGAGCGAGCTCACCGAGCGCGTAGGGAACGATCTTCACCGCTCCGGCCTGGAAGGGGAGGTCGATCTCCTGGCGGGTCGCCAGCCGTTCGCCGATCACGTTCGACTCGTAAGGCAGGAGCGTCCAGATGTCGAGCCCCTGCCCCGCGATCGGTGCCTGGGGGAGCCCCTGCCGCACGTAGGACACGCCGGAGTGCGAGTACCAGGTGAGCGCGTCCCGCAGGAGCGGCTGACCGAGAACGTAGTGATCGAGCCGGGGCCACCATTCGCTCTGCGTGAAAAACGGATTGACGCGGGCGCTCGTGAGTAGTCGCAGTTCACGATTTTCCACCGGCCTCCGCAGGTCGAGCCAGGTCCGCTGCTCGTAGCCCTCCTCCCACTCCGCCTCGTAATACTCCTCCAGAAAATTCATGTCGCTGATCCAGCCGGCCGTGCCACGTAGCTGCCAGCCGCCGAAGAAGCTGTCGGTCGTGCCGCCGAGATCCTGCCGGTGCCGCCAGAAGGAGCGGCCGCGGAAGGTGCGATCGGGGAAGCCTGGGTAGATGAAGTCTCGGCGGTAGAGGCCGAGATTGTCGCGGCCCACGTCGCCGACGAACCAGGCGTCGAGGTCGCCGCTGGCGGGGGTCTGGAGGCCGAGGAAGCCGGGCCGGTTGTAGAGTAGTGAGGTGCCACCGCCCGGACCTCGGAGGCTGAGGTAGTCGACGTTGAAGTTCCAGTCGACGCCATCCGGCGGCCGCTGCCACCCAAACACCTGGAAGGCGTCCCAGCCGGTGAGCACCTGAGTGCCAAAGATCTGGTCGTTCTTGAGCTGGAAGTTGTTGATGTAGAAGGTTGGCTTCTTGGCATTGGTCGCGAACACCGGCCACCACAGCACCGGCACCTCCCCGAGCATGAGGGTGTTATTGCGGCTGGTGATGTACTGCTGGTGCTCGACAACCGGTTCGCCAGTGGTCGGCTCGAGGAGCGGCCGGCCGAACGGGTCGGCCAGCGGCAGCTGCTCGTCGGTGAACGTGATCTCGCGGGAACGGAACTCCCAGCTGGGCACGCCCAGGCGGCTCGAGGTGAGGCCGCTCCGCTCGGCCACGAACCGGCTGCGGTCAACCTGCCGGAGCACGTCGGCCCGCAGGCGGACGGCCCCGGCGTAGTTCTCGACGGGGGTGATGACCGTGGCACCGGTGATGACGCCGGCCGATCGGGGCACGTCATAAAACATGTTGGCGGCCTCGACGACCCGCTGCCCCTGGCGGAACACGACGTTGCCCTCCATGTAGAGTTCCAGCGGCACGTCCGGCGCCTGGGCTGATCCGTCGAGATCGGGCTGGGCCGATCCCTGCGTCCAAATCACGAGCCGGTCGGTCGAGATGTCGAGCGGGCCGGCGGGGTCGACGCCATCCACCACGAGATTGACACCGGAGTTGATGACCGCGATCCACTCCGTTCCCGAGCCGCTGGGAAACCATTTCACGTTGAGTGGCACGCTCGACCGAGGGAAGGCCCGCAGCCTTCGCCCTGGTGCCGCCGCCGCGACCGCCGGGGCCGCCGGCGCGCCAAACTCGCTGAACTGCGTCTGCCGGATCGGCGACTCGTCGCCGGCCACGACGGCACCCGCGGCCGGAGCCTCGTAGAGGGGCGGAGCCCCCGTCGAGGGCACGACGCTCGCGAAGTCGAGTACGGGATCACGGAGATACCAGAAGCGGCCGGTCCAGCGGGGCCCGCGGACATTCGACTCGCCGGCTGCCTCGCCGGCACGGGCCGTCACCCGCACGTTGCCAGCCATGCGGACGAGCATGCTCCGCACCCGCGGCTCGGCAAGTGATTCATCGTCGCCGGCCCGCTCGATCCAGGCCACGGCCTCGTGTGCCTGCGCGGTTGTGCCCCCCTGCCGGATCATCACACCGCCGGTGAGGTGCCAGACCTCGTACTCGCCCTCGGTCCAGCGGGCCGCCTGAGTCGCTGTGATCTCGATTCGCTCGGCCGGATCAACGGCTGGCACCTCGACGTGCCCGGCCTCCGCGATCGCCGCAGCCAGGCCGCGGGCAGGCAACTCAGCCAGCGCGCCGGTGCTCGCTCCGAGCGGAGGCGGTCCGTCCGCTGCCATGCCTCCCTGGGCGAACCACGCGACCGCAACCGCAACCGCTCCATGCAAGCAGAGCCGCCACGCCTGCGCGCGGCGGTCGGTTCGGGGCACGGTGGCGGGCAGAAAGAGGGTGCGCACGCTGCTCGTCGAGGCTCGGGGAACCTGTGGGGGAAAGGCGATAAAAACCGCGGGACAATAGGAGAATCCTGGAAACGCGGTCAAGGCATCGCCGCCGGAAGAGGAGCGGTCGCAAGTCGTGTCGGGACGGCGGGTTAGCGGCCGGAGGGATGCCCTCGACCGGCCCTCCGGGTACCGGCCTTCGCCGAGCCGACCACGCAGGGAGCGGTGACCGGGCAAGCCGAGCCGCGGCAGACGGGGCGGAATGGCCCGCGGTCGTGGCGGGGCCGGTAAACTCGGGGACCGGCGGCCGCACATTCGCCAGTTCGCCTCGACCCCACTGTTTCAGCGAGTCCGCGCCGTGCCCGAGGCTTGCCAGTCCCCGCCTGCCGCCCCACCACCGCAGCTGGCCGACCGGATCGCCGGCTGGATCGTCTGCCACCGTCGGTCGCTCGCGCTGCTCGGCCTTGTGCTGGTGGCCGCCTCGGTCGAGCGGGCGCGTCATCTGGAATTCTCCCGTTCGATCGACGCGATGTTCGACCGAGCCGATCCGGCGCTCGTGCCCTACGCTCGGATGACCAGGACGTTCGGCGGCAGCGAGGTGGTGCTCGCCGCCTACGACGATGCCGCGCTCTTCACGCCCGCAGGGATCGCGCGGCTTGGTGAGCTGACGGCCACGCTGCGGGCCCTTCCGGGCGTTGCCGCCGCGACGAGCCTCGCCACGACTCCGCTGGGCAGACGGATCATCGCCACTGATACGAGCCCCTCCGCCCGCAGGATCGTGAGCCTCATGGAGGGCTACGTGGTCGGCGCCGACCACCGCACCGCGGCGGTGGCCTGCACGCTCGATCCCCCTGTCCCGGCCCTCGTCACGGCCCGCGAGCAGGCCGTCTCCCGGGCCAGCACCATCGACCGCCTGCGGGCGATCATGGCAACCTATCCGGCCGGCACCCTGGCCGGCGAGCCGGCGATGCTCCGTGACGGCTTCGCCATGCTCGAGTGGGACGGCACCGTGCTGGCCTGGGCGAGCGTGGCACTCACCGGCGGCGTGCTGCTTTTCTTCTTCCGCAGCCTGCGGTGGGTCGTGGTGCCGATGGCCGTGGTGCTCACCGCCCTCTGGACCACCCGGGGCGTGCTCTCGGTTGCAGGCCTCAAGCTGACGATGGTCTCGACGATGCTTTCGGCGATGGTCACCGTGGTAGCGATCGCCACGGTGACCCACATCATTGTGGCCTACCGCCTCCAGCGGGATGCCGGCTGGGAGCCGGCAGTGGCGCTCAAGCGTAGCCTGGCGCTGCTCATGTGGCCGATCTTGGGCGCGATCGCCACGGATATCGTGGGCTTCGGTTCGCTGATCGCCAGCCGGGTCGGACCGGTGCATGATTTCGGCATCATGACGGCGATCGGGGCGGGCATGGTGCTCGTGGCGGTGGCCCTCGTGCTGCCCTGGGTGGCGCTTGCCGGCCGGTTCGATGCCGATCCCCGGCGGGCGTGGGGAGAGTCGACGCTCGAGGTCGGCCTGGACCGGCTCGTGTGGCGGATTGTGCAGCACCCGCGGCCGATCCTCGCCGGAACTATTCTTATGACAGCCGCGGCCATCGCGGGGCTATTCCGGCTCGAAGTGGAGACCGATTTCACCCGGAATTTCAGATCCGACAGCCCGACCGTGGCGGCCTACGACATGGTGGAGTCGCGACTCGGCGGCGCCGGCGTGTGGGACGTGCTCGTGCCGGTGACCGGGGCGGTGGACGCCGAGCTGCTCGGCCGCGTCGCCCGATTCGAGACCCGCCTGCGGGAGGAGGTGACCACGGTGGACGGGGCGGCGCTCACCAAGGTCATGAGCGTGGCTGACGTGATCGAGGCCGTTTCGCCGGTTTCACTCGAGCGGCTGGAGGCGTCACCGTTTGGCAATTGGGCCGTGGCCCAGGCCATCGCGGTGATGCAGCGGCAACTTCCCGAATTATCCGGGGCGCTGCTCGGCCAGGATCCCATCGACGGTAGCGGCTGGCTGCGGGTGATGCTCCGGGCCCGCGAGCGGCAGCCGGCCGCCGCCAAGCGGACGATCATCGCCGACGTCCGCCGGATCGCCGTCGAAGAGTTCCCGGCCACCGGGCCGGCGAGCGGCGGCGCTGAGGTGACGGGCTTCTTCGTGCTCCTGGCGAAGCTCGTCGAGCGGTTGCTCGCCGACCAGTGGCTCACCTTCGGCCTGGCAGCGGCCGGCATCTGGCTGCTGCTTTCCCTGGCATTTCGCAGCCCGCTGCTCGGCGGAGTGGCCCTCGTGCCCAACGGGCTGCCGATCTTCGTGGTCCTGGGTCTGCTCGGCTGGGCAGGCGTGAAGATGAACATGGGCACCGCCATGATCGCTGCGGTATCGCTCGGCCTCTCGGTAGACAGCTCGATCCATTACATCGCCGCCTTCCGGAGGCGGCGGGCGGAAGGCGAGGGCGTCGGCCCGTCGCTTCAATCGGCCCACCGCACGGCCGGCCGGGCGATGATTTTCTCCACCCTCGCCCTGGCCGTCGGCTTCCTGGCTCTCACCACGAGCGGTTTCATGCCGACAGTCTCGTTTGGCTGGATCTCCTGCCTCACGCTCCTGGGCGGACTGGTCGGCAATCTCGTCGTCCTCCCGGTGCTCCTCACGCTGCTCGCTCCGCAGCCGCTGGCGGAGTGCCGCGGCTTCCCCTCCGCAGCCTCCGGGGTACAACTCTCCAGACCCCCGGAGCCCACACCATGACGCGTGAATTTCTTTCTGCCGGCACCGCCGGCATCATCGCGGCCATACCGGCTGCGCCACCCGCCTCGATCGAGGCCGAGGCGCTGGTCGTGTTCCTTACCGAGGGAGGCGTGGGGAGCGGGGGAAGTGTTGCGGTCGACGCCGCCACCGGTGGCACGCTCACCCGGTTGGCGGGGGCCGGCGAGCTTGCGGGCCGCCGCTACGAGTGCGTTCCCCTGCTGGCCCCGGCGGGCCTGCGGGTGGGGCAGGTGCTCGTGGTCGGTTTGGGCCGCCGTGAAGAACTCGATGCCGGGGTGATCTATCGGGCGGCCATTACGGCAGCCCGTCATCTCGCCGCCCGGCCACGCAGCCGCGTGGCGTTCCTCCCCGAGAGCACCTGGACCACCCCCTGGCTCGAGCAGGCGGTGGCCGGCGCCGCGGTCGGCATGGTGGGCCAGGATCTCTACCGGGCGGAGCCCAAACGGACGCGGTTCGGCACGACCGAGTGGATCGGGGCCGATCCCGACACGGTCGCCCGCGGCGGAATCATCGCCGACGGCGTCAACCTCGCCCGCCGGCTCGTCAATGCGTCGCCCGATCATCTCTACCCGGAATCCTTCGCCGAGGAAACCGCGGCCATCGCCGGCCGCACCGGCCTCGAGATCGAGATCTGGGACGAGGATCGGCTCCGCCGCGAGCGGTGCGAAGCGCTGCTCGCAGTAGCTCGAGGCAGCATCCGTTCGCCGCGGCTGGTGCTCCTTCGCTACCGCGGCCGGCCGCGGGCCAGCGGCGACCACCCTGACCTGGCCTTTGTGGGCAAGGGCGTCACCTTTGATTCGGGTGGCCTCTCGCTCAAGCCCTCCGACTCGATGATGAACATGAAGATGGACATGGCGGGCGCCGCCGGAGTCCTGGGGGCGATCGCCACGGTCGCGGCTCTCAAGCTCCCGGTGGACGTCGTCGCCGCCGTCGGCCTGGTCGAGAACATGACCGGCCCCGCGGCCTACAAGCTCGGCGACGTGATCACCGCCCGCAGCGGCACGTCGATTGAAATCCACAACACCGACGCCGAGGGACGCGTGGTCCTCGCGGATGTGCTCGACGTGGTCCGCGGCCTCGGTCCAAAGCGAATCATCGACCTGGCCACCCTCACCGGCGCCTGCATGGTAGCCCTCGGCCACGACGTGGCAGGCCTGTTCACGAACGACCAAGGCTGCTGCGACGCCCTCGCCGTCGCGGCTCGCTCGGTCGGCGAGCCGGTCTGGCAGCTGCCGATGTACGCCGACTATGGCGAGCAGATCAAAAGCGATGTGGCCGACATCAAGAACGTCGGGGATGGTCGCTTGGCCGGGGCGATCACGGCTGCCAAGTTTCTCGAGCGGTTCGTCGGGGATACGCCCTGGACCCACGTCGACATCGCCGGGCCCGCCTTCGACGAGAAGCCCCGGCCCTGGACCGACGGTGGAGGCACCGGCTCGATGGTCCGCCCGCTGGTGGAACTCGCCCGCACAACGGCCTAGCCGCTGGGGGCATCCCCCCGGGGACTGTCCCCTGGGCGCTACATGGTGCCGCGACCGTGGGTCGGGCTCGTGGCCTGCCAGAATGCTCCCTCGAGCCGCTAGAGAATCCCGTCGAGTTCGTCCACGAGTTGACTGAACCGGGCCAGGGCCGTGGCCACCGGCTCGGGGCTCTCGAGGTCGACGCCCGCGTCCCGCAGCAGATCGAGCGGCCACTTCGACGAGCCCCCCTTGAGGAAGCCGAGATACGCGGCGAGCGCCCCAGGCTCGTTCTCCGCCACCCGCTTGGCCAGTGTGATCGCTGCCGACAGGCCGGTCGCATACTTGTAGACGTAAAACGCCGAGTAGAAGTGCGGGATCCGCAGGCTCTCGATCTCGAGTTCCTTGTCGATCGCGAAGTCGGGGCCGAAGTAGGCGTCGAGCAGCTCCCGGTAGATGAACCGGATCCGCTCGAGGGTGAGCGGCTCTCCCTGCTCCGCGGAGGCGTGGCTCCGCCGCTCGAACTCGGCGAACATCGTCTGGCGAACGATCGTGGCCCGGATCGAGTCGATCTCCCGGGCGAGGATCGCCGCCCGCTCCTGCTTCGAGGCCGCCCGCTCGAGGAGAAGCCGGGTGAGCAATTGCTCGTTGAAGGTGCTGGCCACCTCGGCCACGAAGATCGTATAGCTCGAATACTGGTAGGGCTGGGCATCGGCCGAATATCGCGTGTGCATCGAGTGGCCCGCCTCGTGGGCCAGCGTGAAGACGTGCTCGATCACGTCGTCCTGAAAATTCATCAGGATGTAGGGATCGGAATCGTAGGTGCCGGAGCTAAAGGCCCCCGACTGCTTTCCCGCGTTGGGATAGCGGTCGCACCACCTCCCCCGCAGGCCCCGCTCCATCCGGGTGCAGTATTCGCTGCCGAGTGGCTGGAGTGCCGTCACGATCACGTCCACCGCCTCGTCCCAGGTGTGCCGGCGCTCGAGCTCTGGCACGAGCGGCACGTAGCAGTCGTAGTGATGGATCTCGGACAGGCCGAGCACCCGCCGGCGGAGCCCGTAGTACCGGTGGACGGCCGGCAGGTGCGACCGCACCGCCGCGATCAGTTGGTCGTAGACCGTCAGCGGCACGTTGTCCTGGAACAACGCCGCCTCGACGGCGCTGGGGTAGCCGCGAACCCGAGCCGCGTAGATGTCCCGTTCGTTGGAGCCCGAGAGCGTGGCGGCCAGCGTATTGGCGTGGGCCTCGTATTGGGCATAAAACTGATGGAAGGCGATCTTCCGCACGGCTGGCACGGTATCGTGCAGCAGCGTCGTGAAGGTCGCGTTCGAAAGCTCGATCCGCTCCTGTTTTCCGGTCGTGACGTTGCCGAACTTCAGGTCGGCGTCGGTGAGCTGCCGAAACACCTTGCCGGCCGTACCGGCGAAGGTACCCTGCATCGCCAGTAGCTTTTCCTCCGGCTCTGAGAGCACGTGGGGCCGGGTCCGCACGAGCCGCTCGAGCATCAGCCGGTAGGGAGCCAGAACCGGCAGTTCCATCCAGCCGCCCAGCGTGAGCGGGTCGATCGCCAGGATCTCGGGCCGGATAAAGCTTGCCGCCTCACCAGCCCGGGTGGCGACGTGCTGGAAGCGGCCCACCATCCGCTGGGCGTCGGCCGCGGCCGTGTCCTCACTGCCCCGCAGGTGGGCGTAGGTACCGAGCCTGTCTCCCTCGCGATCGAAGGCGAGGTCGTGAACCAGGCACTCCGCGAGTCGCTCGGGTGATTGCCCGAGCGTGCCGACGTAGGGAGCAAACTGCGGGATGCGATCCTCCCACACCTGGAGCGCTTCCTCCCATTGTTTGTCGGAGTCGAACAGGCTTGCCAGGTCCCAGGTGTCTCCGGCCCGCACGCCTTTCCGCGCGGGCAGAGTCTTGACTGCAATCTCGGTCATGTTGCTGCTCCTAGAGTCTCCACAATGCCGTCCCCCAGGCGAGGCCGCCGCCGAAGCCGCAGACGACGACCGTACTTTCCGGACCGATCCGGCCGGTCTGCCAGGCTTCGTCGAGGGCCAGCGGTATCGATCCGCTTGACGTGTTGCCGTAGCGGTCGAGATTCATGAACACCTTTTCGGCCGGGAGGCCGAGCGCCACGCGGATGCCCTCGATGATCCGGGCGTTGGCCTGGTGCAGCACGAACAGGTCGACCTGGTCGAGCGCGAGGCCGCCGCGGCCGACCACCTCCGCGATGCTCTCCTCGGCAATCCGGATCGCCCACTTGAAGACCGCCCGGCCGTCCATCTGCATGAACTGCTCCCGGCGGCCGAGCCCGGTCGCATTCACAGGCCGCCGCGAGCCGCTCATGGGGCAGGCGAGCAGGCCGGCCCCACGACCGTCGGAGCCCAGCGAGAAGGAGAGCAGGCCCTGCTCACGGCCCGGCGAGGCCGGCTCGGTGGCCGCGAGGAGCACCGCGCCAGCGCCGTCTCCGAACAGCGGCCAGGTCTTCACATCCTCCGGATCGACGACCCGAGAATTGGTGTCGGCCCCGATCACCAGCGGGAGGCGGCTCGTACCGGCGGCCACGAACTGGGCGGCCGTCACCAGGGCATAGGTAAATCCAGCACAGGCCGCCGTGACGTCCATCGCCGGGGCGTCGAGTCCGAGACTCTCCTGAACGATGCACGCGGTCGAGGGGATGCACATGTCGGGCGTGAACGTGCCGAGCACGAGCAGGTCCACGTCGGCCGCCGACACACCCGCATGTGCAACCGCTCCGCGGCCGGCTGCCGTGGCCAGGTCGCTCGTGGCGACATCTGGGGCCGCATGCCGCCGCTCGTGGATACCGGAACGGGACACGATCCACTCCGGGTCGCAGCCGAGCCGAGCCAGATCAGTGTTGGTGACCACGTTGGCGGGCACAAAGCTGCCGATACCGGCCAGCCGGAAGCCCACGGCGCGGCCGAAGCGTGCAGGCCGCGGCGAGGGAAGGATGTCGGACATGCGGGCTGCCGGGTGGGGCTCGATCCTGTTACGGAGCGGGATCGTCAGCCGGTGCCGGCGGCGGTTCGTCCACCTGCTTCGCCTTGATCACGTCGGACCGGCTGAGGCGGATCTTGGAAAACTCAGCTTCAGAAACCACGTAGTACCAATCGGCGAACCGCCCGTTGAGTTCACGGACCCGTTTCTGTGCTCCCTTCACCTTCTCGTCGTAGTCCTCCTGCTTGAGCCTGTTTTCCCGTTCCACCCGCCGCCGCTCCTCGATCGCCGCCTGGGCCTTTGCCTCGGCCTCCTCAGCCTCGGCGAGTGCGTCGGCCGCCGAGCCTGCGGCGTCGGGCTTGTCAGCGTCGGGCTTGTC
>JBBEEF010000195.1:0-2215 GCA_040880915.1 Pirellulales bacterium
CCCGCTCACGAGTCGCTCATCCGTCGGGTAATGCTTGCGGAGGTGCCATTGGCCGGGCTATCCTTCTGACACCTGCAACAGCCATGCGTTTGCAAGTCACACCGACCAGAAAGGCCGGCAGCACTTCATCGCGACCGACGGGTCGCGACGCACCATGGATCAAAGGTCGATCCAGCGGATCACAGACCGGGCGTGTCTCGGTCTTACTCCCGAAACACAGCCCGCTGCATTCCCCATACGAAGACCTATGATTATCTTCTAGTCGATCAGGGATTCAGAAGCAAGCAACGCGTGTTTACGGCGGCCGCGTGGGCATCGAGGAACCCCTGCCGCTTGAACCAACCGATCACGCGGTGGCGGACCCGTTCGGTGAGCGTGGCCAAGTCTGCGGCCGTAAGCGGCCGAGCGGCCAGGAACGCCGACGCCGGCAGCCCGTCGGGCCCGTGCGATCCCGGCAGGAAGACACCGTCGGTGACGGCCGCGTGCAGATGGGCGTGGCGGTTGAGCCCGGAGCCGAAGCGGTGGAGGAAGGAGATGGCGCCGACCCGCGGGCGGGGCGCACGGGGTGTCTCGGCATCAGGGCCCCCCCCGACGCCGCGAGCAGGAAGCACCGCCCCCCAGGCGCTGCGGCAAAATGCCACCCCGAAAACCGCTGCTCCGTGGTGACAGGACCGGCAGTGGTGGCGTAAGTGTCGCGGATCAGGCCGCGGCCAGAGGGCGCAACTCGTCGCGATCGACCTCAGACTGCCCGAGCGACCGCAGCACGTCCATCAGGCGGTCTGGGCCGCACTGCGACGGATCAACGATCTCGATACCGATCGCGCGGCCGTCGGCGGCTCGGTCGATCAACAGAGCCGGATCAAGCCGCTCCGTCGTGGCCACGCGATCGCCTTCCTGCCGCGGCAGGTAGACATACGCCGCAATCGGCCGGCCTCGACGATAGGTCACCTTCAGCGAGATCCGCTTCACCATGCAGTCACCTTGTATGCAGTGATTACCACGATCACCCGATCAATCTCATCTGGTTCGACAACCACTTCCCACGCATCGCCGTGGTGAACCGTCTCGACAGTCCACCGTCCGAGCGACCTGCCGGGACGCAGACTGTCCGCGACTTCCATCATCAGCCGGAGTTCGGCCTCCGAGAAATCACGGTCAATCATCCGATCCAGCACGTGCGGACTCAACTCCAGTTCAAAATCCCACCAATCAGGCGGGGTCTGCAGCGGCATGAACGCACCATCGAAGCGAACTTTACCGAGGGATTGTAGCGGCTGTCGGCTCCGTCGCCGGGTTTGCAATCTCCGCTGGCTGGCAGGACACCTGGCGTGCCCGCTCTTCGCCTTCGCGACCGGCTATCTTGAATCGCCTGCCAGCACGGCCATCGCCGCATTGTGGCCGGCGATGCCGCTGACGCCGCCGCCGCGACGAAAGGATAGCCCGGCCAATGGCACTGCCGCAAGCATCGCCCGACTGATGAGCGGCTCGTGAGTCGCGTGCTCCCGTCTCCCGATCCGCGCTAGGCCTTTCCCGGCCCGCCTGCCTTCCCCCCTGGAGTGGCGTTTTTCCGGCGTGGGCGCGGAGTCTCTCTGAGTCCGGCCGCCTGGCGGCCTCATCGATGCCGAGCGTCCGGCAGCGGTCAGATGCGCTCGCACGACACGTCGCGGATTTCCTGGGCGAAACTCATGGCCCGGGTGGGGGAGGAGTTTCCGCTCGCGTGCCCAGCGTGCGGTGGAGACATCCGCCTCATCTCCTTCATCACGGAGCCCGGACCGATCCGGAAGATTCTCACCCACCTCGGCGAACCGCTCGAACCGCCGCCGATCTCCCCTGCCCGCGGCCCGCCCACCGACTGGGGAGAACTCGTGCAAGTGCACTTTCGATCGCGACGTCTTCCAATCAGCGCCTGACGAGCTGCCAGCGATCGACATCCACAGCCTCTGACCGCTGCCGGACGCGAGGGCACCACGAAGCCGCCAGTCGGCGGGATTCGGAGAGGCTCCGCGCCGACCCGAGAAAATCGCCACTTCAGGGGGGAAGGGCGACCAGCCCAGAACAGCTTTCCAGGCCGGGGCAGCCTCGGGAGGCGGGAGCAACCGGCTCACGAGCCGCTCAGTAGTCGGGCGACGCTCGTGAAAGTGCCATTGACCGGGCTATCCTTCACCGCCGCGTCGCACGTGGTGCACTTCGACCGCTGGTGGAACCCGGCCGTGGA
>JBBEEF010000196.1:0-10698 GCA_040880915.1 Pirellulales bacterium
CATGAGCGGCTGATGGCATGAGCGGCTGATGGCATGGATAGCGGGGTGGCTTTTGTTCCCGCAGTCCCCGGGCTCGCGCCCTGGGGCTTGTATGCGGGCCGGGGTTGTCCCCTTGCTGGCTTGAGCCGGCACGGGCAATCCCAGCCCACTCGACGTGAGCTAAGAAAATCCCGGAAGGACCAGACTTCATTTTCACGCCGCTGGCCATCGTGGCCTCGCTGCGGCCCCGGGTCAGCCGAAGGCAAGCTTGGCTCGCAGGGCCGCGACGACCGGGGCCGGAACGAATCGCAGCAGAGCCTCGTCGTCTGCCAGCGGCGTGATCTGCTTGAGCAGCGACGACGAGATGTGGGAGTAGGCCGAATCGGTCATCAGGAAGACTGTCTCCACCGTCGGGTCGAGCTTCCTGTTGGCGAGTGTCATCGTAAACTCGGCCTCGATGTCGGTCAGGGACCGCACACCGCGGAGCAGCACGTTGGCTCCCCGCTCCCGAACGAAGGCGACCGACAGCCCGCTGAAGAGCTCGACCCGCACGTTCGTCAGGCCGTCGAGCGAGGCCCGCACAAGCCCCACCCGCTCCTCGAGTGAAAACAGCGGCTGCTTGTCAGGATTGATGCCGACCCCCACCACGATGCCGTCGAAGATCCGGCTCGCCCGCTCGATCACATCCAGGTGGCCGAGGGTGATGGGATCGAACGATCCCGTGTAGACGGCGATACGGGGGGCGGGGGTCACGGGTGGAAAGCCTGTCGGGGGCCTAGCTCGGGCGGGGAAGCGAAACGACTCCCCGCCCGCACGCGGGGCGTTGCGGGGGGCCGCTGGTTCCTTTGGGAACGGGGATTATGGTATGGAATTCCTGGGTCCGCCACTTCGCGAGGAATCACCAGTCACGTGTCGAAGCCAGTTCCGCTCACCGGCCTGGTCATGTCGGGACTCATCGTGGTCCTGTTCGTGGCCGATCTCGCGGCCGGCTTTCCGTTCGGACGTACCGCCTGGCTGCTTGATGTCGCGTTCATCGTCTGCGGCTTGATCGTGGCCTACTTGAGCTGGTCGATCCTCGACCCGGGAACCAAGGGCGGCCGGCGGCCGGCGAAGCCCGGCGGCCTACGGTGATTCAGGCCGCCCGCAAGACCGAGCCCGCGAGCACCGCCTGATCCTCGCCCGTGAGCCACGGCACGAGGCCGGAAAGGCCCACCGCCGTCGCCTCGCCCCGGTCGCTGAGCCGCTTGGCCCAGGTGATCAACCGCTGAAGGCGGGGATGCATCGCACCGGTCGAACCGAAGCCCTCGGTAGAGAGCACAGCGAGTCCGCCACGACGAACCCTCGGTCGCATGCCCAGGCCCAGCCTGGCCAGTGGCCCTCGCGGCTTGGCGGGCTCGACCTCGACCTCCCACAGCGACCAGGCGGCGTTGCGGCAACGCCAGCCGGCGGGAGCCGGCCGCCGGCTGCCGCGACCAGCGGCAGCAAGCCGCTCGACGAGCACGACCCGCACGCCTTCGTCGACGAGCAGATCCCGGTGAACGCTCGCCGTGGCCTGATCCACGGCGACGGCTGCCAGTGCGGGAACCGTTTCCCGGCAGCGGGCCAGGAGCGACCGCAGTTGCTGCCGTGATTCGAAGCCCGACGCCGGAATCTGGACTGCAAAGTCGTGACAGACCGGGGAGTCGTTCATGGCAGTTGCCACTGCCACGAGGCGATCCGGCGAAGCCAGCCACGTGATCGGCACGGAGGTTTCGCCGAAGGCCGCCCCACCCGCCCGCCGCGACCACGATGGGCCCTCAGGCACCGTCCCGCAGATCACGATCAAGGCGGGTTGATACGCTTCGGACATGCATTGCTCCCCTCGGGTAGGCCGCGGGAGCCGCCCGCCGCCAGGGTGATATCGTCGTCGGCCGGCGGGCCGCTCAAGAGGTCGTCGCCTGGCCTGCGCAGGCCGCAGACTCCCCCGCAGGTCGCCGCAGGTCGCCGCAGAGCCGTGAATCAGCCCCCCAGCGGTGCCGACGAGCCGACGCCCGCGACTGACCCTGCCGATTCGTCCGCCTGGGCGGTTTCGTGCCGCACGATGGCCGCGACGAGACCGGCGGCGGTGGCCTCCATCGCCTCCACCGTGGGCTCGAGACCGAACCGCCGCACCGCCGCCGAGGTCACCGGGCTGAGGCTGGCGATCCGCCACCCGCGGATCCACGGGCTGCACAGCCGGATGACGGCCTCCGCGATCGCTCCGCTTGTCACCGTGACCCACGGAGCCGGCGCGGCGGAGAGCAGTTGCGTTGTCTCCCGGTCAAGCTCGTCAACGGCCACGCTCGCGTAGGCCGCGACCTCCTCCACATGATGCCCTGCCGCCTCGAGACTCCGCCGGAGCAGGTCCCGGCCCCGTTCGGCCCGCACGAGCAGGAACCGGCCGCCGGCGGGCAGGCCAGCAAAGGATTCGACGAGTCCTTCGGAGCTATAGTCGCCCGGCACGAGATCGCAGCAGTAGCCGGCCTCCTCAAGGCTCCGCCGTGTGGCCGGTCCGATCGCGGCCAGCCGTGCCGTTCCAAAGCCGCGGCCGTCGAGGCCGGCAGACCGAAGACTCTCAAGCACACCGCGAACGCCATTTGCACTGGCGAATACAACCCAGTCGTAGGAGCCGAGCCGGCTCGCGACGGCAGCGAGCGGGCCAGGATCGGCGGGCGGCGTGATCCGGATCACCGGCACGTGGAGCACAGCGCCTCCAGCCGCCCGCACGAGGGCGGCGGTCTCGGCCTCCTGACCGAGGGGTCGCGTAACGACCACGAGGCTGCCCGTGAGCGGACCGACGCCCGCCAAGGCCGCGGTTCCCCCTACGAACACGACCGCGGGCGACCGCCAGCCCTGCCTGCCCGCCTCAGCAACGCACGCGTCGAGCGTGGTCGTGGCGACCTGCTGGTCCGGCCACGAGCAGCGGCTCACGAGCGTCACCGGGGTGTTCCGCGGCCGCCCCGCTGCCATCAACTGCCGTGACCACTCCCCGATCTGCTCAACGCCCATGTAGAACGCGAGCGTTCCCGGGAGCATTGCCCAGGGCCGCAGGTCGATCGGCTCGGCCTTGCCGCGAGCCGAGCGGCCGGTGATGAGCGTGACGCTCGAGGCCGCCTCACGGCTCGTCAGTGGCATGCCGGCGGCGGCAGCAGCGGCGACCGCGGCCGTCACACCCGGCACGATCTCCACGGCCACACCGGCCTGCCGCAGCGGGGCGAGTTCCTCGGTGAGCCGCGCGAAGACGGTGGGGTCGCCTCCCTTGAGCCGCACGACGAACCGTCCCTCCGCGGCCAACCGCAAAAGCAACTCGCCCGTGGTGCCCCCCGGATCAGGATCATTCAGATCACCCCGGTCGATGCAGATGCGTTCGGTCGCTGGCGGCAGGGTCGCCAGGAGCTGCGGGTGAACGAGCCGATCGTGCACGATCACGTCTGCCCGTCGGAGCCGGTCGACCGCCCGCAGCGTGAGCAGGTCGGCTGCGCCGGGACCAGCGCCGATGAACACAACGGTTCCGGAGGGGCTCGCGACTGACATGGTCTCTGGGGCAGGCACCGGGCTCTGAAAGCTGCTGGGGTTTGTGGCCACCGTGGCCGCGACCTAGACTTGGATGTTTCGTGGGCAGAATTGAGTGGCCTGCGACGACAGTATCGACCAGGTCACGTCTCGGCATCCTCTTTACGTATGGCGCACGAGTCTACAACGGCCAGCCCGGGTCCGGTCGATCCCTCCCAGTCACCCTCGTGGGCGTCCCTCTCCGCGGCCGACAAATCGCGGCTGCTGCAGTGCTATCGCACGGGCATCCAGGCATCCGGCAACCCGCAGTACGCCATCGACATGTTCGCGATGTGCGTGGCGGGAGATCCGGGTAACGCCATGTTTCTCCAGGCTTTCCTCGGGGCCCTGCGGCAGAAATTCGGCTCCAAAAAGTCGGGCATGCTCTCCTCGCTGATGTCGGCCGGCGGCCGCACGGCAATGAAGCGACTGGCCGCCAATGCCCGCTGGCGGGACGTGATCAAGCAGGGGGTCGACACGCTCAAGGGGAATCCGGCAGACCATTCCTGCCTGCTGGCAATGGCCGAGGCCTGCGAAAACCTGATCTCGCCGGAATGCCAGGCCGTCTATCTCCGAGCGGCCCTCGATGCCGCCCCGGCAGACGCCGAGGTCAACCGCCAGTGCGCTCGATTCGCCGCCGGCCAGGGCAACTACGATCAGGCGATCGAGTGTTGGCGGCGGATCTCTCGGATCAAGGGCCTGGGCGAGGAAGCCGACAAGGAAATCGCCCGGCTCTCGGTCGAGAAGACGATTTCCGCCGGCCAAGGACTGACCGGACGCAGCGGCGCCGCGGCGGCGTCTCGCGAAGACGGTGCAGCCGAACCCACGAGCAAGCGGGCTCGGCTCACGCAGGCGATCCGCGACAATCCTGCCGACATCGACTCCTACCTCGAACTGGCCGACGTGCTCGAGCAGGAGGCGACGATCGAGGAGGCGGAGCAGGTGCTCGCCAAGGCGCTGGCGGCCTCCGGAAACGAACTCAAGGTGCGTGAGCATGTCGAAGACAGGCACCTGCGGTGGGCCCGAGCCAAGGTCATGCTGGCGGAAAAACGCGTCGAGGCAGAGAACACACCGGAAAACCAGACCACCGTCGAGAAGCTCAAGACCGCGAGCCTGCGGCAGGAGATTGAGATCTTCGGGGCCCGTGTGAGCCGCTATCCCGACAACCTGACCTGGAAATACGAGCTCGCGCTTCGACTCAAGTCGGCGGGCAAGCACCCGGATGCCATCAGGTATTTCCAGGAGGCGCTCAAGGACGTCCGCCGCAAGGGAGCGATTTCGCTCGAGCTCGGGGAGTGCTTCCAGGGCATCAAGCAATACCAGCTGGCGATGCAGAATTACGAGGCGGCGCTCGAGTCGCTCTCCGACCGGGAGCTCGAACTACGGAAGCGGGCCCTGTACCGGGCGGGGGTTCTGGCGGCCGGCCTCAAGGACTTCGATGCCGCCCAAAAACACCTCTCGACCGTGGCCGGACTCGACTTCGGGTACCGGGATGTGGCCCAGAGGCTGGACAAACTGCGGGCCGGGAGGGATAAAGGCACGGGAGATGGCTGAGTCCTCGTGGACCTGCCCCCCTCGCCCACCCTTTGTCCAGGAAGCCCCATGCCCCATTCGGCCAGCGCCAAGAAGCGGCATCGCCAGAATCTCCGCAACCGCGAGCGGAACCGCGCCGAGAAGTCGGCACTCAAGTCGTCGATCCGCAAGGTACTCGCTGCCACCTCGAGTGGTGACGCTGCGGTGTCACGAGAGCAGTTTCAGGGTCTCGTGAAGACGGCCGACCAGGCCGTCGCTAAGGGAACGATCCATCGCAACCGAGCCGCCCGCATCAAGTCGCGGCTTTCCACGCGGGTGCTTGCGGCGAGCAAAGGCACGACCGTACAGGCTGCGGCTCCGACGAAGGGTCGTAAGGCTGCCAAGGCCTGACGAGCCTTACCAGGCGACGACAGCCGAGTCGAACACCGGTCCCTCAATGCAGGTCCGCCGGTAGTCCCAGCCTCCGGCGTCGTCACGGATCGGTGCCACGCACGAGAAACAGATCCCGATGCCGCAGGCCATCGGCGTCTCGAGCGAGACCGCGCAGCGAATCCCCCGACCAGCACTCCAGTGGGCCACGGCCGCCATCATCGGCTCAGGACCGCAGGTGGCGACATGGACCGGGCCCGGGGAGGTGAATCCACCAGCCGACGCCAATTGGTCGAGCAGATCGACGACGGTGCCCGCTACGCCCTGCGAACCGTCAAGCGTGGCCAGGTGGACGTCGCACCCTGCCGCCTCGAAGTCGGCGAGGTCCCCGAAGAGGGACGCCGTGCGGGCGCCCCAGCAGAATGTGATCCGCCGGGCTGGCGGTGCCAGCCGCGACGGCGTCCCATAGCGGGCCATTCCCGCCCGCTCGCGGGCGAGTGCGAGCAGGGCCGTTTGGCCAATGCCCCCGGCCACCAGCACCAGATGATCGACCGGCGGCGGATCGAAGCCATTGCCAAGCGGACCCCAGACGACGAGTTCCTCGCCCGCGGGCATGCCCGCCAACGCCGAGGTGAAGCGGCCGTGGACGGCATAGACGAAGTCGGCGTATCGCGGCTGGCCATCCGGCCCCGCGAACACGTCGTACACGGCCAGCGGCCGGGCCAGCAGCGGGTCGGTGCGGTCGGGGATCCGCAGCATCACGAACTGGCCGGGCACGGCCGTCGCGGCGATCACCGGCGACTCGATCCTGACCCGCCACATCCGCTCGGCGATCGGGCGATGGTCCACGATCACCACCCGTTCGTGGCAGGCATGGTCGGCATGGCACGGGCCCGATCCGGAAGCCGACATCAGCGGGCCTCCCCGCCGGCGGGTCGCTTTGCCCGCCAGGTCGAGGCCTTACCAGGCTTTTTCCGCCGGATGATGGGGCGGCCCGGCCGACTAGCGCCGGTCTCCGGCCTGCCCTCGCTCGGCTTGCCAGTGCTCGGTCGGCCAGTGCTCGGTCTGCCGGTGCTCGGTCTGCCGGTGCTCGGTCGGCCAGTGCTCGGTCGGCCGGTGCTCGGTCGGCCGGTGCTCGGTCGGCCGGTGCTCGGCTTGCCGGTGCTCGGTCGGCCAGTGCTCGGTCTGCCAGTGCTCGGCTTGCCGGTGCTCGGTCGGCCAGTGCTCGGTCGGCCGCGTCCTGGCCCCCCGCCTCGCGGCGGGCGCCCGCCGTCTCGCGACGCGTCTGCTCGCGGCGTTCGCAGTCCGTCCGGACCCACGGCGGCCAGAGCCTCGCGGCGGAGCGCTTCAACCTCGCTCCAGGCGAGCTGTCGCCACTGACCAGGCAGGAGATTGCCCAGCGAGAGCCCGCCCACGCCTACCCGCTTGAGCTGGTGCACCTTGTGGCCGAGCCGCGCGAGCATTCGGCGGATCTCACGATTCTTGCCCTCGTCGAGGATCATCTCGAGCACGGCGCTCTGCTTGTGCTGCGAGCGGATCGAGACCCGCTTGGCCTGCACCTCTCCTTCGGCGAGTCGCACGCCCTGACGGAGCTTGTCGAGCAGTTCAGGCGATGGCACACCGGCCACCTGCACGAGATATTTCTTCTCCACTCCATACCGTGGATGGGCCAGCAGGTTGGCGAGATCACCGTCGTTGGTGACCAGGATCAGCCCTTCGCTCATCCGGTCAAGCCGGCCGATGGCAAAGAGCCGCCGCTCTCCCGGCACGAGATCGACCACCCGGGGACGTCCAGCGGGGTCAAAGTTGGTCGTGACCGCGCCCACCGGCTTGTTGAGCAGGTAGACGACCCGCTTGGGATCGGGCAGCCGTTCGCCATCGACGCGGATCTCCTGACTCCGCGGATCGACCTTTGCCCCGAGGGTCGTGACCACGCCACGGTCCACTTCGACGCGGCCGGCCGTGATCAGCTCCTCACAGGCCCGCCGGCTGCCGAGCCCCGCGGCGGCCAGCACCTTCTGGAGCCGCTCAAGGCCATCGTCTGAGGCGGCCGAAGATCGCGGGCGGCCGGAGACCGTTCGCGGGCCATTCGACGGCGGGCGACGACGCTCTGGGAGGGGGGGGCGGGGTTTTCCGGGGCTGGGCATGGGTGACTCGCGGGGGGATGTCGACCGAGCCTGCGATCTTACACGCGGTGGAGGAAGTCCGCGGCCACGGCCGGGATTCGGCCGGGGCCCGCAGGCCTCCGACCGCAGCGGGTCATTGGGCGGGAGCCCACCAGCGAGACCGCCGCACCTCCGGAACGGGCTCGGCATAGTCTCGCGGCCGCGAGCCGTCCATGATGCCGTACTGCCGGAATCCATACGGACCGATGTCGCTCTGCATGAAAGGGTCGAACCGGACGGCCCGCCGCTGCTGGTTGCGGACTGGACCGGGATCGAGCCAGTCAGGACGGCCGACCGAGGCGCAGCCGCCGGCTGTAACGAGCGTGGCGGCAACCAACAGCGGGATGGTCCACGGCAGAGGCTGAGGGGGGTGGGTCACGGAACCGTTCCGGGAGCAGAGGGACGAGAGACTCTAGAAGCCGTTCCCCGACCGCCCAAGGGGAGTTTTCCCAGGGCAAAGACAACAGGCCAGCCCGGTTGTGAGGGCTGCCAAGGCCGCCCAGGTTTCCAACCCGGGCGGGGCGACCTCGTCAGGCCGACGACTGCGGTCAGGGCAGCGTGACCCGCAGCAGGCGAGTCGCTGGAATTGTCACCAGTTCCTGGCCGCCAGCCGAGGCCGGCAGAAACACGCAGCCTCCGGGACCGAGCGGGGGCAGCCCCCAGCGGTCGTCGAGCCAGAGCGTGCCGGCGAGCACGGCCAGGAAGTGACAGCGATCATCGCCGCCGACCTCCCACGAGTCGCCGGGGCAGATCTCGTCGAGCAGGAAAAATTCACTCGTCACCAGCCGCCGGACGGCCTGATCCTCAGTCGCCCTCGGCTGCACCGGGCTCACCGGACCGGTGCGGGTCACCGCCTCCACTCCCGCTTCGATGTGGAGCGGCCGCGGCTTCCCGTCGGCAGCAGTGCGATTCCAGTCGAACAGCCGGTAAGTAACGTCACTCGACTGCTGGATCTCGGCCACGAGCAGCCCGGCGCCGATCGCGTGGACGGTGCCGGCCGGAATGAAGATGCAATCCCCAGACTGCGGCTCGAACGAATGGAGCACCGCGTCGCATGCGCCGGCACGGATCGCCGCGGCGAGCGCGGCCCGGTCGACTCCATCCTGCAGGCCCGCGTAGATCCGACTGCCGGGCTCCGCGGCCACGACATACCAGGCCTCGGTCTTGCCGCGGTCGGGTGGATCGAGTCGGGCGGCACGCTCGTCGTCGGGGTGCACCTGCACCGAGAGCACCCGGTTGGCGTCGAGAAACTTAAACAGCAACGGAAACGCGGCCAGCGGCGCGGCGCGGCCGAGCAGCTCCACCCCCCGCTCCTGCACAAGCCCGCCCAGCGGCGTACCCGCGAGCGGGCCAAGCGACACAACGCTCTGGTCGGCACCGCGATCGACAAGCTCCCACGATTCGGCGCACGTGTCGCCCGGCGGCAGGTCGCGGCCGAAGGCCTCGGCGAAGCGGCGGCCGCCCCAGATGTAGCGGCGGTAGAGCGGGGCAAAGACGAGGGGAGGCAGCACCGCGGCGTCTCGGATCTGGCATGAACGAGATGTGAAGCCGCGGGGAGGACGATCCGCGACGGTGGGTCACGACGCGGAGTATCGCTCGAGGATCCACCCGATTCCAAAACAAGAAATTGAAAATACCAGGATGCCCAGCATCGGGCCGGAGCTGATCTTGCCGCCCAGTTCGAGCATCACCGCCAGTGCCGGCAGCGCGAGGCCGACAAGCTGGCCGAAGCGGCCGACTACTCGCATGGACCGGGGCCACAGCCGCGGGTGCCGACGGCCTCTGAGCGAGTGCCGAAGTGGGGCACCGCCGTGGCCGGAGTCAACTTCAGCCGGTCCAGGTTCGGCTGTGAGAGTCCGCAGGCCCGGATCAGGCCCCCCTCCCGGAGGACCCGCGTGCCGACCTCGGCGATCGCGCCGATGAGCGGCTCGTCGATCGCCTCAACACGGTCGAGTTCGAGCACCACGCGGCTGGCATGGTGTTCGCGGATCATGCCCCAGATCGCGTCGGCCAGGCTCGATGCCTGGCCGGTAGTCGTCGGGTCGTTTTCGACCCGCACGAACAGCCAGTCGGGCCCCCGCTCCACCGCCAATGACCATGCCCCTGTGTGGTCAGTAACCGGCTCCGCCCTGGCGGCCTGCAGCCTCGTCTCCATGTTTCGAACCCTCCCTAGTAAGTGAGCGGTAAGTGAGCGGCGGCCGTGAAATCCTTTTCACGGGCGGCATGATGGCCGAAAGCCCCCGCTGCATTCCAAATCCTACGCAGCGGTCAAGGGGCAACAAGGCGAATTCCAGCCGGAGGGGCGGGCTCCGGCGGAACCCGCATTTTTCACCGGGTTTGCCGCGGCGATTCCGCCAGGGCGACCCGGCCGGAGCCATGCTGGCATGCCAGGATCGGTTGCGACGGCCCGCCCTTGCCGCGGCGGCGATGGCGACCATACTGCCTCCAAATCCATTCCAAACCCGAAGGAGACAATCGATGGCACGGCACGGCGCGGTCACGTTCAAAGGCAATCCGCTCACGCTTGTGGGTAACGAGGTGCAGGTGGGCGCTCCCGCCCCAGACTTCGACCTCAGCTTCTACAAGGACGGCATGCACCACGTTCGCAAGGCCGACCTCCTGGGAAAGCCCTCGATCATCAGCGTCGTTCCCTCGCTCGACACGCCCGTCTGCCAGATCCAGACCCGGACGTTCAACGACCGGCTCGGGGCCCTCGGTGACAAGGTCAACGCCCTGACCGTGAGTCTTGATCTCCCCTTCGCCATGGCCCGCTTCTGCGGAGCCGAGTCGATTGTCGCGCTCAAGACGGGCAGCGACTACATGGACCGCAGCTTTGGCACTGCCTGGGGCGTCCTGATCGACGAACTCAAGATCCTCGCCCGGGCCGTGTTCGTGCTCGATGCCCAGGGGATCGTGCGGTATGCCCAGGTGGTCAAGGAAGTGGCCGAGGAGCCCGATTACGACGCGGCCCTGGCCGCCCTCGGGAAGCTTGTGTAGCCGGAAGTGACCAGGGGACTGTCCCCGTTTGGGGACTGTCCCCGTTTGGGGACTGTCCCCGTTTGGGGACTGTCCCCGTTTGGGG
>JBBEEF010000196.1:10798-13920 GCA_040880915.1 Pirellulales bacterium
CGTTTGGGGACTGTCCCCGTTTGGGGACTGTCCCCGTTTGGGGACTGTCCCCGTTACGGCGCAAGCAGCGACTCAATCGACGTCCGGGCCACGGCGAGGGCCTCGGGAAGCTTGTCGACGAGCTTGCCGCCCGCCTGTGCAAGGTCTGCCCGCCCGCCCCCTTTGCCCCCCACGACGGCTGCCACGTCGCGGATCCAGGAGCCGGCCGAGAGCCCGCGTAACTCGAGCTCCTTGGAGATCCCGGCCACGAGGGTGACTTTGTCTCCCTCAACGCTCCCCAGGAGTACGGCGATCGGACTGGCCTTCCGCCGCAAAAGGTCGATCGCCTGCCGCATGCCGCCGGCATCGCCCCCCTGCATGTCGGCCACGACGATTCGCGTGCCCGCCACTTCGGCGGCCGCCGCCAGAAGTGCCTCGGGTGTCAGGCCAGCGGCAGCCGCGGCAGGCTTCGACTTCTTGAGCTCCTTGAGTTCCTTGATGATGGTCGCGAGCCGCTGCGGCACATCGGCCACGGGCACCTTGAGCGTGGCGGCGGCCTCGGCGAGGGTCCGCTCCGCCTGCCGCAGCCGCTCGAGGGCCCGCGGGCCGGTCACGGCCGTGAGCCGACGCGTGCCCGCCGAGACGCTCTCCTCCGCGACGATCCGCACCAGGCCGATCTGGCCGGTACTCGCGACGTGCGTGCCGCCACAGAGTTCGCGGCTGACGCCATTCATCGTCACCATCCGCACCAGGTCGGGATATTTCTCGCCAAAGAGCATCATCGCGCCGGCATGGCGGGCCTCGGCGAGCGGCAAGAGCCGGGCCAAGACGGGCACCGCGTCGAGCACCCGGTCGTTGACCATCCCCTCGATGGCAGCGAGTGTCTCGCCGTCGATCGAACCTGAGTGGGAGAAGTCAAACCGCAGGAGATCGGCATCCACCTTCGAGCCCTGCTGCACGGCATGGCCGCCGAGAAAGTGCTGGAGGGCCGCATGGAGCAGGTGCGTGGCCGAGTGGGCCCGCCGCAGGGCCGCCCGCCGGGCCACGTCAACCCGGCTGGTCACCGTCGCACCGAGCCGGAGCGTGCCCTCGCGGAGGTGGCCGACGTGGAGCACAAACCCCCCCTCCCGCTGCGTGTCGGTCACCTCGAACCGGCCACCAGGCCAGGCGATCTCGCCCGTGTCACCGACCTGGCCGCCCGACTCGCCATAGAAGGCAGTCTGGTCGAGCACCACGGTCACCGGTGCCGCGTGGCCCACCTCGACGAGGGAGTCGCAGAGCGAGTCTTGGGCGATGATGCCCACGACCTTGCCCGCAGCCTCGATCGCGTCGTAGCCCACAAACTCCGAGCCGTGCATCGTCTTCTTGAGCGCGTCGAGCGGGCCGGTCGCGAATACCTCGACATTTCGGCCGGCCCCCGACTTCTGCCCGTGGGCCTCCATCGCCGCCTGGAAGCCCACCCAGTCGAAGCCGCAGTTTCGCTCGGCAGCGAGCGTCTCGAGGAGCTCGGGCGGGAATCCGTAGGTTGTGTAGAGCTCGGCGGCGTCGTCACCGGGCACGGTGCTCTTGCCAGCGGAGCCGATCCCCGCAAACAGCTTCTCGATCCGCTCGAGCCCACCGTCGATCGTCGCCAGAAACGACTCCTCCTCCCGCTCGATGACGCTCATCACGTGGCCGGTGGTATCGGCGAGTTCGGGGTAGGGATGCCGCATTAGTTCGGCCACACACGGGGGCAGCCGGTGGAGGAACGCCTCCCGCATCCCCATCTGCCGGCCATCGAGCACAGCCCGCCGCAGGAGCCGCTTGACGACGTATTTCTCCTCGTTGTTGCCCGGCAGCACATTCTCGTGAATCGCAAACGTGCAGGCCCGCACGTGGTCGGCGATCCGCCGCATCCGCCGCCCGTCGTCGGTCGCGGGCTCATACCGCCGCCCGCAGACCTCGGCCACCGCCTCGACCAGCGGCCGCAGGATGTCGATGTGGAAGTTACTGTCAACGCCCTGGAGCATGGCGCAGGCCCGCTCCAGGCCCATCCCGGTGTCGATGTTGCGGCTGGGCAGCGGCCCGAGGTTGTCGGGCGGCGAACCCTGGCGGTTGAACTGCGTGAACACGAGATTCCAGATCTCCACATCGCTGCCGTCGGGCATCGAATAGAAGATCTCGCTGCACGGCCCGCAGACGCCGTCCGGCCCCTGCGAAGGGGCCGAGGCGGGCCAGAAGTTGTCGGCCTCGCCCATCCGCGTGATCCTGGCCCCGGGCAGGCCGATCTCGTCGGCCCAGATCCGATAGGCCTCGTCGTCGTCTTGGTAGACGGTGACGGAGAGTTTCTCGGGCTGGATGCCGAGCCAGTTCTTTGCCGTCAGAAACTCCCAGGCCCAGTGGATCGCCTCGCGCTTGAAATAATCTCCAAACGAGAAGTTACCGAGCATCTCGAAAAACGTGTGATGCCGCGGCGTGCGGCCCACGTTGTCGATGTCGCCCGTCCGCAGACACTTCTGGCAGGTGGTGGCCCGGGTAAACTCGAGCCTGCACTTGCCGAGGAAGTGATCCTTGAACTGGTTCATCCCCGCCGGCGTGAAGAGCACCGACGGATCCCAGCGGGGCACGAGCACGTCGCTCGGCCGGCGGATACAGCCCTTCGACTCAAAGAAGGTCAGGTAGGCTTCGCGGAGTTCGTCGGCCTTCATCGCGGGCGGTGGCTCCTGGGGGCGGGTTGTGAGATTCGGCACTATACCCGCCGCCACTCGTCTCGCACCGAGGTCTGCCAGGGACACCGCTACGCTGCCCGAAAAAAGGCTCCTCAGGATTTTCCCTGGGTGTGTGTTGCCTTCCGAGGATGCTGACCCCTTGTCCTTGGGGCCCGTCGTGGCGTGCGGCGTGGCGTGCGGCGTGGCGTGCGGCGTGGCGTGCGGCGTGGCGGGCGGCGTGGCGTGCGGCGTGCCTTGCCGCGTGGTGTGCCGCGTGGTGTGCCGCGTGGCGTGCGGCGTGCCTTGCCGCGTGGCGTGCGGCGTGGTGTGTGCCGCATAGAAGCCCCCTGCGCGAGCTGGGGGACTGTGACGTGGCGCACGGCGTGGCGTGCGGCGTGGCTTGCGGCGTGGTGTGTGCCGCATAGAAGCCCCCTGCGCGAGCTGGGGGACTGTGAC
>JBBEEF010000196.1:14020-14132 GCA_040880915.1 Pirellulales bacterium
GTAACGCACCAATTGGCCACAGCCAGGCCAAGCGGCGTCGCCTATCTGGGGTGTCGCGGAGTAGCGGGCGGGGTGGCTTTTGTTCCCGCAGTCCCCGGGCTCGCGCCCGGGG
>JBBEEF010000197.1:0-1170 GCA_040880915.1 Pirellulales bacterium
GCGCCCGGGGCTTCTATGTGGGAGCCGTCCCCGGGCTCGCGCCCGGGGCTTCTATTTCTCCCAAAAGTGGCCGCAACCGCCCGTTGTCAAGGATGCCCGCTCCAGGCCCGGGAGAAAACCCGCGCCTACTGCGAGACGCTCTTGCTGCCATCGGTCGAGCCGCCGATCGGGGCGCCGTCGGGCAGCGGCCGGCCCGCGGTGGGCACGCCGAGCCGGTGGAGTTCGGCCCGGACCTCGCGGTAGCCCTCGAAGCTGTCGGGATAGCACCACAGCGTGACGGTCGTGTCAGGCTTCACGCCGGCCAGCGCCCGACGAAACCGCGACGACGGGGCCAACGCCTCGGCCACCGGCTCGCCAACATTGGCCTCGGCCGGCCGCACCACCCACTCCCGCGAGCGGATGAGCACCTGACCGCGGGCCTGGTCCACCTTCGCTTCGATCACGTAGTCGAGCGCGAAGCCCTGCGTCGGCCCCACGCTCACGACCCGCGATGTGAGGTCGGAGATCGAGCCCGAGTTCCGCCGGGTGTGGCCCTTGGCCAGCTCGAAGAGCTCCTCGAGCGGCACGTAGGCGATCCGCCCGCCGGCCAGTCGGAAGTGGATCTCCTCCCCATTGACCGTGCGACCGATCGGCGTCGGATAGGCGAGCACCTCCTGCGTCGTGGCCGCCGCATGGGCCAGCGAGTCGGCCGCGAGTGTGCAGTTGCGGATCGCGTCTTCAAGGCCCCGACGGCGGGCGGCCCGCTCGGCCACCGCCACCTGCGCGGCATCGGCCGCCTGCTTGCGGGCTTCGAGTTCCCGCTTCGCCGCGGCGACCTCCGTGGCCATCTGGAGCCGTGCCTGCCCGGCCCCCGAAATAGCAGCCTCGACAAGCTGCCGCTGGCCCTGGAGGTCTTCAATCTCGCTCTCGGTCGATCCCAGAGCCCGCGCCAGTTCGCCGAGCTCCGCCTCGAGCGCCGCGGTGGCCGGCGTTGCCACCGGCTCCGGTCCCTGGAGCGCGACCTGCTTGACGCGAGCCCCGATCACCATCACGAGGATGATCAGAATGCCCACGATGTTTGTGACGACGTCGAGGAACGAGTCTTGTCCGGCGGAGCGGTCTTCTTCGGGCCGGCGGCGGGGCATAGTGGCGGTTCCAGCGCGGGGCAGATCAGGGGATCAGCGAGTCAGG
>JBBEEF010000197.1:1270-14092 GCA_040880915.1 Pirellulales bacterium
TCAGGGGATCAGCGAGTCAGGAAATCAGCGGGATCGGGGCAGAGCGCTGGTGCGGCGGACGGGAGGCAGCGGGCGGACGGGATCACGGCTTTCGGGACGGCGGGTGTCGAGGCCGCTGTCGGTGAGCAGCTTTTCCAGTTCGTCGCGACGGACGGTGCCGTCGGGCGTGGCCGAGAGCACGAGTTCCGGACGCCAATACATTCGGTCGCCCGCCATGCCCCAGCCGCCCACCGTCGCATGCACCTCGCGTACGAGGGGATCGACCGCGGCCGAGGTGTGGGTGCCGATCGGTATGCGGCTCGTCACCCGCCCCCCTTCGCCAAGGATTCTAAATTCGTTGCCGGCACACTCGAGGCGGATCGGTCGCGTCAGCGGAATCGGCCGGTCGCGGGTGGCGAGGCTCGCCCAATTACTGCCCCGGCCGCCGGCGAGCGAGCAGGAGCCGTCGGCGGCGGAGTCACCGGCCATGGCAGGCCCGCCAAGCGACGCGTTTGCCGCCTGGGGCAGCCCCGGTAGCGACGGGCCTGAACCGCCTCCGCCGCCGTTGGCCTGGCCGCCAGCCGTCTTCATGGCCGCAGAACCAGACGTGCCAGCCCCATCACCATCACCATCACCATGAGATCCTCCTGGCTGACCGGCAGCTGCCGCGGTCGATCCCGATCCGTCGCCCCCTTCACCCTCTGCTCCACCCGGCTGCGCCGACGGACCACCACCGCTCTCACCCGCGGCGAGCCCATCTGCAGATGCTTCCTCGGAACCACCGCCGGTGGCTGCAGCAGAGCCGCCAGTGGCAAGAGCAGAGCCGCCGCGGTCGCCTGATCCTTCCTCGGCACCGCCATAAAACTTAGAGGGCCCGCGGAAGCGATCACCCGGAGCACCCCCGGGGCCGTCGGCGGAGGCCCAGCTGCCCCCAGCTCCTGAAGGATCACCATTCCCGGAGCCGCCAGCACCGCCGGAGCCGCCACCCTCCCCGGTGGCGTCACCTGTGCCGCGACCGAGCACAGCGTCGCCGCGGCCACCCCCGACCATGTCGCCGTCGCTGCCGGCGCGGACGCCCCGGGCCGCGCCCCCCGCTGCCCCCGACTGCCCTTCCTTCCAATCCCAGCGGGACTGGTCGCCGAGCACGCTCGGACCTTCGGCTGAAACGACACCCCCGCGGGTTGTGGACGCCCGATACTGCACCGCCGGCTTCGACCGCTTTGGCGGCCTCACCTGGGCGAGCCACTCAAGCCGCCGCCGGGCCTCCTCGACCGCCCGCATCTCCGCCTCGGCCAAAGCGGCGTCGGGGGGAGGGAAGGTGAGCGTCCAGTCCTCGTCGATGAACTGATAACCGAAGTCGCTTCCCCACGACTGGAGCGACTCACGGGCGGCGTAGTAGGCCATCACGCCGGAGGGCCGCACGAGCAAGAGCGGATAAGGCTGCACCGCCGGTTCCCCCGATTCACCAGGACGATTTGCCACATGCTCCCGCGCCGCCCGCAGGGCGCTCGCCAGGGGATTGCCGGGGCCGGGCGGCCCCTCGAAGTCGCTCGGCCCCAGCCGGATGCCCTCGGGCTGGAGGAACACGCCGTCGATGCAGCACTCGATATAGAGAGGCCGGCGGTGCGTGCCGGCGTCGCCCTCGTAGGGCACCACGGCATAGGCCGGTGGCCGCTCGGCCGCGGCCTGCCGCGCCTCGTCGATCTCGGCCTTGGCCGCGGCCAGTCGCTGCTCGAGGTCGGTGAGCGGCTCGTCGGCCTCGTCGGCACCGGCCTCGAGCGCTGCGGCCGTACGTTCCAGCTCGTCGAGCTCGTCGACCAGGCTGCGGGAATCGGCCTCGATGCCGGCCAACTGGAACCTGGCCCGCGCGAGGTCGTCGGCAGTGCGAGACCGTACGCCCTCGAGCTGGTCGATCCGCCAGCCGAGCTCGTCCCGGGCGAGTTTGAGGTCCTCCTCTTGCTCGAGGGCAGCAGCCGCCACCGCTTCGGCATCGGCGTCGGCGTTTTCCACCGAACTGCTGAACAGGACGAGCAGGACCAGCAGCGACCCCATCGTGCATAGGAGCACGGCGAGGAAGGGAAACAGCGATATCGTAGGCCCGACCTGGGGCCGGACGCGGCTCATGCGGCCTTTCCGACTCGGTGGGCCTCGGCGGCATCTTCCCGGCCGCGGACCGCGGTGCGAGCCGAGAGCAGGGTGACAGCGGCCGAGAGGGTGGCGAGCGTCTCCTCGAACTGGCCAGTCGTCGTGAGGGTCGCGAGATTGGCGTCGAGGGCCCGCTCGAGTCGGGTCACGTCGCCCGCTGCCTCGACCACGCCCGCGAGCAGTTCGGTCTGCCGGCCGAGCGATTCCTGGTGTCGCCCGAGCCCAGCGACGGCCGTGGCAAGCGACTCGGCGGCCTTGGTCCAGCGGTCCTCGCGGCGGAGGGCGGCCTCGTCGTGAGCGCGGGCGAGCGAATCAGCCCAGCCGGCCAGGCTTTCGTCGAGTGTCGCGGAGAGTGCCGCCCGGACCTGCTCGCCCCCGTCAGTGACTAGCTGCCGCACCCCGGCGGCGGCGGTCTGCTCGAGGGCCCGCCAGGCCTGCTCCTGCGATTCAAGCAGGCGAGCGGTGCCGTGACTGACCGCCTCGCCGAGCCGGGCCACAGCCAGCGCCGAGCCGTCGCCACCGAGGCACTGGAAACGGCCCGCGAGCGACGCCCAGGCCGCGTCGTCGACCGATGCGAGCAGCTGCTGCTCGTAGCGGTCGAGCATAAACTGGAGAAACATGAGCATCATCGAGAGGGCGAGTGCCGTGGCCGTGGTGTCGAAGGCGGTGCCGAGGCCCGCGACCACGCCGGAAATGTTCTCGAGCTGCGTAGGCGAGAGGCTGGCGATCGCCACGGTGATGCCGATGACCGTGCCGAGGAACCCCATGATCGGGATCGCCCACACGATAAACCGCACGAGACCGTAGCCCTGGGACGCCCGCATGCTGTCGACGTCGGCCAGATACTTGAGATGGTCCTCCAATTTGTCGGCCGACCCAGTCCGCACCACGAGATCGACCGCGTCCCGCAGCCGCCGCGGCAGGTAGTCGGCTCCGGCGGGCAGGTGCGCCGCCAGGTCGGTCGCCACGGCGGGATCCTCACCCCCCGCGGGGATCGGGCCGAGGATTCCCGGATTGAGCCGCCAGCGCTGGCCCACCACGTCGATACCCCGGATCGCGAGGGCCGCCAAGCCGACGCAGAACAGCGTCACCTCCGCATACTCGACCCAGTGGCCGGCCAGGTAGCGGATCACGAACGGGTCGGTCACGACGCCGGCGTGGATCAGCGTGAAGAAGGCGAAGGCGAGAGCGCCGCCCCAGAGCAGGGGTGAGCGGAGCAGCGCGGCGGAGAGGGCGTTGAGCTTCGACACCGGCGGATACCTCTTCGGAGCCTGGGATGGGTCGACCGACCACGCAACCGCGGCCGGCCCTATGAATGAATCGGTACACCTTGCCTGATCGATTGAAGAGAAACATTCGGAAGAATGAAACATCGCCCCCCTTAGGCCATCGGCAGGGAAGAAGGGGTCGGCAGGGCAACATAGAGAACGCCGGCTCGGCCTTGCGGGCCGCAACTCGGGGCCGCTACCGTCACCCAAGCTACCGTCACGCGAGCCACCGTCACTCGAGATGGTGTCGCTGTGCAACCCTTGCCCCCATTGAGCCCGGGATCACCGCGGGCCGAAGCAACGCTTGGCAAAAAAGGCCGTTCATGAGAACTCAGAGACCTACCTCGACTGCTACCTGGACTGCTACCTGGACCGCTGCGGCAGTTCTGGCGGCCGTGTTTCTTGGCCTGCACAACGGTGGCGTCGCTGCCCAGCGGCCGGGAGGCCAGGGCGACGGAGGCCCTCTCTGGATATCGGAGAGCCGGCTTGACGACGGTCGCCATCTGCTTGTTGTGGTCGACCAGGCTGGGCGTCACGCAGCCGTGTATCACATCGATGGAGCCGCCGGCACGCTGACGCTCCGCAGCACCCGGGACATCTCCTGGGATCTGATGATCGGCGACTTCAACGCCCAGGAGCCGAAGCCCGCCACGCTGCGAAAATCAATGCAGCTGCCCCCGCCCGAACAGCCCCGTTGACCGGATCTGGCAGCCCAGGGGAGCTGTGCGGGAAGTGCCGAACACGCCGTGGCAGGCGGTTTGCGGGTAGGCTACCAGGTGGTGTGGGTCGATTAACAGACATGGTGGATGCCGAGGCTGTCGCGGCCACGCCATCCGGAACGGAGCCACCATCATGGCCGGTAAATTTCTCTCGCTCGAAGAGGTTGCGCGGCGACTAGGTATCACCGTCGACCAAGTGAACCGGCTCGTCGATCGTAAGTCTCTGTTTCCCATCCGCGACGGCGCCACGCTCAAGTTCAAGGCGGAGGACGTTGAGCGGGCGGCGAACGATCTCGATGAGCCTTCCCTCTCATCCGCCGGTCAAGAGGGTCTTGATCTCGATCTCGACCTGGCGGTTTCCGGGATCGGCTCATTGGCACCAGCCCCGGCTGATGAGGATCTCAGCATCAGTGGAATTGCCGGCGAAGACGAGTCCATTTTCTCCACGAGTGAAAACGACGCGAACGTGTCTGCGTCTCACACGGTGGTTCGAGGGGGTGCTGATCCCGCGGCGAGCGTGGCAGGGTCGTTTGAAGCCGACGATTTCGGGCTCGATTCAATCGTCGCGGCCTCCTCACCTTCGCTTGGCGGGATTGCAGGGCCGGCTGCGGCTGCCGAGGGAGCGAGCGGAACGCTGCAAATCGATCTCGGGGATATAGGCGGATCGTTCGCGGAGGGCTCGTTACCGGGACTGTCCGGCCCCTCCATTGCCGGCGGCCCGGCGTCCGGAGCGATCGACAGCGGACTCTCACTGGAAGGATCGGCAGTGGGCGTTTCGGGCATCGACCTCGACGTCAGCTTCACGGGAGGCCGTGAAGCGGCGACCGGCGGTGATCTCGTGGGCGGCTCGTTGGCCGGCGAGGCCTTCGAACTCGGTGCCGACACTTCCGACGAAGAGAGCGCCTCGGTCGTCATCCCCACTGACGACACCGGCGACTCGAGCCTGTTCGCGTCTGCGGCCGACGATGCCTCCGTGTCGTTCGACGGATCGAGCGCCTCGGTCGATCTGTCGGGGTCCTTGGTGGCCGGTGGTGACGACCTGGACCTTGTTCCTGGGCCGGCTCCACTGACCGTCTGGCAGGTCGTAGGACTCGTCTGCTGCACCCTCCTTTTGTCGCTCTCGGCGCTGGTCGTGTTCGACGTCTTCCAGACCGTTCGCGGTCCACAGGGAAGCCCGGTATCCGCGCCGCTGTTAAACGCCCTCACCAAGACCTTTGGTTGGTGACCGGGGCCGACGGCGAACACCCGGCTATAATGCGGTATGGTAGGTTTTTAGCCTCCCATTCCGACAATTCTGCCCGCGGCCAAGCCTTCCATGAGTAGTTGGTCATTGCATAGCCGCTCAGCCGCCTTTCTGCCCTGGCTCACGATCCTCGTGATCGGCTGTGACGACGCCGCGTCGATCCAGCCGGGAGACGTGCGGATGTATGCGGTGCCCCGTCCGCCCGAGACCGCCCCTGCCAGCCCGGCTCCGCCGGCCCCGCGGGCAACGGGCCTGCGGCTCCGCTACGAGCCGCCGGATGGCTGGACCGACCGGGGAGCATCCGGCATGCGACTGGCCACGCTTCTGATCAGTGACAACGACAAGACCCACGAGGTGACGGTGATTCCCGCGGCTGGCACGCTCCGGGCCAATGTCGACCGCTGGATGGGCCAACTCGAGCCCGGGACTCCCGAGGAGCCAGGCACTCCGGAAGGTGCAGTGAACCGAGCCGCTGAAGCTGTCGCCAGCGGAGAGAAGGTGGCCACCGGCGACGTCGAGGCAACGGTGGTGCTCCTGCTCGACGAGGCGGCCGCGGCCGGTCCCGACGCCGATGGCGAAGCAATTCTGGCGGCGATGATCCCGGTCGATGATTCAGCGTCCTTGTTCGTCAAGTTCAAGGGACCAGCAGCGATCGCGCGACGGGAACGAGACAGCTTTCGCCGCTTCGTGTCGAGCATCCGCTGGAACTAGAGAACTCCGGAGAAGCCATCATGGCCACGGGAAGCCTGCCGCTCAGCACCACCAGGGCCGCTGCTGCTGTTTCCAATCGAACCGAGACCGCCGGCCACTCGGTCGCCTGGCAACTGCTGCGGGCGGCCGGGTCGCTCAAGATCACCGTCGTGATGTTCCTGGCCGCGGTGTTTCTCCTGCTCGTGGGCACCCTGGCTCAGGACGAAAAAAACCTTCCTGAGGTAAAGGCGGAATACTTCAACAGCTGGCTCGCGCGGGTTCCGTTTTCAGACTTCTTTCCAGTGACCATCTTCGGCGAGTCGACCCTCACGGGCTGGTACCCGTTTCCCGGCGGGGCCACGATCGGGTTGGTGATGCTCGTAAACCTCGTGGCGGCGAAGGTGACGCGGTTTCACGTCGCAGCCAAGGGGCAGCGGCTGGTCTGGGGCTCGGTGCTCGCGCTCCTCGGCGGGCTCGTCACGCTGGCGGTCATCCTCACCGGCCACCATAGCGACGGCCTGCAGGGCCGCCCCCCATTCGATTACCTGGTTGTCTGGAGGATGGTGCAGGCCGGCGGCCTGCTGGTGGCCGGTGGCCTGGCAGCGGCCGCGTTCACCGCCCACACCCGGATGGCCCGCTGGGTCGCCGGCACGACTGCAGCCGTTGTGGCGGCCGGTGCATGGCTCACGATCTTTGGCGGGTCCGACTGGCAGATGAACGAGCCAGGCCTGCGGATCATGTGGCAGCTCATCCAGTCGAGCGTGGCGTCGCTCGTGCTTCTGGCTGGGCTTGTGATGGTGTTCGGGATCCGCGGGGGCAACGTGCTCATCCACCTGGCAGTGGGTCTGCTCATGGTGGGGCAATTCGTGTTCGGCGACCGGCAGATCGAGGAGCGAATGACGATCGTCGAGGGGCGATCCACGAACATGGCCTGCCGGACCGACGAGACAGAACTGGCGGTGATCGACCGCAGCGGGGTCGACGACGACCAGGTGACGGTCATCTCCGGAAGGCTGCTCAAGGCTCGATCCGGCGGCGAACCGCTCGCAATCGACGGCCTTCCCTTCGAGATCCGTGTCGTCGACTTCTTCCCCAATTCCGAGGTGGTGGCGGTAGGGCCGGTCGCCCCCAACCCCGCCACGGCCGGCCTGGGCACGAAATGGCTCGCCAGCGGGCGGCCTCCCCAGGGGGGCGCGTCCTCGCAGACAAACATCGCCTCGGCCTACGTCCAGCTTGTTGAGCGGGAGACGGGCCGCGACCTCGGCACCCATCTGGTCACGCAGTTTCTCAATGACCAGCAGCAGATCTTCGCGGGAGCAGCAACCGACGAGTGCGACACGGTCAATGGAGACGGCCGTCCCTGGCGACTCCAGCTTCGCTTCCGCCGCGAATACAAACCGTACACCGTCTCACTTGATGACGTGCGGCGGATCAACTACTCGGCCAGCGAGACCCCGCGGGACTATTCGTCGTACGTGACCTTCGCCGACGTGGCGACGGGCGCTGAACAAAAGGGCCGGGTCTGGATGAATAACCCGGTCCGCTACCGGGGCGAAACCTTCTACCAGAGCACCTATTCCGAGATTGATCTCGGCGGCGGGGAGAAGGGCGAGATGACGGGCCTCCAGGTTGTCGAGAACGCTGGCTGGCTCGTGCCCTATGTGGCCTGCGTGCTGGCGTTCTGGGGCATGCTCGTGCACTTCGGCGGCACGTTTCTCCGGTTTGCCGACCGTCATGAGCGAACTGAGGGATCCGGGGAAGCTGCTCGGCGGCCGACCCGTCAGCGGGGAAGGGTGATCAACGCAGCCGGCGGCGTGCGGGCCGAGCCGCGGAAAGTCTTCACGCCGATCATGGCCCTCACGATCGTGGCGGGGCTGGCGGTGCTTGCAGCTCTGCCCAGGTCGCCTCGCGGCGGCGGAGCCGACATCGCCGCGGCAGGCCGGCTGCCTGTGCTCCACGAGGGCCGGATCAAGCCGCTCGACACCGTGGCCCGAAACATCGTGCAACTCTTGGGAAACAAGACCACCGTCACCATGCCGGAGGACGGTTCGGACGGTCCGCAGGGCCGGATTTCGGCAGCCCACTGGCTGCTTGGCACGATGGTCGGCAGCGAGTGGGCCACCCGGGCCCCCGTGTTTCGCATCGACGCCAAGGAGGTGGTAGACGTCTTCGATCTCGAGCGGCGGCCCGGCCATCGCTACTCATACGCCGAACTCGAGCAGAAGCGGCCGCAACTGCGGACGCAGATCGAATCGCTCCGCAAGCTGCCCCGCGAAGACCAGTCATTTGTGCAGCGGAAGTTTGCCGAGCTCGAGCAGAAGCTGACTACCTACGACCTGGTCCGGTTCGCCTACGACGCGCCGGCGATGCCACAGGTTACCGGCGACGACGAGGAGAGCCGCCAGGCCTTCCTCGGGCAGGTGATGCGGATGATGCAGGGGGCTCGGCTCATCGAAGACAACCATCCGCCCGCGGCGATCCCCCCGGTCGCCAGGGGGGCCATTGAGTCGTCGGGTGGTGACGGGGCGGCGAAGTGGCAGGCGCTCCATCCGGCGCTCGTCACGGCGCTTGTCTCGAAGATGCTTGCCGGTCGGCCCGGCCAGCCTCCGTACCAGCCCAATCCCGCACTCCTGCCCTTCGCGGAGCTGCTCGAAGCCGTCGATCGCGATGACCCGGCCTTCAGTGCGGCAGTGGCCAAATACCGGGAGGCGGCAGACACGCTTCCCGAATTCCGTGCCGCGGCCCCCAAGGCTGCCGCTGAGGCCTGGTTCAACGCCTTCAACCCTACCGACCTGGCCAAGTGGCTCTACGTGACGGCGATCATCACCTGCTTTGCGGGCTTCCTCGTGAGCCGGCAAGACATCGCCACGTTCGCCTGGTGGCTTCTCGCCGGCACCTTCGTACTTCACTCGTTCGCCCTGGGCATGCGAATCTGGCTCACCGGCCGGCCGCCGGTTGTAAACCTCTACTCGTCGGCCGTGTTCATCGGCTGGGCGTGTGTGTTTGCCGGGCTTGTGCTCGAGCGGCTCCACCGGCTGGGGATCGGCAACCTGGTGGCGGCGATCACTGGCGGCCTGACACTCATGGTCGCGTACGGGCTCGACTCGGGCGACACGATGCACGTGCTCCAGGCTGTACTCGACACCCAGTTCTGGCTCTCGACCCACGTGATCACCGTCAGCCTCGGCTACGGGGCGACGTTTCTGGCGGGGTTGTTCGGCACCTTCGCCATCGTTCACCGGATCTGGACCAACTTGCGGGGAACGCTTGCCACCGCGGCCGCCCGCGAGATGCAGGACCGTCTCTACCGGATGAACTACGGCGTCGTTTGCTTCGCGCTCTTCTTCAGCTTCATCGGCACCGTGCTCGGCGGCCTCTGGGCAGATGACAGCTGGGGCCGCTTTTGGGGCTGGGATCCAAAAGAGAACGGCGCCCTGATGATCGTGCTCTGGAACGCGGCCGTGCTCCATGCCCGGTGGGACAAATGGATCGGTCCACGGGGCTTCGCGCTATTCACCATTGGCGGCAACATCATCACGGCCTGGAGCTGGTTCGGCACCAACCAGCTCGGGATCGGGCTCCACAGCTACGGATTCACCAGCGGTGTGTTGCTGTTGTTGGCGACATACGTCGTAAGCCAGCTGGTGCTCATCGTGGGCGGTGCCTTGTTGACCTGGCCGACCCGCTCGGCCACGACCCGCTCGGCCGTGACCTGATCGCGGGCGGGCAGCGGCCGCCAGCGGCCTTCGGTGAATCGCTCAGCGGTGATTCCGCCCGCGGCGAGGGTGACGGCGACAGCCCCATCGCTTCCCGTGAGCAGCACCGTCGCCGGAGTCTGGCCGGCGGCCGTCGCGTATGCGGCCTCCACCTCGGGCCAGCCCCGGCCGCCGCGGCCGCTTGCGAGCACATACGCCGGCATCGTGACCCGGGCAATGTCGGCCGGCAGGCTCGTGCGACTGCCATGGTGGGGGGCCACGAGCACGTCGCATTCGCCCGGGCCGGCCGCCACGAATTCGCCCAGCGACCGCCCCTCGAGGTCGCCGGTGAAGAGCACACGGCGGCCTGCCGCTTCGATCGCCACGACGAGACTGGTGTCGTTGTCGGAAGCTGCCGGTTGGCCTTGAGCATCCGATGCCGGCAACGGGCGGAGCACGCGGACCCGACAGAGCGGATCGATCGCGAAGGCATCCCCGGCGCTCGCCGTCCGCACGGGAATGCCGCGGTCAGCCGCCGCCGCCAGCACGGCAATCGCTGACACCGACGGGCTCGTGAGAAACGCCGCCGGTACGACAATCTCCCCGACGCGGAAGCGGGCGAGCAGGTCGGGAACGGCGTTGAAGTGGTCGGCGTCGGCGTGCGAGACCATGAGCGTGTCGATGGCCGTGATCCGTTCGCTCCAGAGCACGGCAGAAAGGGATCGTAGCGCGGCGGCGGCCGCTCCCAGCCGACCGGCGTCGTACAGCAGGCAGCGGCCCGACGGCGACCTGACGATGATCCCGCAGCCATGCCCCACGGCCGTCATCACGACCCTCAGCCCGGGAGCGGCGGGGTGGGGGGTGGACCACGAGCCCACGATGCCGACAACCGACCAGACCACCGCCAGAGTGGCCCAGGTGGCTACCCGACAGAGCAGCTCTCGACGGAGCCAGATGAGGGTCGCGGCCAGCGACATATACCAACCCGCCACCCACCAGCTCGGCGGGCCGGCCACCCAGGCATGACCACCGGGCAGGTCGGCCGCCAGCGACACAATCGTGGTGATCGCGGCGAGCGCGAGGTCGCAGCCGCCCGCGAACACACCGGCCACGGTGGCTGAGAACGGAGCGGTGAGCAGGCAGAGAAATCCGCAGGCCATCGCGACGGGGACCAGCGCCGCCACCGGCACGTTCACCGCGAGGCCGACCAGACTCACCATGTGAAAGCGGTGGGCCACCAGGGGCGCGGTCGCCAGCCAGACCGCAACGCTTGCCGCCGCCGCCGCGCCCGTCCAGCCAACGGCACGGCGGGCGACCTTCTCCCACCGTGGCCTGCTCCGCTCGATGAGCCGGTCGATGGGGTCGAGTTCCGGCGGCCGTCGCAGCATGTGGGCGACGCCCACGAGAATGCCGGTTGAGAGAAACGAGAGATGCGCACCCGGGCTCAACACCTCGGCCGGCCGCCAGAGCAGGATCACGAGCGCGGCGAGAGCCAGCGAGTTGACCGTGGCGGGTCGCCGACCGGCGGCAACCGCACCGCAGGCAACCCACACAAGGATCGTTGCCCGCACCACCGGCGTGCCGCCGCCAACGAGAAGCATGTAGCCTCCCGTAACGACGGCCACGGCAACCCCGGCCCATCTCCGAGATACGCATGCCCACCGACAGATCGTGAATAATCCGGCGGCCAACAGGCCGACATGGAGCCCCGAGATCGCCAGCACATGGATTGTGCCGGTGATCACGAATTCATCGGCGGTGGCCCGCGGCAGCGCATCTCGCTGACCGAGGAGGAGGGCGGCGGCCAGGGCTGCCCGCGTTGGCGAGACCTGCTCGTCAAGAATTGCCACAGCCCGTGTTCGCAGCCTGTCGATGGCCGCCGTGGGTGACCACCAGGGTGGTCTGGCCGTTACCCGGACCTGCCCCCATTCGGAGACCCGCACGATCGACAGGCAGCGGGCTGCCCTGGCCCGGGCCGCGGCATCGGCTTCGTCGGGGTTGAGCGGACCAGCGGGCCTGAGGCCCCGGCCCAGGATTCGGATCCGCGTGCCGACGGGAAGTTCTCTCGGCTCAGCAGCAACGATCACGCTCGCCCGGCCGGCCGCCGGCCGCCAGCGGCTTCCCGTCCGCACGGCCGTGACCGCGACGACGCAGCCGCTCGATGGCCCGACCGCGGCCGCCCGCCGGTCGTCACCGGCTGGAGGGAACAGTTTCCGGGGAGACTCGACCACCGTGCCCCGGATCGCCAGCGGCACCGGTGCAGACCCAAGTTGCCAGGCGATGTCGTCGCCGTCGAAGAGTTCGAGCCTGGTCCTCGACCAGGCAGCTCCAGCCAGGAGCACAGCCCCGATCAGGACAACGGCAGCCGGCCGCGGATGATGCCGGCGGATGAACACAGCCCATCCGCCGACGCAGGCGGCCGCCGCCAGCCAGCAGGCCCACGCCGCGGCAACGGCTCCCACCGGGATGGCTGGCCCGGCCACACAGCCGGTCGCGAGTGCTGCGGCCACGATCACCAGCGGCCGCGTCGGCAGCGGTTCATGCCGCACGCAGGAGCGGAGCCGCTGTGCCAACTGGGCGGCGAGGCGGATGACGCCGGGGGTGAGATCGTGGATCCAGCGGTGAAGCCAGGCCGGTCGAAGCCAGGCCGGTCGCTCGAAAGGAGAGAAAAACAACATCGCAATGATCCGTGGGGTCCGTGGGGTCCGTGGGGTCCGGCTCTCGGTGGGCGGCACGCGGGTGCCCCCACTCTTGAAGACGAGCGCGACGCCCGCGAGGGGCAAAGGGGGGAGGAAAATTCCCATCGAAGCGTTGAAAATCGGGGCATCCCCGACCCCATACAAGCCCCGGGGCGCGAGCCCGGGGACGGCGGGAACGAACGCCACCCCGCTATCCATGCCGCTTGAGCCATGCCAACCATGCCGCCCCGTAGAGACGACACCGCTTGAGCCTGGCTGTGTTCAATTGGTGCGCCACGTCACAGTCCCCCAGCTCGCGCTGGGGGCTTCTATGCCGCACACGCCGCGTTGAACACCAGCGGGGATGTCGAGTTTTTAGGGCCGCGAAACGGGAGACATCCCCTT
>JBBEEF010000198.1:0-2900 GCA_040880915.1 Pirellulales bacterium
TAGGGGCTTCTATTAGCGGCACACGCCGTGCCTGCCGACAACGGCCCCTTGAGGCGTGCGGTCAGAGCCCCTTGGCCCCGAGGAAGCTGAGCAGGTCGGCGACACGGCAGGAGTAGCCCCACTCGTTGTCGTACCAGCTCACCACCTTCACGAAGTTCCCGAGGCCGATGGTGTCGAACCCTGAGAAGATCGAGCTGTGCGGGTCCTTTTTCATGTCCGTCGAAACGAGCTCCTCGTCGGTATACCGCAGGATGCCCTTGAGGGGACCGGCGGCGGCCTTCTTCATGGCCGCGTTGATCTCGGCCGGCGAGGCGTCTTTCTGAAGCAGCGCTGTAAAGTCAACTACGCTCACCGTCGCCACCGGCACGCGGAAGGCCATGCCGGTGAACTTGCCCTGGAGTGCCGGGATCACGAGGCCCACCGCCTTCGCGGCGCCGGTGCTCGAGGGAACGATGTTCAGGGCTGCAGCCCGGGCATCCCGCAGGTCCTTGGCGGCCGTGTCGACCGTCTTCTGCGAGTTGGTGTAGGCGTGGACCGTGGTCAGGAGGCCCTTCTCGATCCCGAAGGTCTCGTGGAGCACCTTAGCCACCGGCGCCAGGCCGTTGGTCGTGCAGGAGGCATTTGAGATCACGTGATGCTTCGCCGGATCGTAGACCGTGTCGTTGACGCCGAGCACGATCGTGAGGTCCTCGTTCTTGGCCGGGGCCGAGATCACGACCTTCTTGACGCTGTCTCGCTTATGGGCCACGGCCTTGGTGGCATCGGTGAAGAAACCGGTGCTTTCCACCACGATCTCTACCCCCTCGCTGCCCCAGGCAATGGAGCCCGGTTCCTTCTCGCTGAAGACCTTGATCTTCCGGCCGTCGACGACAATATCATTGCCCTCGTGGCTTACGCTCGCGGCAAAGGGGCCGTAGTTGGAGTCGTAGGCCAGGAGGTGGGCGTTGGTCTTGGCATCGGTCAGGTCGTTGATCGCGACCACCTGCACGTCGCCGTCGAGGCCGTACTTTTCAAAAATGGCGCGGTAGGTGAGGCGGCCGATGCGACCGAAACCGTTGATGCCGACGCGAATGGGCACGGCGAATCTCCTGGACGAGAGGGGGCAGGACCGGCCGCTGGCCCCGCGACGTCGCGGGGAGACGGAAAAGAGCGGGACGCGGAATATACACCGGCTGGCAGGTGGTGCTCAATCGGCCCGCGCCGTTCCCGGTCCGGCGGCGGCGTGGCCGCCGTGGTAAGCGGCGCGGTAGGCTCAAGGTTGCCATGCCCGACCCCGTGATCGTCCTGGAAAACGTCCGCAAGAGTTTCGCCATGCCGGGGGGCGAGCGGGTTGACATTCTCGACGTGCCCGGGTTTGTCCTCGCCGCCGGCGAGCAGGCGGCGCTCGAGGGCTCGAGCGGGTCGGGAAAGTCGACCCTCCTCCACGTGATCTCAGGGATCATGCGGCCCGATTCGGGCACGGTGATCGTGGCCGGCACCGACATCACGCGGCTCTCCGAGGGGAGCCGCGATCGGCTCCGGGCCGACGCGCTGGGCCTCGTGTTCCAGCAGTTCAACCTCCTGCCGGGGTTCACGGCGCTCGAGAACGTGCTCGTGGCGATGTCGTTCGCCTCCGGCAGGCCGGACCGGGCCAGGGGGACTAAGCTCCTCGAGGCGGTCGGCCTGGGCCACCGCCTCCATCACAAGCCGGCTGAGCTCTCGATGGGTCAGCAACAGCGGGTGGCCGTAGCCCGGGCCCTGGCCAACCGTCCAAAAGTGATCCTGGCTGACGAGCCGACCGCCAGCGTCGACGCGGCCAATCAGCAGCAGGTGGTGGACCTGCTCACGAACACCTGCCGCGAGCACGGCGTGGCCCTGCTCGTGGTGACCCACGAACCCGAGGTGGCCCGCCAGTTTCCCCGGCGGCTCAAGCTCGAGGACTTCAACCGGGCCGGAAGGCAGCGGGTTTAACCTATGTCTTTGTTGGGCATCGCCTGGCGCAGCATCCGGCAACGGCTCCTCACGAGCGGCCTGACGGCCCTGTCGCTCGCGCTCGGCGTGGCGCTCGTCGTGGCCACGCTCGTGATCGGCGGGGTGGTCCACGACGCTTTCTCATCCGGGCAGGGGCTGGGCTACAACCTCATCGTGGGGGCGAAGGGGAGCCCGCTGCAGCTGGTCTTGAACAGCGTCTACCTCGTCAGCAAGCCGATCGAGAACATCGCCTGGGACGTCTATCAGGATTTCTTGCCGGCCGAGGACCGCCCCGATGGCGTCGCCGGCCGGTATGCCGGCAGCGTCGCAAACGCCGTGCCGATCTGCATGGGAGACTATTACCGCAGCTACCGGGTCGTGGGCACAAGCGCCGCCTACTTCGACCGGCTCACCCTCGGTGACGGCCGCCCCTTCACGTTCGCTACCGGCCGCAATTTCCAAGCCAGCGAGTTCTTCGGCGGCGTGCTGGGGAGCACGGTCGCCACGACCCTCCGCCTCTCGGTGGGCGACACATTTGCCCCCACCCACGGCGCGGACGACGGGCTCGTGCACGACCCCTTCACTGTCACCGGCATCCTGGCCCGCACCGACACCCCGGTAGACCGCGGCGTGTACGTGAACATGGAGGGCTTCTATCTCCAGGAGGGCCACGCCAAGCCCATCCCAGAAACCGTCACTCATGCCACTCCCAAGAAGGCCGGGCCGAAAGCCGGAGGAGCCTTGGAGATTTCGCCCCCAAACCGAACCGAATCGCAACAGGCGTATCGCGAAATATCCGCAGCGACGAAGGCTTCCGGCCCGGCCGACCCAACCACCGGCGTCATCACACTCGCCACTCATGCCACTCCCAAGAAGGCCGGGCCGAAAGCCGGAGGAGCCTTGGAGATTTCGCCCCCAAACCGAACCGAATCGCAACAGGCGTATCGCGA
>JBBEEF010000198.1:3000-14049 GCA_040880915.1 Pirellulales bacterium
CGACGAAGGCTTCCGGCCCGGCCGACCCAACCACCGGCGTCATCACACTCGCCACCCATGCGACTCCCAAGAAGGCCGGGCCGAAAGCCGGAAGAGCCTTGGAGATTTCGCCCCCAAACCGAACCGAATCGCAACAGGCGTATCGCGAAATATCCGCAGCGACGAAGGCTTCCGGCCCGGCCGACCCAACCACCGGCGTCATCACACTCGCCACCCATGACACCTCCAACCCAACCACCGCCGCCACCCATGACACCCGCAACCCCTCACCACTTCCATTGAACCAGCGGGAGGTCACGGCGATCCTCGTGCAGACGGCCTCGCCGGGCGGGATGCCGCCGGAGCTCCTCGCGATGGGGCTCAAGAACGCGATCAACGAGGGCCGCGCTGCCCAGGCCGCCGAGCCGGTCCGCGAGATCCGCACGCTCCTGGATCTGTTCGTGCGGCCGCTCGAGCTACTTCTGCTGCTCGTCACCACGCTGGTCGTGATCGTCTCGGCGATCGGGATCCTCGTGAGCATGGTGGGGTCGTCGCTCGAACGGAGCCGTGACGTGGCTGTGATGCGGGCGCTTGGAGCCCGCCGCAGCCACGTGCTCACGGTCGTGCTCCTGGAGGCGCTCCTCCTGGCCGTGGGCGGCGGGCTGGTCGGATGGGTGCTCGGCCACGGGATCGTGGCGGCGATCGGCCCCTTGATCACCACCAACGCCGGTGTCTCGGCCGGCTTTTTCTCCTCCGCCCCGCTTGGGGAGTTGCTGCTTGTGCCCTTCCTCGTGATCCTGGCGATCCTGGCGGCCCTCCTGCCGGCCCTGGCGGCCTACCGAACCGACGTGGCCAAGTGGCTGTAGGGCCGCGGCAGCCGGAGCCGTACAATACTAGAGTCATGAGATCGATCCCCCGCCACCTGACGTGTCTGGTCGCCCTGGCCTGCCTGGCCCTGCCAACCGCGGCCTGGGCCTGCCCGTTCTGCTCGGCTGTGTCGCTCACCTTCGCTCAGGAGATCGCCCAGAGCGACGCGGCGGTGATCGTGAAACTCGTCGAGCCGCCGCCGACCGCCGCGGTCGGCCCCCTCGCTGAGGGTCCGCTCCCCAAGGGGAAGTTCGCGGTGGTCGAGGTGATCAAGGGAGGCGACCTCGTGGCCGCTGCCGGCCATACGGGCGCCGGGGCCACGCCGATCGAGGCGATCGTGCTCGAGGACAAGCCCGTTGGCACGCTCTTTCTGCTGATGGCGATCGAGCCGGAGCGGCTCATATGGAGCAGCCCGATCCGTCTCGGGGAACGGGCGGTCGGCTACATCAAGGCGCTCGCCGGGCTCCCGGAGAAGGGGCCCGACCGGCTGGCCTTCTTCATCCAGCACCTCGAGGACGAGGACGACTCCCTCGCCCGCGACTCCTACGACGAGTTCGCCGTCTCTCCTTACGAGGACATCAAGGGTCTCAAGGACCGGATGGACTCCGCCCAGCTCCTCACCTGGATCGAGGATCCCCAGGTGCAGGCCAACCGTCGCCGGCTCTACGCGACCATGCTCGGCGTGTGCGGCACGCCCGCCGACGCTGAGCGGATCGCCGCCATTCTCTCCGGGGAGGGTTCGGCCGCCGAGCAGACGGAGGTCCGCGGCGGCCTCGACGCCCTGATCGCCTGCTACGTCGCGCTCAAGGGGGAGAAGGCGCTCGACCTGGTAGACGAGCTGTTTCTCGCCCGCGGGGCGCGGGAGAAAGAGATCCCCTTTACTGAGACCTATGCGGCGGTGATGGCGATGCGGTTTCTCGGCGAGGAGTCGGATCTTGTGCCGCGGGAACGGGTGCTCGCCTCGCTGCGGCTCCTGCTCGATGAGCCAAAGCTCGCCGACCTCGTGATCGCCGATTTGGCCCGCTGGGAGGACTGGTCGGTGATGGACCGGCTCGTGGCGATTTTCAAGGATGCCCAGGCAGACAATATCTTCGTCCGCGAGCCGGTGGTGAACTATCTCCGGGCCTGCCCGCTACCGGAGGCCGCGGCGGCGGTCGAAGAACTCCGGAAAATCGACCCCGAGGCTGTGCGGCGGGCCGCCACGCTCGCCGGCCTGGCCGGCATCGCCGCCGGGGCGGCCGCGCCGCAGGAAGGCGACTCGCCCGCCGATGAGACGGCCCTCGCCCAAGCGATGGAACCTGTGCACGCCGACGAGGATCCCACCGACGAGTCTGCCTCCCGCGGCCCGATCACGGCTGAAACCGGGACGCAGAAACGAGAGTCGCCGGTCGCCTCAAACGGCTGGAAATGGGCCGTGTGGACGGCCATTGTCATCGCCGTGGCCTTGGTGGCCCGGGCGACCTTCAAGCCCGGCAGCACCGCTGCCCGATAGCTGTTTGTGATTTCCTGCCGACAACCGCATCATGAGTACCGGACTTTTCGACTCGCCGACCCTGCCCCACGACCGGTCCGTGCGGCCTGCCGCTGAGGCCGACGGCTACCGCACGCTCTCGGGCACCGCGATCGCCGCAGTCAGTGTGGCGATCCTCTCGCCCCTGATCTTTCTGGGCTGGTCGTTCGTCGCCGTCCCCATCATGGGCCTGGTGCTTGCGATCATAGCCCTCAAGGACGTTGCCCGCCGGCCTGAGGCGGTTACCGGCCGGGGCCTGGCGGTGTGCGGCCTGGTCGTTTCGGTAGTCACGCTCGTCACAGGAGTCGGCTTCCTCGCGGTGAGCTATGCCCGGGAACTGCCCCCCGGCTTCGCGCGGATCAACTACTCGCTGCTCCAGCCGCTACCGGGTGACCCGCCGACGGCCGTGCCGGAGTCGGCCGTAGCGCTCCATGGCCATGACGTGCTCCTCAAGGGCTACATTTATCCCGGCTCACGGGTGCGGGGGATCGCCGAGTTTCTGCTCTGCCGCGACCAGGGAGACTGCTGCTTCGGTGGCGACCCCAAGCTCACCGACCGGGTGCTCGTGCGGCTCTCAGACCCCGGCGGCATCGCGTTCACGCAGCAACTCGTGAAGATCGCCGGCCGGTTCCGCGTCGAGCCGACCGGTGTCGCCGACCTCGGCGGCGGCGTGCTCTACCACATCGACGGTGCAGTCGTCCGCTAGGACGCGGGCCGGGAGCGGGACGATGCATCGCACGTTGAGTCTCGTTACCGTCACCGCGTCGCTATTCGTTGGCGGCTGCGGTGAGTCGCCCGGTCAACGGCAGGCGGTGCCGCCCCCCGCCAGACAGGCCGCAGGCAGCGATCAGCCGGCCGCGGGTGCGAGTTTTCCCGAGCCGTCCCGCCGGTCTGCCACCCCGCGCGAGATCACCTTCGACGACATCAAGCTCGAGATGGAGAAGGGGAGCCCCTTCGCCCGCGACCTCCTGCCCAAGCGGGTGACGGCGCTCGCCGGGACGACGATCCGAATCCGCGGCTATATCCTGCCGAGCTTTCAGCAGACGGGTCTCACGCAGTTCGTGCTCGTCCGTGACAACCAGGAGTGCTGTTTCGGGCCGGGTGCGGCCCTCCATGACTGCGTTGTCGTACGGATGCGGCCGGGGAAAACCGCCGATTTCTCAATCCGCCCGGTGGCGGTGGCCGGCAGGTTCAAAATCGACGAACTGCTGGGGCCGGACGGCTCGCATCTTGCGATCTATGCCCTCGATGGCGACGAGGTGAAGTAGCGCCAGCCCGGTGCTACGATTCTTCGAGGTTCTACCCCCCGGCAGGCCGCCGCCGCGGCGGACCCCGCAACACCGTCACCATTCAGACCGCCGTCCGTGGACGCTCCTCCCCTCTCCGCCGCCCCTCAGGATTGGTACTGGCTCTATGACCTCCCCTCGGCCCAACTGGCCGTGGGCTTTGTCGTCGCCTTCGTCGGCTTCTACTGGGCCGGCTGCATCTTCCTGCGGCCGATCCTCCGGCAGTTCGTCAAGTACACGGCCGGCTCCAACGACATCGTCGGCTACGTCCTGTCCTGCTTCGGTGTCTTCTACGGCCTGCTCCTCGGGCTGATCGCGGTGACGGCCTATCAGAACGTCGCCGACGCCGGCGGCAACGTGACCCGCGAGGCCGCCGCCCTCTCGGCGCTCTACGAGGATGTGTCCCGCTATCCCGATCCCTACGGCCAGAACCTCCGCTGGCTCCTGCGTGACTACACGCGGTACGTGATTAAGTATGCCTGGCCGCTGCAGCAGCGGGGCATCATCCCGGAGGAGGGCACGATCCGGGCCGATGCCTTCCAGGAGGAACTGCTCGACTTCCAGCCCTCCACGCCGGCTGAGGAGATCCTCCATGCCGAGGCCTTGCGGCAGTTCAACCACTTTCTCGAGTCGCGGCGGATGCGGCTGTTTTCGGTTCGCTCGGGCCTGCCGGCCTCGATGTGGTTCGTGATGATCCTGGGGGCCATTCTCAACCTCGCGATCTGCTGGCTCTTCGAGATGCGGTTTCTGACGCAGCTCCTCCTGGGCGGGATCCTGGCGGCCTACCTGGGCACGATGATGTTTCTGATCTTCGACATGAACCAACCGTTCCGGGGCGACGTGAGCATCTCGGCCGAGCCGTTCGAATCGCTTTTCCAGCGGATGAACCAGGAATGAGCCACACGCCGTCCCAGCCCTCCCCGGCCCGCGTCACGCGGCGGCAGAGCCTCCGTGCGGCAGCCACCGCCACCCTCGCCGCGGCCCGCGGGCTCGGCCCGGCCATGTTTGTCGGCTGCTCCGCCGGGCTGCCGCCGGCCAACCGGCCGATCATGCTCGGCCTCCTCCACTCCCAGACCGGCACGCTCGCCATCAGCGAGACCTCGCTCCGCGACGCCGAGATCCTCGCGATCGAGGAGATCAACGCCAGCGGCGGCGTCCTCGGCCGGCCGCTTGAGATCCGGGCTCCCGACCCCAAGTCACGGTCGGCCGACCTGTTCCCCAAGCGGGCCAGGCAGCTCTGCGAGGAAGACCGGGCGGCGGCGCTGTTCGGCTGCTGGACCAGCACCAGCCGCAAGGCCGTGATCCCCGTCCTCGAGGAGTTCGACCGGCTCCTCTTCTACCCGGTTCAGTACGAGGGCAACGAGTCGTCGGCCCATATCATCTATGGCGGCTCCCTCCCCAACCAGCAGATCCTGCCGGTGATTGACTGGCTGCTCTCCTCGGCAGGAGGTCGGCGGCGGCGGATCTTCCTGCTCGGCAGCGACTACGTGTTCCCGCGGACGGCGAACATGATCGTCAAGAAATACCTCCGCTCCCTGGGGATCGAGCCGGTCGGCGAGGCCTACCTGCCGCTGGGCCACAAACAGTTCCGCGGGGCGGTTGAGATGATCGACACCTCGCGGGCCGAGGCGGTGATCTCCACGATCAACGGCGACAGCAACACCGCATTCTTCGCGGAGCTCGCGGCGGCGGGTGTCGCTCCAGAGAAGGTGCCGGTTGTGAGCACGAGCGTGGGAGAGGACGAACTGCGGAATATCCCGCCCGAGCACGCCCGCGGCCACCTCGCTGCATGGAGCTATTTCCAGACCGTGCCGGGCGACGCTAATCGCGGTTGGGTTGACCGCTTCCGGCGTGAGTTCGGCTACGACCGGGTGACGAGCGACCCGATGGAGGCGGCCTACGCGCTGGTCTACGCCTGGAAGGCGGCGGTCGAGCAGGCCGGTTCGCTCGAGACCAAGGCCGTGCGGCAGGCGCTCGGCGCGGGAATCGAGGTGGCCGCCCCGGGCGGGCCCTTGGCGATCGATCCGGCCACGCAGCACGCCGCCAAGCGGTTCCGGCTGGGGCGAGTCCGCGGCGACCGGCAGTTCGAGATCATCCACGAGTCGGACGGGCCGATCCGCCCCGACCCCTACCCGCCGGTCGCCTTCCCTGGCTGGTCGTGCGACTGGACGGCCGGTGGGCTCACCCGCGGAGCGGAGGTGGTGATCGATGGCAACTTTTGAGATCGAGCACTCTGAGTCGATGCGCTGGGTCCGCATCGACCTGGTGAATGACGACTGCCGCACCGAGCGGAACGCCCTCAATCACCTCAAGGGCAGCGTCACGATGACCGTGCCGCTGCCGACGCCCTACGCGGTCTGGGTGTCGCTCTTCTCCGACGAGTCGATCCTCCGGCCGCGGTACGTCGGCACCGGCAGCGTCTACCTCGACTCGACGCTCGGCGGCTACCACATGTTCCCGATCAGGCCCGGCGAGCGGTGGATCCTCGACACGCGATGCTTCTGGGCGAGCGACGGTGAGGTGAACCTGCGGGTGCACCGGGAACGGGTCTTCACGGCACTCTGTGCCGGCGAGGGGCTGCTCTGGTACAAGACCGCGCTCACGGGCGACGGCCACGTGGTGCTCGCGGTGGACGGGCCGGTCGAGGAGGTCGAACTCCACGATGACCGCCTGATCGTTGACGGACCCTACGTCGTGGCCCACTCGGCGGGCATCCGGCTCACGATGCGGCGGCCGTCGAGGTCGCTTTGGAGCGCGTGGCTGGCGGGGCAAAAGCGGGCGTTCTGCTACGAGGGCACGGGGAAACTCCTACTCTGCACCGTGCCCTACTGGAGGCGGCGGATGGAGAAGGAGCGGGGCATGGCGACCGGCACGCACGCATGACCCCGGCCCGCTCACTTCTCGCCAGCCTCGTCGCCCTTGCCAGCCTGTCGGCCGCGGCAGCGGCTGCCTGCCCATTCTGCGATGTCGTCGGCCGGTCACTCGTCCAGCGGCGGGACGCAGCGGCGGTTGTCGCCGTGGGGGAAGCCGGTGGCGAGGCCCGGGAGGACGAGGGCATCGTCAGCCAGCCACTCATCGTCCGGGCAGTGATCCGTGGAATGGGTATCGCCGCGGCCGACACGGTCATAGCCCGCGTGGCCGGACCTGTCGTAGGGACGGCTGTTGTCTTCGGTGACGCGACGGGTCGCTTCGAGGCAGTCGCAGCCGACGAGTCGCTTTTGGGCTATGTCGCCACGGCGCCACCGGCCGAGGCGCCGGCAGCCGAGCGGCTCGCCTGGTTCGCCCGCCGGCTTGAGCACCCCGACACCGCGATCGCCAAAGACGCCTTCATGGAGTTCGGCCTCGCCGAATACGCCGACGTTGTCGCGGCGGCCGGGTCGCTTAGGGAGCTGAACCTCCGAGCCTGGATCACCGAGCCGGCCATCGATCAGCGCCGCCGGGGCTTCTACGGCTTGGCACTCGGGATCGTGGCGGCCGAGGCCCGCGTGAGCGGTGATGCCGCAAAAGCCGACGCCTGCACACGGGCCCTCGAGCAGGCTCTCCTGATACCTGGCACTGACCTCAGGGCCGGCTACGACGGGCTGCTCGGCGGACTCTTCGTGGCCCGGGGCGAGGCCGCCCTCGATTGGCTCGGCGCACATGGTCTGCTCGCCGCCGACACCCGTGCCGGTGACGCGCGGCACACGCTCGCCGCGCTGCGGTTTGCCTGGCAATACCTGGCCACCACCGTGTCCCGGGCAAAGATTGCCGAAGCGGCGGCGCGGCTGGTGGCAAACCCCGCGGTAGCCGCCGACGCGGTAGTGGACCTGGCCCGCTGGCAGCACTGGGAAAGCGTCGACTGTGTTACGGCGCTCTGGGATCGCCTCGGGAGCAACGACCCGCTCATCCGCCGGGCGGTCGCGGGCTATCTCACCGCCTGCCCGCTCGAGCCCGCGGGGCGGGAGGCGGCACGGCTCGAGGCTGCGGAGCCGGACCGGTGGGCCGCCGCCGTTGGGGCCGCCGGCCTGCCCCCGCGGGCTGCCGCGGAATCCCGCTGACCTGGGGCCAAACGATGGCGGGTTGCGACGCAGGCTTTTCCTGCGATATTTCCGGCTCTCGCCGCGGCCTGGCCGGCGGCGGAGTTGCCCCGACACGAGGTCCCACCGATGAAGATCCACGAGTTCCAGGCCAAGGACCTCCTCCGGGCCGCCGGCGTGCCCGTGCTCGTCGGGAAAGTGGCCACCTCACCCGCTGAGGCGGCCGCCGCCTTTACGGCCCTCGGCACCCCCGTCTGTGCCGTCAAAGCCCAGATCCACGCGGGTGGCCGCGGCAAGGGACAGGTACTGGCCACCGGGCAACGGGGCGTGGAGCTGGCCAAGACCGCGGCCGATGCCGAGCGGATCGCCCGGGGCCTCTTGGACCAGACGCTCGTCACGATTCAGACCGGCCCGGCCGGCCAGACCGTCCGCAAGGTGTTTGTCGAGAGCGGCTGTGCCATCGACCGCGAGTTGTACTGCGCGATTCTCGTCGATCGGGCGGCCGGGTCGCCCGTCTTGATCGCCAGCACCGCCGGCGGGATGGACATCGAGGAGGTCGCCGCCAACACCCCGGAGAAGATTCTCTCCGAACCGTTCGATCCCGACCGGGGCCTGGCCGGCTGGCAGGCCCGGCTCCTGGCCTCGAAGCTCGACCTGCCCACAGCAGCGTGGCGGCACGCCGAGACCTTCTTTCGCCGGCTCTGCCAGGCGTTCGTCGCCCTCGACGCCTCGCTCCTCGAAGTCAATCCGCTCGTGCTCACCAAAGACGGCACGCTCGTGGCCTTGGACGCCAAGATGACCTTCGACGACAACGCCCTCTTTCGCCACCCGGACATCGCGGCCCTCCGCGACGCGGCCGAGGAGGAGCCAGCTGAGATCCGGGCAGCGGCCGCCGGCCTTTCCTATGTCAAGCTCGAGGGCACGATCGGCTGCCTGGTGAATGGTGCGGGTCTGGCGATGAGCACCATGGACCTGGTCAAGCTCCACGGCGGGGAGCCCGCCAACTTCCTCGACGTTGGGGGTGGTGCCGACGTGAAGCAGGTGACCGAGGCCTTCCGGATCATCCTCTCGGACACCAACGTCAAGGCGATCCTCGTCAACATTTTTGGCGGCATCATGCGGTGCACGACGATCGCCACGGCGGTCATCGAGGCCTCGAAGACCGTCGGTTTTACCGTCCCGCTCGTCGTGCGGCTCGAGGGCACGGAGGTCGAGGAGGGCAAGAAAATCCTGGCCGAGAGCGGCACGGCCATCATCACCGCCAACGGCCTCACCGACGCCGCCCAGAAGGTCGTCGCCGCCAGCAAGGCCTGACCCGAGCACCTCTCAACTCGTTTCCCATCCCGCCGGCTTTCGGCTTTCCGCTTTCGGCTTTCACCAATGAGCATTCTCGTCACTCGTGACACGCGGGTCATCTGCCAGGGCATCACCGGCAAAGTGGGTGAGTTTCACACCCGCGGCTGCCTCGACTACGGCACCCGCATGGTCGGCGGCGTCACGCCGGGCAAGGGGGGCGAATCGGTCGCCGGCCTGCCCGTGTTCAACACCGTGGCCGAGGCCCGTGACGCCACCGGCTGCAACGCCACGATGATCTTCGTGCCGCCGGCCTTCGCCGCCGACGCGATCCTCGAGGCCGTCGGCGCGGGCATCGAACTGGTCGTGGCGATCACCGAGGGGATCCCCGTCCTCGACATGGCCCGGGTGCTCCCGGTGGTGAACGATTCCGGCAGCCGGTTGATCGGCCCCAACTGTCCCGGCGTGATCACGCCCGCCGAGTGCAAGATCGGGATCATGCCCGGCTACATTCACACGCCCGGAAGCGTCGGCGTGATGAGCCGCTCGGGCACGCTCACCTACGAGGCGGTCTGGCAGCTCACTCAGCTCGGCCACGGCCAGAGCACCTGCGTGGGGCTGGGAGGCGACCCACTCGTGGGTTCGTCCTTTATCGACATCCTCGAGCTTTTCGAGGCCGACCCCGACACCCACGCAATTCTCATGATGGGAGAGATCGGCGGAAGTGCCGAAGAGGAGGCAGCCGAGTTTGTGAAGCACCACGTCACGAAGCCCGTCGCCGCCTTCATCGCCGGCCGGACAGCCCCCCCAGGCAAGCGGATGGGCCATGCCGGGGCGATCATCTCCGGCGGCAAGGGCACGGCCGAGGCCAAGCTCGCCGCCCTGGCCGACGCCGGGATTGAGATCGCGGAGAGTCCTGCCGATATGGCCGCGGCGCTGGTGCGGGCTGTCGAAAAACGCCGCGGGCGCCGATAGACACCTGGGTTGGCAGTTTTCCCCGACCGCGAACTGGCAGAGGGTGAGCTGCGTAGGTACCGTAGAACTGGGTTTCGCGGCGGCCCGAACAAGGGCCGGGCGAGGGCCTTCCCCCGGATGTTTTGAGCCATGCGTCGTCGCCGCTCTCGTCGCTGCCAGCCCTTTGGCCGGCTTGAATCCCTTGAGACGCGGCGGTTGCTAGCCGTCGATGTTGTCCAGCCGTTTGTCGACATCACGGTCGACGCCGGTACCCAGGCGCTGGTTATCGACCTCACGGCAGCCTTTGACCTAGCCGAGGTGACCGGCACGGTCGTCCGCTTCACGAGCGATTTCGGGCCGGACATCTACGCGGAGCTCTTCGACCAACTCGGTGTCGACCGGGCACGCACTACGCCCGAGACGGTGGCAAATTTCTTGGCCTATGTCGACGCTGGCGCCTACACCGACACGATTTTCCATCGCTCGGTGCCCGGGTTCATCGTGCAGGCCGGCGGCTTCCGACTGGCAGAGTCCGGGCCAAATCTCATCGACTCGGTCGTTCAGTTCGGCCCGGTCGTGAATGAGCCTGGCAACACGAATGTCCGCGGCACCCTCGCCATGGCGAAGTTGGGTAGCGATCCGAACAGTGCCACCAACCAGTTCTTCGTGAACCTGGCCGACAACTCCGGCAACCTCGACAGCCAGAACGGCGGCTTCACCGCCTTTGGCCGGGTGCTCGGTGACGGGATGAGCTTCGTCGACGAGATCGCGACCCTGCCGCGGTACAACTTTGGCTCGCCCTTCGACGAACTGCCGGCTGCCGGCGTCGACAACCCGGACAGCATCGGCCGCGAGAATCTCGTGGCGATCACGGGTGTCAGCCGCGTGGGCGAACTCGTGTTCACGGCACTTTCAACCGATCCGGCCCTTGCCGCGGCCACGGTGGCCGCCGACGGCAGCCTGCTGATCGATTACGCAGCTGACCGGGGAGGCCTGGCGACCATTACGGTCCGAGCCACATCGATCTTCGATCCAACAGACTTTACCGAGCAGCAGTTCAACGTCACGCTCAATGTGCCTGACCCCACACCGGATCCTGACCCCACACCGGATCCTGACCCCACACCGGACCCTGACCCCACAC
>JBBEEF010000199.1:0-14003 GCA_040880915.1 Pirellulales bacterium
GCGCCCGGGGCTTTTATGCCTTCATGGTGCCACCCGGCGGCAGGCGCGAGCCGGGGGGCTGGCTCGCCGAGGAGCCGCTCGAGGGCCACGCCGAGTTTCTTCCCGCGGGCGTCGAGCGTGATCACGTTGCCATCGCGACCGATGAGCATGACTGTGGGAATGCCCGTGACCCCGTAGTACGTGGCCAGCGGATGCTGCCAGCCCTCGCCCCCCGGCTCCTCGTAGAGGACTGGCCAGGGGATCTCCCGCGCCTGCACGAACTGCTCGAGCGTGGCACGATCCTCATCGAGGCTCACACCGACAACCTCGAAGCCCTTGTCGTGCCACCGCTCGTACTCGGCCTTGAGGTTGGCAATCTCCGCCACGCAGGGACCGCACCAGGTGGCCCAGAAGTCGATGAGCACGACCTTGCCCGCGAGCGTCTCCTGATCAAAGGGCTCGCCCGCGAGGAGCGTGCCGGTGATCCGCATGGGGTTGCCAGGCAGCGACAGCCGGCGGGCCGTGCCGGCAGCCCGGGTTGCCATGCCCCGCACCTCCTCGCTGTCGCTGGCCTCGAGGATCGGCAGGAACGCCTCGTAGGCAGCCGCCGCTGCGGCATCGCCGCCGGGCAAACGGCCGAGTTTCGTCGTTAGCCCCAGTGCCGTGGAGGCGAGTTCAGCGTCGTCGGGAGCCTGGCGGAGGAGCGCTGCGATGCGACCTACCAGCGGCAGGACGTCGTCGGGCCGCGCACCCTCGAGCGACGCGTCGATCTGGGCCCGCAGCGCGATCCGCCGGGCCCGCTCGGCCAGGGCTGCGTCGGGCGAGTCGGCCAGGGATTCGGCGAACTCGGCCAGGGCGGTGGCGGCCCCCGCCTCGCCGAAGCGACCGAGCGACTCAAGAGCGGCAAACCGCAAGGCCGCCGCTTCGCCGTGCGCGGCATCGCCCGGCTTCGTCTGGGCCATGATTCTGCCGGCCCCGTCGGCCGTGGCGGCGGCCGCCTTCCGCAGGTAATACCGCTGGCGTCCTCGGGAGGCGGGCAAGGCGGCCGGGTCGGTGAGCCGCTCGATGTAGGCGAAGAGTTCCTCCGGTGTGCCGTCGGGAACCGGAGGCACGGTGCCGCCGCGGGAGGCAGGCTCGCCCGCGGTGGATGGCCGGGCAGCCTGAGGCGATGCCGGTTCGGCGGCAGACACGAGCGGGACCAGACACAGGATGCCCACCACCGTGGCGACTAGCGTGAACGAGGGGAGGAAGCGATAGACGGCTGGCATTGGGGGCCTCGGGCGGGGCGATTCGACGGGCCCGACAGCCTACCCCCCGATCCCGACCGTCGGCAACGCTGCCTGATGCGGGTCGCACTCGATCCGCAGGCTTGTGCGCGGGTCGGGGCTCCTCCATGCACCGGCTCGGTTCAGGCCGGTCGCTGAATGGCAACGTTCGCGGGCAGCCGCACCGTGATCGCCGTGCCCTTGCCGGGAGCGCTCTCCACCCGGATGCGGCCCCGGTGGGCCTCCACAATTTCGCGACAGGCGGAGAGCCCGAGCCCGCTGCCCCCCTTGCCCGTCTCGTCGGGACCGCTCTTCGTCGAGAAGTGGGGCTCGAAGATCCGCCGCAGCACCTCCTGTGACATGCCGCAGCCGGTGTCGCGAACCATGAGGTCCACAAAACCCGTCGGCTCGTCGTGGGAAAGCCGCAGGATGAGCCGGCCCCCCTCGGGCATCGCCTGGCGAGCGTTGACCAAAAGGTTGAGCAGCACCTGCTGGAGCTGGCCCGGATTGGCCGTCACCCGGGGCACGGGGCAAAACTCCCGCTCGACCTGGACGCGATACTTCATCATCTCCCGCTCGAGGAGCACGAGCACGTCTTCGACGAGCAGGTGGAGGTCGACCGGCTCGAACCTGTTCGAGCGGTTGCGGGCCATCGAAAGCACGCTGGCAGTGATCTTCGCGGCTCGCGTGCCGGCGGAGAGGATTCGTTCGAGCGCCTTGTCGCGGGTGGGCTGGTCGCGGTGCCGCAGCCCGAGCCGGGCATAGTTGAGGACCGTCGTCAGCGCGTTGTTGAACTCGTGAGTGGTTGTGCCGAGCAGTTCGCCGAGGGTGGCCTGCTTGCGGGCCTCGAGCACCTGGCCGCGGAGGCTGGCGATCTGGGCGGCGTGCTCGGCACGGGCGGCTGCGAGCTCGCGGCGGAGACTGGCGGCCTCGCCGTCTGGCCCGGGGGAGTGTCGCCGGACGGTCATTCCCGGAGCGGGGGCCACGAGGCTGGCCTGCTGCTCAGTCCGCTGCTGGGGAATGGTTCCGTCACGTTCCATCGACACCCTTTTTGCTGGTCGCCTGCCCGCGGCGTGGGCTTTTTGCCGGCTCGGCCGCCCGCCCGGCCCCGACATGCCCTCGGCGCGGTCGAAACCCTGTCTGGGACAAGACTTCGAGCCCAGAATAGACGTATCGACCCCGCACGAGCCGGCCCTCCAGATCGCAATTGGTGATCCGCCGCGGCTTCTTGACCGTTGAACTCGGGGCGGACCCGCAGCAATGTTGTGAGCGGCCTCGCTCCCGCTGGCGGCCAGACCCGGGCCTCGGAAACCGGGAAGGGTCGGATGGGGTAAAAGAGAGTCTTCAGACTGAGTTTACCGCCGCGGGGCCAGTCGTTCTTTCAGCCATACCGTTCACCCAGGCCCTTCAGGCCCCGTAACCGCATGCCGTCCCGAAATGCCCCCGCTGTCCGCCGTGCCTTGGGCATGACGCTGGTCGAACTGCTCGTCGTGATCGCCATCATCGCGGTTTTGGTCGGGCTGCTCTTACCCTCGATCCAGTCGGTGCGCGAGTCGGCGCGGCGGACGGCCTGCAAGTCAAATCTCAAGCAGATCGGAATCGCCACGCAGGTCTACCTCGATCGCAAGAGCGGCCAGGGGCAGAAGGGGCGGTTTCCCGATGCCGCCGTCGTGCCCAGCCAGGAGCTCGAGTTCTTCACCGAGCAGCGGCCAATCAAACCGAGCATCGTGTCTGTGCTTGGGCCGTTCATGGAGGACAACCGGGAGGGGTTTCGCTGCCCTTCCGATTCGGCCTATTTCGTGCGGCCCCAGGCCTACCTGACCGATCTCGAGCAGAAGCTTGCAAGGATCGGCCGCTCGCTGGCGGATCGCCCGGCCGAATACAAGGATGCGGCCTACGAGGGTACGAGCTACGAGTACCCCGCCCGCCGGCTCACAAAGACCGATCCCGCCATCGGCAAGACCGTGGGGCGGACCCGGGAGGAGGCGCTGACCTACCGCGGCAACCAGGGCTCGTCGGCGCGGCTCTGGGTGCTCTACGAGTTCGATGCCTTTCACGGAGGTTTCTCCGTGTTTGGCAGTTCCAGCGAGAGCGACTTCAACGAGCGGCCCACGCCCCCCGAGGGAGCCCGCAACTTCCTGTATCTTGACGGCCACGTTGAAAATCTCTGATCAGGTTTCGGCCCCGACGGCAGACCTTCCAGGAGCACCCAGGCAATGAGCACGGCCCACGTTCGATCCGCCCGTCATCCTGGTGGAAACTCCGGCGACGCCCCTCGATCGCGGTCGCCGATCGTCACGTGGGGGCTGGGCCTCACGGCCGTCGCCCTGGTTGGGTTGCTCGTGGCCTGGCTCACGGGCTGGATCAGGTTCGGAACCGATCCCCGCGTCCAGGAGATCCTGGCGCTCCAGCAACAGGCCCGGGAGCGTTACGGCCAGAACGGCGGCCCAGCCAATCTGATCGAGGCCACGGCCGCCGTCACTTCGATGATGGAGATCCGGCAAAAGACTGAGGCGTTGCCCGAGCACCTCCGGCCTGAGGCGGAGCGGGCTGCGGGAACGGTGTTTCAATCGGCGTTCCGGGCCCGGATCGATGGCTACTTCGCCCTGCCACCAAACCAGCGGCAGGCGGAAATCGACCGCCAGATCAACCAGGACGAAATGATGCGCAAGGCGTTCGAGGCTGGCCGTTCGGTCATGACCGCCCTGGGAGGCGGTCAGGGCTCGCCGGCGGGCGGCCAGACCGCGGCCGCCCCTGCCAGCGGCCGGTCAGCCGCGCCCTGGAGCAACCGGAGCGAAGACGAACGCAACCGCTGGCGGAAGTCGATGATCGACCGCACGAGCCCGCAGGATCGAGCCCGCTACACCGAGTATCGCCGGGCCGTCGACGCCCGTCGTGACGAGCGCGGCCTGCCAAATCAGTGGCCGCGGTGACGCGACCGCTTGTTCCCCGTCTTTCCGCCGCCCAGTCTGTCAAATACCAGGGGTGACACGCTCGCATGACTGACACGCTCGGCCTCCTTGCCGAGGCCTGCCAGCTTGCCGCCGACATCGGCTACACCGTTCGGGAGGAACCGCTCGGCGATCTGCCCGGCGGGCCGTGCCTGGTGGGAGGGAGAAGGCAGTTGCTGCTCAATCTCGAGCAAGGGCCGGCCGAGCGACTCGAGCTGGTGCTCCGGGCGCTCGCCAGCGATCCCCGCGTACGAGCGGAGCCGAAGAGCATGCTCCTGGCCTCCCGCCTGGCCGCCGTTCGCGGGGGCGTGGGCTGACTGGCCCGGGCTGTCATGTGCCGCGGTACAGGCCGTGCGTGATGATGTATTGCTCGACACTGCGGGGCGTGCGGTAGCGGATGCTCCTGCCGGCCGCGATCGCCGCCCTCAGGTCGGTGGCCCGGATGCCGACGGCCGGCATCCGGACCCGGCGGCCGAGGATCGCCGCCAGGGGCGCGACACCGAGCACGCCCGCCAGGTCGCCGACGGCTGCGGCTGCCGTCACGTCGTCGAGTCGCTCCCGCTCGATAGGCACGATCTCGGCCTGGGTCGCGATCCGGCACGGATCCTTCCAGGTCGCCAGGCCCGCCAGGGCGTCGGGTCCGAGCAGGAGCACAAGCAGGTCGGAAGGATGTTCGGCGGCCAGCGTCGCCAGCGTGTCGACCGTGTAGCTTGTGCCTCCTCGGTCAAGTTCGATCGTCGACGCCGTGAAGGCGTCGTGGCCGCCGATGGCGAGGGTGAGCATCTCGAGCCGGTGCCGTCCCTCCGCCAGGATTCGGCCCGGCTTGTGTGGTGGTGCCGCGGCCGGCACGAAGAGCACACGGTCGAGGGCCATCTGCTCCCGCGCAGACTCCGCCGCGAGCAGATGGCCGTAGTGCACCGGATCAAAACTTCCGCCGAACACACCGGTCCGCATGAGGTTTTCCAGGTTCGCTTGATTCGCTGCGGGGAAATCGACGCCCCACCAGATTACCGAACGGCCAGCGTGAGACCCGGGCGGGCAGCGTGAGGCAATTCTGGTCGGCACGGGCCGCACTCAAAAAAGTGGGGCGGGCCCAGAACACGGGACAGGCCCGGCCGCCAAGCGGAATCTCTGGAACCCGGCGCTCGCCGAGTGAGCGGCGGAACGTAGTGCCGGCTTGACCGAGTGGTGTGCTTCTGTATACTTCCGAACTGTTTCGCCCGGGCAGTCGCCGCGAGGGTCCCGCCACCATGGCCACGAGCCAGTCTGCCGCCCCGTCCCGCCATCTGATTTCGGCGGACGCGTTTCATCGCATGGGCGAGGCGGGCATTCTCGGCCCCGCGGACCGCGTGGAACTCATCGCCGGGGAGATCATCGACATCTCACCGATCGGAGCCATGCATGCGGCGATTGTGGATGTGCTCGCGAGGCACTTCGGCCGACGGGCGGGAGAGTCCGCCTTCATTCGCTGCCAAAACCCGTTGCGGCTCGACGACCTCAGCGAGCCCGAGCCCGATCTCACGATCCTGCGGCCCCGGGCCGACTGCTACACGACAGCCCACCCGGGGCCAGCCGACGTCCTGCTCGTCATCGAGGTTGCCGATACAAGCCTTGCCTACGATCTCGGCACCAAGGTGCCGCTCTATGCCCGGCATGGCATTCCGGAAGTCTGGGTGATCGACGCGGCCACCCGACGGACACGGGTATTTCGCCAGCCGACCGGAAGTCGTGCGGTGAGCCGTCCGTCCGCGAGCGGCTACACCGAAGAGGCGAGCGTCGAGCCAGGCGAATCGCTCGCATGCAACGGCGTGGTCGATGATGCCGGAGCTTGCGTGGTCGTCGAGTTGGCCCGGCTGTTGCCCCCGGTGGCATGAGGGAATTGTCGGAGAGTCGCCGAAGTGAGCCGCTTACGGCTGTGCTCGGCGACTCCTTCGAACGCCGCCAGCGGCGACACGCTGCTCGTGACCTTCACCGATGTCACCGAGCGCAGGGACGCGGAGGCAGCGCTCCGCTCCGCCAGGGCCGAGCGTGGCGACCTCGGCCCGCCGGACCTCGGCGGTGATTCCCCCGCGAAGCGGCGGGCTGCAGAGACCTCTCGGAGGTCGTGCTGAGGCGTCTTCAGAACCGGTTCTTACCCACGGATTCTGCTGAAGACCCTTGCAACTCACGCTACTCTTCGGAAACCATGTTGCACGAACAACCCAGGCCCCCGATCGGATGATCTAGAATCCGTAGCATGGCGACGGACCGGCCGATTCAGCAGGACCTCTTCGAGTACCGGCCCGCCTGGGTCGAGGACGACGTCCGGCACGGCACGGTTGCTACGGTTGTGCTGCCCGACGGCGTCGACAAGCCGCTCGACTACCTCGTTCCCGAACCGCTCGTGGCCAGTGTCGAGCCCGGCCGCCGGGTCCGCGTGCCGCTCGGCAAGGCCGACCGGCTGCGGCTGGCCTACTGCGTGGCCGTGCGGTCGGGCGAACTGCCCCAGTCGCCGCTCAAGAGCGTGGCCGGCGTCGAGGACGAGAAGCCACTGCTGTCGCGACGCATGCTCGAACTCACCGAGTGGATGGCCGAGCGGTGGCTGGCTCGCCGTGGCGAGGTGCTCGAGGCGGTTCTGCCGGCCGGCGTGCGGCTGAAGCAGCGGGCTCGGCTCTCGCCGCTCCTGGTCGCTACGGGCGGGGCTCCCGACCGGAAGCTGACGCCCGCCCAGGAAAAGGTGCTGGCCGCGGCCGCCGAGCCAGCCACGGCCGAGCAGCTGGCGGCGGCCAGCGGCGCGAGCCGTGCGGTGATCACGCGGCTTGTGAAGAACGGGCTCTTGCGCGAGGTGGGCACCGTCGAGGTCCGCCGGGCGGCTGCCGCCGAGCGACCGGGGATCACCCATGACCGACCGGCCGAGCTCGCCCCGGCCCAGGCTCTGGCGCTTGCCGCCATCACCGGCCCCATGCGAGCCGGGCGGCACGAGACGATCCTTTTGTTTGGGGTTACCGGCAGCGGCAAGACCGAGGTCTATCTCCAGGCGGTGGAGGAGACGATTTCCTTCGGCCGGCAGGCGATCGTGCTCGTGCCCGAGATCAGCCTCACGCCCCAGACCTGCGACCGCTTCCGGGCTCGCTTCGGCACGGTCGCGGTGCTCCATAGCCACCTCACCTCCGCCGAGCGGCATGCCCAGTGGCGGGAGATCGCGGCCGGCCGTGTGAACGTGGTGGTCGGAGCCCGCTCGGCAATCTTCGCGCCGGCGCCGCGGCTCGGCCTCGTCGTGATCGACGAGGAGCACGAGAGTTCCTTCAAACAGGCGACAACGCCACGCTATCACGCCCGCGACGTGGCCGAGTGGATCGCCAGGGCTGAGGGCGTGCCGCTCGTGCTCGGCTCGGCGACGCCGGCGCTCGAGACCTTCGCGCGGTGCCTCGCCGGCGAGTGGCGGATGTGCCGGCTGGCCGATCGCGTGGGGGGCTCACAGTTGCCTGCGGTCATCACGGTGGACCTCCGCGACCCTGCCGCGCGGGCTCGCGGTGCGGTGAGCCCGCGGCTGGCGGCCGGGATCCGCTGGGCGCTCGATGCAGGGGGCCAGGTGATGCTCCTCTTGAACCGCCGTGGCTTTGCCACCCAGGTGCAGTGTCGCGCCTGCGGTCACTGCATCCGCTGCCCGCAGTGCGATCTCGCCCTCACGCTCCACCAGCCAGGCAACCGGGGCATCTGCCACGGCTGCGGCCTCGTCAACAGGCTGCCGGCCGACTGCCCAGAGTGCCGGGCGCCTGGCCTCGTCCATCGCGGCACCGGCACGCAGCGGCTCGAGGAGCAGGTTCGGCGGGCCTTCCCCGACGCGGCCGTGGCCCGGATGGACACCGACACCATGCGGACCCGCGGCAGCCACGAGAAGACCCTCGACGCCTTCCGCGACCGCCAGATCGACATCCTCGTGGGCACGCAGATGATCGCCAAGGGACTCGACTTTCCAAGCGTGATGCTCGTGGGGGTGATCAACGCCGACGCGGCGCTTCATCTGGCCGACTTCCGGGCGGCGGAGCGGACCTGCCAACTCGTCACGCAGGTAGGCGGCCGCAGCGGCCGGGGGCCGCTTGGGGGTCGCGTGGTCGTCCAGACGAGCACGCCTGAGCATCCGGCGATCCGGTCCGCGGCCGCCCATGATTACGAGGCGTTCGTTCGCAGCGAACTGCCGATCCGCGAGGCGCTGCTCTACCCACCGTTTGGGCACGTGATCCGGCTGGTGGTCCGCGGAGCCGACGAGCAGCGGGTGTCGGAGTGGGCCGGCCATCTTGTGACGCGGCTGCGGGACGAGGCCGGCGGTGTCGGCGGCGGCACGGGCCAGCCGGGCGTGAGGGTGCTCGGGCCCGCCCCGGCCCCCATTCCCCGGCTCCGCGAGCGATTCCGCTGGCACCTCCAGGTACACGGCCCCGACGGGGCGGCCCTTCGGGACCTCGTCCGCCGGGCGACCGCGGGCCTCAAGACTCCCCCCGATCTCGCCTGGATCGTCGACGTCGATCCGGTGGAGATGTTGTAGGGCTAGAGCAACCGCGCCGGGTAGGATGGAGCGAAAACCCTTGCCATTCCCTGCCCATGCCCATGTCCTACCGCTCCATCCGCGACATCCTCGGTGAGACGAGTCTCGAACGGAAGGTCCGATTTCTGTTCGGGCTGTGCCTGTTCGTCCTCATCGCCGCGAGCTTCTGGTGGTATGGCAGTCGCACCGAGCAGCTCGTCTATTCGAGTAGCCAGGCCACCGCACGGCACGTTGTCGATGCGATCATGCTCCAGCACCACTGGAAGATGCTCGAGCAGGAGCAGCAATACGCCAGCACGATCGAGAGCCTGGAGAAGCGGCTTCTCGGGGAACGGTATCAATGGCGGTTCCTGCGGCCCGAGGCCTCGGCCGAGGAGCGGGAGGGCTACCGACCGCTCGATGCCGCGGTGCTTGCGGAATTCCAGGCGGAGTCACCGGCCGCCTCCGGCCAGCCGCTCCCCGACACGGCGGGCCGGTTCGAGTGCCGCGACTTCCGCACCGACAACAACGCGGAGTATCACTACTACCAGCCGATCCGCTTCCGCCAGGACTGTGTTCTCTGCCACGAGTACCGCGGCACGACCGGCGGCGGTGAGGGGGGCGGGCGGCCGAAGCTGGCCGAGGGGGATCTCATGGCCGTGGTCAAGCTCGTGATGCCCGACGGCGCAACTCGCAAGGCAATCAACCGTAACCGGGCGCTGCTCCTGGCTACGGCGATCGTGACCGTGTTTTTGGCCATGGTCGTGGCCTACGCGATCGTCCGCTACGTGATCGTCAAGCCCCTTGAGCACCTCCGCGACGTGAGCGATGAGGTTCGCCGGGGAAACATCGAGGCCCGGGCCGACATCCACACGGCGGACGAATTCGAGGAACTCGGGGTCGCCTTCAACCGCATGCTCCGCGGCCTGCTCGACACACAGGGCGAGCTTCGCCAGGCCAACGGGGCCCTTGACGAGAAGGTAGACGAGCTCGCCCAGGCCAACCTCCACCTCTACGAGACGAACCGGCTGAAAGGAGATTTTCTGGCCACGATGAGCCACGAGCTGCGGACGCCGCTCAACAGCATCATCGGCTTCTCCGACGTGCTCGGGTCGATCGAGTCGCTCGACGCCAAGCAGCAGCGGTATGTCGAGAACATCCGCACGTCGGGGAGAATGCTGCTCGAGATGATCAACGACATCCTCGACCTCGCGAAGATCGAAGCCGGCAAGATGGAGGTGCGGCCGGCCCGCTTCCGCCTCGAGGCGGTTGTGAACGCGCAGTGCGACATGGTGCGGCCGTTGGCGGAGAAGCGGAACATCCAGCTCTCCTACGAGGTCGGCCCGGGCCTCGAGGAGGTCGAGCAGGACCAGGCAAAGGTGCAGCAGATCCTGGCCAATCTCCTCTCCAATGCCATCAAGTTCACGCCCGAGGGGGGGCGGGTCGACGTGATCGCCAGGCTGGACGAGGATCCGGCCGGTGGCGACGCGGGCGGGTTTCTCCTCGAGGTGGTCGATACCGGGGTGGGCATTGCTGCCGCCGACCAACAGGCGATTTTCGAGAAGTTTCGGCAGGGAGACGTCTTCCGCCGTGACGATGCGATGACCCGAGAATTCTCGGGCACGGGCCTCGGTCTGTCGATCGTGCGGGAGCTGTGCCGGCTCCTGGGGGGCGACGTGTCACTCGAGAGCCAGCTTGGCCTCGGCAGCCGGTTCACCGTCCAGTTGCCGCGGCAGCTCGAGGTGGAAGACGAGGCCGAGAACACCACGCTGGGGGCGACACGAGGCGTCGCCTGAGCAACCGTTGCCACCGTTCCCTGTCACGCTGGAAGCATTCATGCCGAAGTCTTCGACCGCCGCCGAGGTGATCCTGTTTACCGACGGCGCCTGCAGCGGCAACCCTGGGCCTGGGGGCTGGGCCTACATCCTTCGTCACCCGGATAGCGGTCGCGAGACGAAAGACTCGGGTGCCGAGCCGGCCACCACCAACAACCGCATGGAATTGACGGCAGTCGTCCGTGGCCTCGAGCAGCTCAAGCGGGCGACGGTGGTGGAACTCGTCACAGACAGCGTGTACGTGGGCACAGGGCTCTCCGACTGGATGCCGAAATGGAAGACCCAGGGCTGGAAGCGGAAGGAGAAAGGACGGCTCGTGCCGGTCAAGAATGAGGATCTGTGGCGGGAGCTCGATCGCCTCGCCGCCTCCCACACGATCCGGTTCTCGCACGTGGCGGGCCACTCGGGCCATCTCGAGAACGAGGAGTGCGACCGGATGGCGGTCGAGGCCTACCGGCGGCTGAAGGAGTAATCCCGGGGAGTCTGCACGGGGTTTGTTGGGCTCCGGTGAGTGGCCGGTAGGTTCCCCGTGCCGCGTCGCCGATCGCTCCGGCCATCCTGGCCACCCTGTTCGGCACCGCGATCGGGAGTTGATACAAGCCCCGGGCGCGAGCCCGGGGACTGCGGGAACAAAAGCCACCCCGCCTGCCATGCCGCTTGAGCCATGCCAACCATGCCGGCCCATGGAGCCGATCCCGCTTGAGCCTGGCTCTTGTCCGATCGGTGGGCCACGTCACAGTCCCCCAGCTCGCGCTGGGGGCTTGTATGCCGCCGATGCCGTGCCGCACAGGATTGCGATCCTTTATCTGCGCTCGCCCGCATACAAGCCCCGGGCGCGAGCCCGGGGACTGCGGGTTGGTGGGCGATCCCGCTTCCCACGCCGCCCGTCGTGCACGCCCTCGGTCGGCATGGGCAACCCCGTACGGCAACGTATTCGGCCCATGAAAATCTCGAAGGTCGGCTTTTTCCTAGACTGTTTCGCATGGACGCCTCTCCGCCCAGCCTCGAGCCGAGCCTCGCCACCCGCCTCGAGCGGCTTCCGGGGGTGGGAACGGCACGGGCGGAGAAGCTCGAGAAGCTCGGGCTCGTGACCGTCCGCGACGCGCTCCTGCACTTCCCGCGCGACTATCGTGATTTTTCGGGCGCGCATTCGATCGCCGACTTCGTGGAAGGAGAGCATTCCTCGGTGGGGGGTACGGTGAGCGACGTGGCGACGCGGACCACCTTCGCCGGCCGCTCGATGCTCACCGTCACGGTCGACGCCACCGGCGGCCGGGTCCGTGGCGTGTGGTTCAGCATGCCCTTCATGGCAAAGCGGTTCGAACAGGGAATGCGGGTGGTGCTCGCGGGGCAGCCGCGGCGGGGCAGGGGGGGCTGGGAGTTTGCCCACCCCGAGGTCCGCTGGCTCTCCAGCGACGAGGCGGCCCATGCCTCGGAGTGGCTGGCCATCTATCCGCTTGCCGAAGGCGTGCAGCAGTCGCAGGTGCGGATCGCCGTGCAGGCGGCGCTCGACCACGCCGCGGGCATCTGCCCCGAGGCGTTTCCCGAGGCGATGCTCGCGGAGAAGGGGCTCTTGTCGATCGAGATGGCGCTCAAGGAGATCCATTGCCCGAGCAGCGAGCTATTGATCAACGCGGCCCGCCGCCGGCTTGTCTACCAGGAGTTGTTCATGCTTCAGCTGGCGCTGCGGATGCACCGCGGCCGGCAGAAGCGGGCCCACGCGGCCCCCGCCATCCTTGTGGATGCCCGGCTCGATGCCCGAATCCGGGCCAGGTTTCCGTTTGAATTCACTGCCGCCCAGCGGCGGGTCTGTGGCGAGATCGCGGCGGATCTCGCACAGAGAGAGCCGATGAACCGGCTCCTTCAGGGAGACGTTGGCAGCGGCAAGACGGCCGTGGCGGTCTACGCAGCCTTGGCGGCGGTGGCCACGCCGGTGCCCTCCGCGGGCAACGCGACCCCGGTAAGAGACACTCCCGCGCCGGGCACCCCGGCGGCTAAGCCCGCTCGGTATCAGGCGGCGATCATGGCCCCGACCGAGCTCCTCGCCCGCCAGCACTTCACCTCGCTCGAGCGGCTGCTTGCTGGCAGCGGCGTGGAGGTGCAACTGCTCATGGGGGGCCAGCCGGCGAAGCAGCGGGAGAAAATCCTGGAGCGGATCGCTTCCGGTGAGGCCGACATCGTCGTGGGCACGCAGGCGCTCGTCTTCGGATCGTCTACGTTTCGCCACCTGGGCCTCGTCGTGATCGACGAGCAGCACCGCTTCGGCGTGCTCCAGCGGGCGGTGCTCCAGCAGGGGGCGGCCGAGCCGCACACACTCGTGATGACGGCCACGCCCATCCCGCGAACGATCGCGCATGCGGTCTATGGTGATCTCGATGTCTCGACGCTCGACGAGCAGCCGCCGGGCCGGCAGCCCGTGGCTACCTACCGCGTGACGCCGGCCGAACGCGACCGGTGGTGGGAGTTCTTCCGTGAGAAGGTGGCCGCGGGCCGCCGCGGCTATGTCGTGGTGCCGGCGGTGGAAGAGTCGAAGCGGGACCTGGCGACGATCTCGTCGGCGTTTGAGGAACTCGCCAACGGGCCGCTCGAGGCGTTTCGGCTCGGGCTCGTGCACGGCCGGCTCAAGCCCGCGGCCAAGGCGGGGGTGATGGAGGATTTTAGGGCCGGTCGACTCGACGTGCTCGTGGCCACGAGCGTGATCGAGGTGGGGATCGACGTGCCCGAGGCGACGGTCATGACGATCCTTGACGCCGAGTCGTTTGGCTTGGCCCAACTCCACCAGCTCCGCGGTCGCGTGGCCCGTGGGCCGATCCGCGGCATCTGCGGGGCTGTGACGGGCTCAGGAGACGAGCCCCACCCCCGGGTCGACGCCTTCGTGGCGACCTGCGACGGCTTTGCCCTGGCCGAGCAGGATCTCATCCTGCGGGGCCCCGGCGACCTTGTGGGCACGCGACAGAGCGGAGCCCCGCCGCTCTACCTCGCCGACCTGCTCCGCGACTCGGCCGTCGTGGCCGAGGCCCGCCGCGACGCCCTGGCCGTGTTCGAGCAGGATCCGGAACTGGCCGACCCCAAATACGACCGGCTCCGCAAGCTTGTCATCGACCGCTGGGGGGCCATGCTCGGCCTGGGCCAGGTCGGGTGAGGCAGGCCTAGGCTAGGCCGGCGGTGACACGGCTGGGCTACCGGAGGTGAAAATGGCCGGCTCGGCCGACCGCCAGGCCATGCCGTCCCGCTCGACGCGGTGGTAGAGAGTGTCTCGCTCGACCGGTTGGCGGCCAGCCTCGCGGATGAGCCTCTGGATGTCTTCCACCGACAGGATCTCGGGCGTGGTTGCCCCGGCGTCGTGGTAGATGAGTTCGTGGCGGACCGTGCCGTCGAGGTCGTCGGCCCCATACGCAAGCGCCGCCTGGGCGGTGCCGATCCCGAGCATGATCCAGTAGGCCTTCATGTGGTCGAAGTTGTCGAGCACGAG
>JBBEEF010000200.1:0-2521 GCA_040880915.1 Pirellulales bacterium
AAGAAGGCCAAGCCAGTGGCCAAGAAGGCCAAGGCGAAGCGACCGGCTATGAAGCGAACGACTGGGAAAAAGCCTGGCCGCGGGGGGTAGGCTCCTCGCGGGGCCGGTTCCGGAGTGGGCTCAGAGGCCGCCGACGACCCACCATACCGCCGCCGTCAGGCACACGAGCACGGTGACCACAATCCACGTGGGCCGAGGCGAGCTGGACGCACCGTCGGCCGACACGTACTCGCCGCAGGTGGGGCAGCGGGGCGAGTCTTCAAACATCGGCTCGCCGCAAGCAGGGCACGGAACGGTGCCGTCGTCGGAGTCGTCGCCTTCGTCGTCGAATGCCATGCGGGGCCTCTTGGGTGTTGCCCGCGGAGTCTACTGCGTCTCAAGGCCGCCATGGCAGAGGCTGCCAAGAAATAGGGTGTCCGTGGATTCGAGAGGGACCAGGACCGCGCCGCATCCACGAAGAACGTGCCACAGCCGCACCAGGCTTGATTTTCATGGCACCGCCGGGCGTATCCTTGCGGCGTTGCAAGGCCGCTCATCGGGCGCCGCCGTGCGACTCCCGGTGACGGTCACCACTTCCCGGGAGATGTGATCCGATGTTTATGAAGAGAAGCGTGGTCTGGATGCTCGTGTGTGGTGTCGCGGCGGCGGCACCAATCGATGTGCGGGCCGGCTGGGACGATCAGTACAGCACCGTGGCGTACGGCAGCAACGGAGGGGCCGCGGGGAATTCGTCTGGCGGCTCGGTCCGATACGCCACCGGCCATGGTGGCTCGTCGGGCGGCAGTTGGGGGTCGTCCGGAGGCAGTAGCGGTGGCTCGTTCGGTGGTATGCGGGCTCGTCGGGCTGAGAAGCGGGCCCGGCGGCACGGATCCTCCGGCGGATCGTGGGGGTCTTCGAGCGGTTCGTACGGCTCGGCAGGGGGTACGTACGGCTCGGCAGGCGGTTCGTACGGCCGCTGAGCGGCGGGAATGGGTCGGGCCTTTGGGGGACGACCAGCAGGACACTCGCTGGCGCAAGGATGCGCGGAAGCCGACAAACAGCCCGCCACAGGGCCTGATGGCTTGCGCGGAAGCGAGCCGCGTCGTATCCTGACTCTTCCCCGGTCTGTCGAGGAGAGGTTGCCACGATGTCGATGCTTCAACGTTTGTTTCGAGCCGGGCACTGCGATCGGCCTGAGCGTGGCGGGGCCCTGAGGGCGAACGGAAGCGTGGCGGGAGTCGCGGCGGCTCTGATCATGGTCGCAGCCGCCGTCCTGCCGGCCGGTGCCGATCCGTCTGCTCCCGCGGCGTCGCCCGAAACGACCGCGGTCGACCGCCAGCCCGGCTGGACAACCACGCGGCTCATCGCCTCCCCCCACGCCACCCAGGCCGCGGCTGCCGATAACCGCCATGCCTATGCGATCTCCAATACGACGGTGGCCCGGTACGACCGCACGACCGGGCAGCTGTTAGCCACCGGCACCGCCCCCGACGCAAAGCACCTGAACAGCGGCTTTGTGCACGAATGTAAGGTCTACTGCGCGCACTCCAACTATCCCGCCGAGCCGCCGGAGAGCGACATCCGTGTCTTCGATCCTGCCACGGGTGAGCTCGCTCTTTTTCATCGCTTCGCCGATCCGCCCGGAAGCCTCGTGTGGTGCGTGCAGCGTGACGGCAACTGGTGGTGCTGTTTCGCCTGGTATCGTTCCGAAAACGCCCGCACCGTGCTCGTCGAATATGCAGACGGCGGCCTCGAACGGGAGGCCCGGCGGTTCACGTTTCCGGCCGAGGTGGTCGCCGACTGGGATGGCATGAGTGCCTCGGGGGGCGTGTGGGACGGGGGCGCGCTGCTCGTCTCGCACCACCACTTCCCGGTGCTCTACCGCCTGGCCCTGCCGGAGGCAGGAACGGAACTCGTGTTTGTCGAGGCCCTGGGCTGCCCGTTTCCGGGGCAGGGAATCGCCGCCGATCCGGCCACCGGCGGCCTGGTGGGCATCGACCGGCCCAACCGGCGGGTCGTGTTTGCCGAGCGGGAATGAGCCGGGACGGGATGCCGTGCCGTTTCCACGTGTTTTCCGGTTGCTTTCCCCGGGCGTGTACGGGTCTATTATCAGAGTGTTGGTCTCCGGTGACGGCCGGGGAAGTTATCCGTCCCGGCGGCGGCCTCGCAGTGGCCGAATCGACCGGGTTTCTCGTAGCAAAGGAGGTGATTCAGTGACGCAATGTGACTGTACCGGAGGGCTGCTCTCGTAGCGGCAAGTCGACGGGCGAGCCGTTGACGCAGCCCACCATCACCTCCCGATGCGGCGGTCCCCAAGGGGGCCGTTTCTCGCGAGGAGCCCGGCATCGTGCGGCACCGCAGCGAGTAACCTCGCTGTGGCCAGCCAGACGGTGACGAGCGAAACCTACGGCTGCCGCCCCGCGGAGATTCCGCGGGGCGGCAGTTCTTTTTCGTACTAGCGGAATGGGCAGGCGTGAGGCGTTATGCCACGTCACAGTCCCCCGGCTCGCGCCGAGGGCTTGTATGGCGGCTCCATCCCGCG
>JBBEEF010000200.1:2621-6456 GCA_040880915.1 Pirellulales bacterium
CCCGCGGTGCCCAGGAGAGCGGCTTGGAGTTCGTGAACGCGGGCTACCGGCGGGCTTCCATGTGAGCCTTGATCTCCTTCACGGTCGCCGCCTCGGGGAGCGACTTATAGAAGGCATCGAGCGGATAGCAGCCGCTGCGGAGGCCGTGTCGCGGAGCGGTCGTGCAGTCGGAAAATGTCCGGCAGATGCCGCCCCGAACGAGTGGTCGGCCGGCGAGCGAGTCGGCCGGCAGGCCAGGGTAGGAGAGTACCATTCGCCCGAGGCCGACCGCATCGGTCCAGCCCTGACGGACCGTCGCCTGGGCCGCATGGACGACATACTCTTGGAGGTAGGTATAGGCCGAGCCCACCATCACGAGGTCGGGCACGGCCTCCTTTGCCTGGCGGGCTGCGTCGATCTGCCGCCACACGCCGAGCAGCGGATCTTCCGGTGGCGGATAGCCGTCGGACGGTGGAAAGGCCGCGGGGCGGACCACGTGCGGCACCGTGTAGGGTGAGCCGGCCGAGAGGTTCACCGCCACGACGCCCAGGCCGTGCAGGATGTGGAGGAGGGCAATCGGCTCGGCCAGGTCGATCGCCAGCGGATCGTGCATGTCCACGCCGAAGCCGCAGTCGTAGGGAAGACTGTCGCCGAAGGGCCAGGGCTCGCCGCGGCCGTCCACCATCCGCCAGGGGACGGTGTCAAATAGCGAGAGCCGCACGCCAACGAGCAGTCCCGGACACTCCGCGCGGATCCGCTCGACGAGCGTCGTGAGGAGCCGCGTGCGGCCGGCGAAGTCACCGCCCCAGGGGCCCGGCCGTCGGCGGGCCGAGAGAAACTCGTGGACGAGATAGCCGTGGCAGGCTTTGATGTCGACCATGTCGAAGCCGGCCGCGGAAGCGGCGCGAGCCGCCGCGAGATACGCCTCGATCAGCTGCTCCACGTCGCCGTCGGAAACCAGACATGCGGCGTTGTCCGACGCGATCCCCTGTCGGGCGTCGAGGATCGGGTGGTGGTAGGCGATTCGCGGTGCGTGGCCGGCAGGCGTAGGCCGGCTGAACCGACCCGAGTGGGTCAATTGGAGGGCGACCACGAGGTCGGAGTCGTCGCCGTGGGCAAGGCGGTGGGCGGAGCAAACTGCTTCGCGAAGCGAGGCGAAGCCGGTCTGGCCGCAGGCGGGGCCGCAGAGCTGATTGGGGTTGGCACGTCCCTCGGGCACGACTGCCACCGCCTCGCCCCCCCAGATGAGCTTTGCACCGCTCGCGCCGAACCGCTGCCAGCGGCGGAGAAGCAACTCGGTGGGCTCACCGTCAGGAGACGCGTCCCAGCCCTCCATCGGATGGATCACCCAGCGGTTGCCGGCGGTGCGGTGACCGAGGGGGAGCGGGCGGGCCAGCGGCGAGCCGGCAGTTGCCGCGAGCGGCTCGTCGTCGAGCGGGATCGGGGCGCCGAGCGATACAAGATGCTCGCGGAGATCGGCGACGGAGCGGAACCGGGCGATGCGGGGAAACATGCGTGCCTGTTGCGAGAAAGAATGTTTGAGAATACCACCGGCGGATAGACTCGGCAGCCGATGACACCTAGCCCTGCCACACTCGACCCGCTCGCTCTGCTGCGGCCCCGGCGGAGGATCCGTGGAATGTCGGCGATCCTGCTGCCGATGACGGCTGCCGGCCGCACCGACTGGGACGCGTTTGCAGCCCATGTGGCCCGCACCGCCGCTAGTGGCATCGTACCGGCGGTCAACATGGACACTGGCTATGTCCAGCTCATCGACGACGCCACCCGCCGCGAGGCCCTGCGAATCGCCCGCGACACACTCGGGCCCGCGGGGGAAATGGCGGCCGGAGCCTGTGTGGTGGACGCACCCGGCGACACCTTCGACGAGCCTGCCTACGGCCGGCAGTTGGAGATGATCGTGGCGGCCGGGGCGACGCCCGTCATCTTTCCGTCGTTCGGACTCACCGCCGGCAGTGATGCCGACTTCATCGCCCGGCACGCGGCGCTCGCCCGGCATCTGCCTGGCTTTATCGGGTTTGAACTCTCGACGGCGTTCGTGCCGAGTGGCCGCGTGCTCGCGCTCGATGCCTACGCCGATTTGGTGCAGATGCCTCAGTGCCTCGGCGCGAAGCACTCGTCGCTTTCCCGCAGGCTCGAGTGGCAGCGGCTGGCTCTCCGCGACCGACTGCGGCCCGAGTTTCACGTGTTCACCGGCAACGACCTGGCGATCGACATGGTGCGGTACGGCAGCGACTGGCTGCTCGGCCTTTCGACGGCCTGGCCCGAGGCCTTTGCGCAGCGGGACGCCTGGTGGGCCGCCGGCGACGCCCGCTTCGACGAACTCGACGACGCGCTTCAGGCTCTCGGCGACTTCGCCTTCCGCCCGCCCGTGCCGGCCTACAAGCACTCGATGGCCCAGGCCCTCCATCTCCGCGGCCTCCTCGCGAGCGACCAGCCGCACCCCGACAGCCCCCGCCGGCCTGCCTCCGACCGGGAGATCATCCGCACGATTCTCGACCGGATCGCCACCTCCCTCGCCGCGGATTGATGCGGGCGATTCACTGCCAGGCAGACTGGCCGCCTGCCCCGCTCGAGTCAGTCCGGATCCCGGGCCCAGGCGGCGTAGCGGTCGGCGACCTTCGCCGTGTCGGCGTCTCCCGCATGCAGGAGCCAGCGGTGCCGCAGGGTCAGGCTTTCCCCCTCGGCAAGCCTGAAGCGGCCGGCTCCCTGCGGGGCCTTCGTGAAGTCGTGCAGCCCGAACGGGTTGGCCGAGAACAGCCCGTAGTCGCGGGCGTGCCAGCAGGTGGGGTGGCGGAGGTTCGCCGGATGGTCGAAGCAGGCGATGCCCATCGACACGCCGGCGAGCGTGCCCGAGAGATCGACCCAGGCGGCGGGCTTGCCCCAGGCCGCCTCGTCGCGGTCGCCGCCGTCGTTCACGTAGTGGCCGGTGGCCGGCGGCCCCCCCTTGGCCTGCTTGACGTTGAGCTCGGGGCGAACGCGAAGGGCCATCGTGCCCTCCTTTGTATCGCCGAACACGAGCGGCCCGTGGCTGGCGGTGATCGTGATTGTGTGGTCGATGATCCGGTCGGGCCCCTCCGCGGTGAAGCCGAGCACGCGGCGGTCGGTGCAGACAATCGTTCCGTCGCCGGTGATCCAGCGGCTCGTGGCCTCGATCCGGCCGTCGCCGACGTGGTCGAGTGAGACCTGTTCGATCCGCTCCCCGCGGCCGGGCGCCCAGAAGTCGTGGCCGTTGACGTCGCCGTGGGCGAACCAGAACGACTCGTGGTGGGGATGGTCGTCGGGATCACCGGGAGCCCGCGGCCCTACCGGCCAGGAGCGAGTGAGCGTCTGGCCGTGCGGCCCGTGGAGTGGAAACAGCACCGGCCGCCGCAGCCCCTGCTTCGCGAACAGGTATTCGGTGAACGGCTCGCCGTCGACGGTGACGACGACCCGGTCGGACCGCTTCTCGAGGGCGATCCGATTGGTCGCCAGGTCGTCAAGGTCGCTGTGGCCCGAGGGCCCGGCCTGCACGGTCTGGGGATCGTCCATCCGGGCTAGAGCAACGTGGGCCGTGGCCAGAAGAAAGAGCAGCGGGGTGACAATGCGCATGGCAGGTTTCTCAGGAGCAGATTGATTAGTCGCGAACCGGCAGGAGCATCAGCCGCCGCACGTCGGCGACCAACTTTCCCGCGAACGCGGCTGCCCGCAGCACAAGACTACCCGGCCGCGAGGAAAACAACCGCCGAGACCCTCAACCCTCACCTTCACTCGATCCTGAGTCTGTCCGGAATTCCTCTGGGCGTGTGTGTCGCAATAGAAGCCCCCAGCGCGAGCTGGGGGACTGTGACGTGGCGGG
>JBBEEF010000200.1:6556-11227 GCA_040880915.1 Pirellulales bacterium
CAGGCTCAAGCGGCATGGTGAACGGGGTGGCGGTTGTTCCTGCAGTCCCCGGGCTCGCGCCCCGGGGCTTGTATGGGGGTCGGCACGGTGTGTGTTGCAATAGAAGCCCCCAGCGCGAGCTGGGGGACTGTGACGTGGCGGGCCACTTGGACAGAGCCAGGCTCAAGCGGCATGGTGAACGGGGTGGCGGTTGTTCCTGCAGTCCCCGGGCTCGCGCCCCGGGGCTTGTATGGGGGAGAGAGGGCCGGCTCGCTGCCGCTGGGAGTGCCTGTCGAGATCGAGGCGGTGTTTGAGCTGGCGTGAGGTGAGGCTCAGACCGCAATCACGTTGTTGGCGAGCGTGCCGATGCCGTCGATCGTGAGCATGACACGGTCGCCCGGGCGGAGCGTGAACGACTCATCGGGCACAACGCCAGTACCCGTCAGGAGTACGACGCCGTGCGGAAACGACTGCGACCGCCAGAGATGCTCGGTGAGCTCGGCAAACGACCGCTTGAGCCGATCGATGCCCGTCGAGCCGGTGAAGACGACGCGGCCGTCGCGGTGGATGGCGATTGATACCGTCCACCGGCGGACCTCCTCCTCGGTCGGACCGAGAACGATCCACGGGCCGAGCGCGCAGGAGCGATCGTAGATCTTCGCCTGCGGCAGGTAGAGAAGATTCTCCCCCTCGATGTCGCGGGAGCTCATGTCGTTGCCGATCGTGACGCCCACGAGTGAGCCGTGGCTGTTCATCACGAGAGCCAGCTCCGGCTCGGGCACGCTCCAGGTCGAATCATGCCGGATGCCGACTGCGTCACTCGGCCCCACCACCTTCTCAGCAAGGGCCTTGAAGAAGATCTCCGGCCGCGCCGCCTCGTAGACACGGTCGTAGGCGGTGGCCCCGAAGTCTGACTCCTCCATCCGGGCCGCCTTGCTCCGGAGGTAGGTGACTCCTGCCGCCCAAATCTCTTGCCGCTCGACCGGCGGCAAAAGCTCGATGGCGTTGAGCGGATGCACGACCTTCGCGGTGGCCATGAGCGTGCCGACGGCCGCCGTGGGATCGGCCGCGTCGAGCAGCGTCGAGAGCGAGTCGGCCCCCGCGGCCGTGAGGTCAACGACCCGGACGCCATCGACCGCACCCAGGCGGGCCTCCGCGGGAGCCGTGGGCAGCCGGAACCGGCAGAGTCGGAGGGATTCGGTTGGTGCCATCGGGCGGGGTCTCGTTGCGAAGCCGTGCGGGGTTTGGTCCAGTCGGAGTAGTCTGCCGGAGCGGCAGGTCGCCGCCCAGTGCCCACGGGAGCAACGCCGTGTTCGATCCATTTTCCAGTGATGACGAGCGAGTGTTCGAGGTGCGGACAACCGCTCCGGGCCCGGCCGGCTCGCTCCCGCTCACGGAGGAGCTGCTGCGGGAGAGCCCCAGCGGCGACCTCTTCGGCCTCTCGCAGAACGTGGGCATGGGCTGGAGCCCGGCTGGCGCGGCCGACCGACAGTTTCTCGTGCTCTCGACGCAAGGGGGCATGCGGGCCCCCGACGGCTCCCCCGTAGCGCTCGGCTACCACACCGGCCACTGGGAGATCGGCTTGCTTGTCGAGGCAGCGGCCCTGGAGCTGCGGCGGCTCGGCACGATCCCCTTCGCCGGCGCCTGCTCCGATCCCTGCGACGGCCGCACGCAGGGCACGGCCGGGATGCTCGACAGCCTCCCCTATCGCAACGATGCGGCGATCGTGTTGCGGCGGCTCGCACGGTCGCTGCCGCGGCGTGAGGGGGTGATTGGGATCGCCACCTGCGACAAGGGGCTGCCGGCAATGCTGATGGCGATCGCGGGCCTCGGCGACCTGCCCGGCGTGATCGTACCCGGGGGCGTGACGCTCCCGCCTGAGGCCGGCGAGGATGCCGGCACGATCCAGACGATCGGCACGCGGTTCGCGCTCGGGACCATCACGCTCGCGGAAGCCGCTGATCTCGGCTGCCGGGCCTGTGCGTCGCCCGGCGGCGGCTGCCAGTTTCTGGGCACGGCGGCCACGGCTCAGGTTGTGGCGGAGGCGCTCGGCCTCACGCTTCCGCACGCGGCGCTTGCGCCGAGCGGCCAGCCTGTGTGGCGGGATCTCGGCGTCCGGTCGGCCCGGGCCGTGGTGGCGCTTGCTGATGCGGGCCGGAGCACGCGGGAGATCCTCACGCCCGGAGCGATCGCCAACGCCATGACCGTCCACGCCGCCTTCGGCGGCTCGACGAACCTCCTCTTGCATGTGCCGGCCATCGCGCATGCCGCCGGGCTCGCCCGGCCCACGATCGCCGACTGGATCGCCGTCGCCCGGCGCACGCCCCGGCTCGTGAGCGTCTTGCCCAACGGCCCCGTGCACCACCCGACCGTACGGGTTTTCCTCGCCGGCGGTGTGCCGGAGGTGATGCTCCACCTCGACCGGCTCGGCCTCATCGACACGTCGGTCACAACTGTCTCGGGGGGCTCGCTCGCCGACCAGCTCGCCTGGTGGGAGGGAAGCGAGCGACGCCGTCGATTCCGCGGGATCCTGCAGGAGGCCGACGGTGTCGATCCCGACGACGTGATCCTGCCACCGGAGCGGGCGGCCGCACAAGGACTGCGGGGCACGATGGCTTTCCTGCGCGGGAACGTCGCCCCTGAAGGCGCGGTCTGCAAGGCGACGGCGATCGATGCCGCCGCATTCGACGCCACTGGTATCTATCGGCACGAGGGGCCGGCGCGGGTGTTCACGAGCGAGCGGAACGCGATCACCGCAGTCAAGGCTGGCGGAATCCGCCCCGGTGACGTCGTCGTGCTCGCGGGCATCGGCCCGGCGGGCACCGGCATGGAGGAGACCTACCAGGTGACAAGTGCGCTCAAGCAACTTCCATTCGCACGCGAGGTGGCTCTCCTCACCGACGCACGATTCTCAGGCGTCTCGACCGGCGCCTGCATCGGCCATGTTGGCCCAGAGGGCCTGGCCGGCGGACCGATCGGAAAACTCCGGGACGGCGACGTCATCGCGATCGAGATCGATTCCCGTGCGGCGACCGGCCACGTGAACCTGGTCGCCACCGCCGGCCGACGGCTCGAGCCGGATGAAGCCGCGGCCGAGTTGGCGGCGCGGCTGCCGCGGGCCGACCTTGCAGCCGACCCCCGACTGCCGGCCGACACGCGGCTGTGGGCGGTCTTGCAGGCGGCGTCGGGAGGCACGTGGGGCGGCTGCGTCTACGACCCCGACGCCATCGCCGCGCGGCTGGGCGGCGAGATGGCACGGGCAACCCCGACTCCTGACCCATAAAAGCCCCGGGCGCGAGCCCGGGGACTGGGGAAACGAATTCCATCCCGCGATCCACGCCGCAACCCGCGCAGAGCACGGCCGCCCCTCGAGCGTTCGTTCACCCACGGATTCCGCTGAGGCGGCATCAATCCTGATGAGCTCAGATGGTGAAAGTGCCGTTGAACGTCCTCTCAAAACCTACGCTTCGGGCTATCCGGCAGATGGGATCACCGACCCGGATGAATCCGCTCTCGCCGGCGGGGGCACTGCGGCGATCCAGCCTTCGAGCGGGTCGAGGTCGTCGGGCAGTCCGTAGTCTGGCAGCAGCGCCGCATGTGCCGCCTGGAGCCCGCAGATCACGGCATCGAGCAGGTCGCCCGAGCCGTCGGCAATCAGCTTCCGCCGCCAGGTTGGGGAGAGTTCGAGCCGGGGCTCGAGGCCCGCGGTGCCCGCAACGAGCGCCCGCAGGATCCGGCGGCGATTGGCCTCCCGCTCGGGCGTCTGCCGCGTCGGCAGATCGCTCTTATATGAGCCGCGGCAGATCTGTCGGGCCGTGAACCCCGGATAGGCCTCGAGCGCGATCCGCGCCGCGTGGGTGCCCGGCCGTGTGCGGCGTGCCCGCGGCGGGTGCGCGTGGGCTGGAAAAATGAGCCCCGCGGTGAGCATCCGGCCGATCCCGGCATGCATCATCCAGGCGACGGGCGGGTTGGTCCACCGCATCGCGGGGCTCGAACCGGCGAGCTTGTCGACCTTCCGCCAGGCGAACTTGTCGCCGGCGGGCCGGGCCGCGCACCACTGGCGGAAGCGGTCGCGGAGCCGGTCCCGCGGCTCGCGGCAGAAGTGCGTCACAAGTTCCGGCCAGCTGTCGGGCCAGCCCTCGTGGGCCACGAGGGATCGCGGCTGGCCGAAGGGGAGGTCGAAGCCGCCGAGCCAGGGACCGGGTTCACGAAGCAACTGTTCGAAGGCGTCGAACCTGGCGAGTTCGCGGACTGTGCCGAGCTGATACGCCCGCTGGCGGCCCGTTTTCAATCGGCCCACGGCGACGGTGATCGGCTTGGCGGGTCGCGGTGCCGAAGTGAAGTCAACGCCGAGCACGACGAGATCGGTGCGGCGGTTGCGATCGCTCACGGTCATGAAGGCTCGCTTTGGCGCGGCGGACAGGAATGAGGGGGAGCTGGTTCGGGACCAGGCACGACGCCTGCCGGGATTCCACGGGCATGCTTCTGGAACTGGCCATATCCCACGCCGCAGCTGGGCGACCTGCTTCGCCGGGATCAGTCGAGGACATTCGGGGGAGGGGGAGCTGGCTTGCGATTCGGGTCGGGCGGCTGGGGCGGCGGCTTCACGCCAATGGCGTATTTGCCCAGCGAGATCCGGTACTCATCGGGCGATGTCATCGGCTCCCAGCCGGCGGCGTAGCCTCGCTCGCC
>JBBEEF010000200.1:11327-13745 GCA_040880915.1 Pirellulales bacterium
AGGATCTCGAGCTTCAACTCAAAGCCTCCTTCCCTGACCGGCGTCTTGTTGAATTCGTCGAGGAAGGTCTTGCCATCCTGAAGCCAGGTGTCGCCGTCGGGATCGAGCTTCTTCGACCTGACCACGAAGTCGGCCCGCTTCTGAGCCTTCTCCTGGAGGGCGGGAATGTCGATCAGCCAGATTCGCCCCTCGCGGCACAGCACGTGGAATTCCTTCACGCCCGCAGGAGCCGGCCGCGGGTCGGGGAGGCGGACCTCCTTCGCCGGCGGAGCGGTGAGCAGCGGCAGGTTCTCCAGTTCTTTCCGCAGCTTGGCCAGCCGCTCCTCGACGGCGTTTCGCTCGGCGGCACGCTTCGCCTTCTCCGCCGCGGCCTGCTCGGCCGACTTTTTTGCGGCAGCCAGTTCGGCCGCCTGCTTCTTTTCCAGCTCGGTCGCCTTCGCGGTCGCCTCTCGGGCGAGGTCTTGCTCGATCTGGAGCGTGGCCTCGAGCGTGGAGAGTTCGGCCCGGGGATTGGTCACCGCCTGCCGCTGGTCGCGAAGCGCCTCGGCAGCCGCTCCCACCGCCTGCTTTGCCTGGGCGGCCGCTGCCTCGATGTGGGCGACCTCCTGCGGATCGATTTTCTCGAGCTGCTCGGCGATCCGGCTGGCGGCCTCCTGACTGGAGAGCTGTACGGCCACAAGCACGATCACGAGAATCCCGACCACATTCGTGAGCGTATCGAGCATCGAGTCGAGGTTGCCCCCGGTCGCGGACGTCGTGCTCCTCCGTCTGGCCATTCGGTCACTATAGCTTCTCTAGAGCTTCTCTGGGCACGGGCATCCCCGCGCGGAGTCATCGATCGATGCGGGCGTGGTTGTTTCCTATCTGCTGCCCGAGAGGTCGAGCGCGCCCTCACCCGGCAGAGGCACTCGGCCCGACCGAACGCCGAGGGCCGCGGTCGCCTTCTGGCCGGCGGCGAGGGCCGCGAGGCCGTCGGAACGAACAAGGAAGGTCACGATTGCTTCGGGATCGCGTTTGACCTTCTCGAGAAGCGCCTTGAACTTCGGATCAGAGGCAACCTTGCCCGTGGGCACCTGCCACGGTTCGTCACCCTCGTGGATCACGAGGCCGGCCTTGGCCGCCTCTACAAACACGCCTCGCCGTGGGCCGCCGCCACTGCCAGGAGGCAGGATCGCGATCATCTGCTCGGGCGGCTTCCTGCGATCGGCGATCTGCCGTTCAAGGTCGGCGATCTCACCGGCGATCTCCCTCCGCTCCTGCTCGAGTTTCTTCAGTTCCGCCGCCATGTCGGGAGGCTGCTCAGTCGGGGTGGTGGCCTTGCGGACGCGATCCTCGGCCTCTCTGATTCGCTCCTTGGCCGCCATAATCTTCGCCCGTATCTCCTCGAGTTTCTCTGTGGCCACTCCCGACCGCTGCCGCAGGTCGGCGACCTGTTTCTGGAACTCGGCCGCCTTGGCCTGGTCCCGTTGGGCCTCTTCCTTGAGGTCGTCAATCCGGGCCGCTTCGGCCACCGGCTTGGTGTCGACCTGCTCGAGCACCACCGCCGTGATGATCAGGATCAGGTTGCCGATCACGCAGGCGAGAATGTCGAGAAACGGGAACAGCGAGACGGCCTGTTTCCGGGTTTTCCGCGGGCGTCCCATGGCACGTCGCTGCCCCGCTTACTGCTTGCGGCCGGCGCCAAACAGGCTCCACCGCGACCGGGGCCGAACCTCCACGACCACCCGCTCCTCGCCCAGCCTTTCGAGCGTGTTGGCGAGGGCCGCGAGGCCCCGCTCGAGCGCAGCTGTGTAGGCCTGGACGCTCGCTGCCGCCTCTCGCATCGACTCCCCCGCCTCCTGCCGCGTCGGCGACCACCCGTGCGAAGCCCTCGCGGGAGGCCGTGACGAGGCCGTCGATTTCACCCACGCGGGCGGCTTGGCGGGAATGTTCCTCGACCAGCTTGATGCTGACGTCGTCCCAGCCCCGTCTCACCTGAGTCGCCACGTCGTCGTCGATCGACCGCACCGACTGCGTCCAGGCCTCGAGCTGGGCGCGGCCTCCTTGGGGAGCGAGCGGATGTGGGAGACGAAGCGGTCCAGGTTGGCCAGGTTGATCGTGGCGCCGAGTTCGGTGGGAAGCACGTCGTAAAGCAGGCCCCGCTGCTGACGGCGGATCTTGAACCACTTCTGGACGAGCATTCCGCCGGCCCAGCAGAAAAGAAACACCTCCACGATCGGCACCCAGCCGCCGGCCGCCATCGAGGAGGCACCAATGAAGAGCCGCCCGAGGTAGGTCTGCTTGCCACCGACTTCGGAGATCGGCCAGAGCAGGGCATAAAAAATAGCCGTGCCAACAACCGCCCCGACGAGGGCCCAGAATCCGCTGACGTTGGTGTCGGGGGTGGCGGCGAAGGCGGCTTCCGAAGCCGGACGCGGG
>JBBEEF010000201.1:0-13696 GCA_040880915.1 Pirellulales bacterium
TCCCCGGGCTCGCGCCCTGGGGCTTTTATGGGGCAAGGGGAGGGGTTGCCCGTGCTCTCTCGCCGGCCTTGCAAGTGAGCGAGAGGCAGGATGCCGAAGCGAAGCTTGCACGGAGTGAGCCCAGGGCAGGATGCCCGTAGCGAACGTCCGGCGAGATGGCACGGGCAACCCCGACCCACTTGAGGACGTTGCATCAAGTGCTCTCTCGCCGGCCTTGCAAGCAAGCGAGAGGAGAGGGCCGTCGTGTTCGAATCACCCATACCGCACGAGGAGCACGCCGCCGAACACCAGCATGCCGCCCGCGAGCCGGCTCATCGTGAGCCCCTGCTGCGGCACGTTCATGAGACCGTAGTGGTCGAGCGCGAGCGAACAGATTACCTGGCCACCGACCACCGCCGTGATGAAGGCTGCAGCACCGATCCGCGGCGTGAGCGTGGCCCCGGCCAACACGATCGCCGCCCCGAGCGGGCCGCCGATCCAGTGCCACCAGGGTGCGGCCCGCATGGCCACTGGCGACGGCGGTGCTGGGCGAACGACGAGCATGAAGCATGCGGCGGTGAGGATCGTGCCGCAGATCGAGAAAAAGGCGGCGTAGCGGCCGTCGCCGAGCTGCTGCTTGAGGGCTCCGTTGGCGGCGGCCTGGAGGGCGATGCAGCTACCGGCCGCAGCCGCCAGAACGAGCCACAGGGAGTCGGTGGGAATCGACGGCATGAAGGTCGGAAACTCCCTCGGGGGGTGGGTGGCCTGGCAGATGCTTTTTTCGCTCGCTTCGAAAACCAGCCAACCCGGTTGTGATGGTAACACCGATGGTATAGCATCCCAGGAGTTACAGGAGCCGCATGCGGTGCGGCTCCCGAGAAATTTCCCCGGTGAGACCACCCCCCGATGAGCGAGAAAAACGACGTGAAGGCTGCCACTTCCAAGGGACCGAAACCGAAGGCCTCCAGGGATGTCAATAAATCCGCGGAGATCCGCAAGATCGCCGCAGCGATGAAGGCAAGTGGCGAGAAGCCGCGTCCGGTGACAATCATCGAGGTGCTCAAGAAGCAGGGTGTCGAGGTTTCCTCGCCGCAGGTGAGCATGGTGCTCAAGCGGATGGGCTTCCGGCCGCGGAAGCGGCGGAAGGGGGGCAGACTGGCTGGCGGCGCCCTGGTGACCACCAAGGGCAGCGGCAAGGCCGTCCGCACGAAGGCCACCAAGATTTCCGTCGAGGATCTCGTGGCAGCCAAGAAGGCGGTCGGCCGCCTGGGGGGCCTGGACCGAGCTCTGGCGGCCATCGAGGCCCTGCGGCAATTCGACACATGACGCTCCGGCCGCCGGCCCGATGAGATCGCACGGGCAACCGGCCGGGTACCGACAGAAAATCAGTGGAATTGCCCTGAATTTCCCAGTGGACCGCCGGCCGGCCGAGCCTATGCTTGGTTGGTGTTTCTAGGGCAGTGTTTCAAGCCACCCCCCCTCCCCCCCCCGTGAGGCCTCGTCGGTGAGGATTCCATGATCCGCTCGGCCGACCCAGATGTTGTTGTGATCGGTGGTGGTCCGTCGGGGGCCGCCGCTGCTGCGCTCGTGGCAGATCGCGGGCACTCGGTCACACTGCTCGAACGCGAACGGTTTCCCCGCTACCACGTCGGCGAGTCACTGATCCCCGAGACTTTCTGGGTGCTCGAGCGGCTTGGAATTCTGCCGGTGATGCAAACTGGCCGGTTCGTCGAGAAGCACAGTGTTCAGTTCGTGTCCGAGCAGGGGAAGATCTCGGAACCGTTTTACTTCGCCGATTACAAGCAGCACGAGAGCTCCCGGACCTGGCAGGTAAGCCGGCAGGAGTTCGATCAGGTGCTCCTCGATAACGCCCGGTCAAAGGGGGTGGATGTGCACGAGGGCGTCCGCGTGCTGGAGGTGATCTTCGAGGACGGCCGGGCGGTGGGGGTGCGGGCGATCGACGACGCCGGCCACGAGCGCACGATCCGCTGCCGCGTGGTGGTTGATGCCGCCGGCCAGGGCACGGTGATCCAGGATCGACTGGGGCTACGGCAGTGGGATCCCGACCTCAAGAAGGCGGCGATCTGGACCTACTGGAAGGGAGCGGCCCGCGAGACCGGCCGCGACGCCGGGGCCACTCTCGTGCTTCAGACCGAGGGCAGGACCGGCTGGTTCTGGTACATCCCGTTGGCCGACAACGTGACGAGCGTGGGTGTCGTCGCCGATCACACGTATCTCTTCCAGGGTCGTGACTCGAAGGATCCCGAGTCGATCTACACCGCGGAGGTGGCTCGTTGTCCGGGACTCGTGCCGCGGCTCGCGGGTGCTGAGCGGATCGAACCGTTCCGGGTCGCCAAAGAATATTCCTACCGTTCGCGGCAGGTGGCCGGCGACGGCTGGGTGCTGGTGGGAGACGCGCTCGGCTTTCTTGACCCACTCTATTCGTCCGGGATTCTCCTCGCGCTCACGAGCGGAGCCCGCGCCGCTGATGCGATTTCCGCGGGGCTCGATCGGGGCGACACGTCTGCGGCGGCTCTCGGAGCGTGGGGCCCTGGGTATCTCGCCGGCATGGACCGGATGCGGAAGCTCGTGCGGGCCTTTTACGACGGGCTCAATTTCGGCGGGCTCGTACGCCGCCACGGCGAGGCCAAGCCACTCGTCACCGACATCCTCATCGGCGACATCTTCAAGGACGAGATCGACGCCCTCTGGCCTTTGCTCGCCGAGCCCGCAGCCTCCGCTCCAGAGCCGGCCGTGACCAGCGAGTAAGCTGCGTCGGACGGTCGCGAGGGTCGTGTCGGTTGGGCTGGCAAGGGCTGCCGTAGGGCTGGCAAGGGCTGCCGATTCTGGGTGTATAGTTGGGTCGTCAGGGGTCGCGGCGGCGCCGAAAGTGTGGCGGCGTCGACGAGCGGCCGGTAGGCATACTCTCCCGGACGGCCAGAAGCGTGAGCGACAACAGCGAGTTCATCGGTGAGTTTCTGGTCGAGTCGACCGAAAACCTCGACCAACTCGACCGCGATCTCTTGGCACTCGAGGCCGAGCCGGGAGATCCGCAGCGGCTGGCAAGCATTTTCCGCACCGTCCATACGATCAAGGGCAACAGCGGCTTTTTCGGGTTTTCGAAACTCGGGGCCCTCACGCACTCAGGTGAGCATCTCCTCGGCCGCCTCCGCGAAGGAAAGCTCTCGCTCGACGACCGAATCGCCGGCACCCTCTACTCGATGGTCGACGCCGTGCGGTCGATCCTCCGGGCCATCGAGGCGACCGGCACCGAGGGGGACCAGGATTTCCGGGAACTCTCGCGGCAGCTCGCAGACGTGGCCCTCGAGGAGGCAGCCGCCGCGGATAGCGGGCGGGCCAGTGAAGAACCGCCCGCCACCGAGGCGATCCCGGCTGGAAGTGGGGCGGCGGCACCAGCACCGACCGGCGAGGGAACGCCGCCGGCGGACGGTCCGCTCCCCCATGCCGATGTGGCCGCCGACGTGGCCGCCGACTCGCCGCTTGAGTCTGCCGCCCCCACCACCAGAGCCACTCCGGCGGCAGGCCAGACCGTCGAGTCGACCGTGCGGGTAGACGTCGATCTGCTGGCCTCGATCCTCGACCTGGTCGGTGAGCTCGTGCTGGCCCGCAACGAACTGCGAAGCCTCGAGACCGACGACCTGGCCGTGCAGGCCGTCTCGCAACGGATCAACGCCGTCACCAACGCCCTTCAGGAGACGGCCGTCAAGACGCGGATGCAGCCGGTCGAGCACGTCTTCAGCCGCTTCCCACGCACCGTCCGCGACCTGGCGAAGGCCTGCGGCAGGGAGGTGCTCTTCACGATCGATGGGGCCGACACCGAACTCGATCGGACGCTCATCGAGAGCATTCGCGACCCGCTGGCCCATCTGATCCGTAACGCTGTGGACCACGGCATCGAACCACCCGCTCTTCGGCTCACCGCGGGCAAGCCCCGCGCCGGAAAGCTTTCGCTGCGGGCCTACAACGAGAGCGGCCGGGTCACGATCGAAGTGGCCGACGACGGGGCGGGAATCGCTGTCGAGCGGGTCCGCGAGAAGGCGGTCGCCCGGGGGCTCGTGGCGGCAGCCGCGGCCGCGGCCCTGACCGATGACCAGGTTCTGCAGTTCATCTTCGAGCCCGGATTTTCGACGGCCCGGGAGGTCACGAGCGTCTCCGGCCGCGGCGTCGGGATGGATGTTGTCCGCACCAACATCGAGGCCATCGGCGGCACGGTCGACATTCAGAGCCGCCGGGGCGTCGGCACGACCGTTCGGGTCCACGTGCCACTGACCCTGGCCATCATGCCGGCGCTCGTCGTGCACTCCGCCGGCCAGCGATTCGCGATCCCCCAGGCGGCCGTGAACGAACTGGTGCCGGTGCGACGGGCCGGCGGGGAGAGCCGGATCGAGGGCCTGGCCGACCAGCCGGTGATCCGGATCCGCGGCCGGCTCGTGCCGCTGGTGTTTCTCGACGAGTTTCTGGGCCTGCGGCCGCGGCTGGCCGGCCGTGACGAGGGTACCGTGGTGCTCGTCCGGGCCGACGACCGGGAGTTCGGGATCGTGGTGGACACGAGCACCCGGGCCGACGAGCACCCACGGGGTTGCCGGGATCTGCTCGAGTCGGCCAGCCTCTCGACGATCGTGGTCAAGCCAATCGGCGCGGTGCTCGCCGGGCTCGGGATCTACTCGGGAGCGACCGTGCTCGGTGACGGCGGCGTTGTCCTGATCCTCGACCTTCGCGGCGTCGCGCGTGTCGCCGAACTGCCCCCTTGGCAGCAGCGTGGAGCACCCGACGCCCAGCCGCCCACCGGCACCCCGTCGGGGGAGCGGTATCTCGTCTGTCGTACGCGGGCTGGTCGCCGGGTCGCCCTGCCGCTGGCTGAGATCGTCCGGCTCGAGAGGTTTCGGGCTCGCGACGTGCAGGTCGCCGGACCGCGGCGGCTCGTGCGGCGTGCCGACGGATTCACGCCCCTCGAGGATGCCGACCGGCTTTTTGACCCTGACCTGCCCCCGGATGGCATGCCGGCCGATGCCGAGGCGGTTTTGAACCTGGTCGTTGTGCGGGTGGCCGGCGGGGATGTTGGGATCGCCGTTGAGCGGATCGTAGACGTTCTCGCGGCCGAGTCACCGCTTCAGGCGTCGCTCGCCGGCATCGGCAGCGCTGGCACGGCAGCGATCGGGGGCCTCGCGACTGAGGTCATCGACCTCGCCAGCACAACTCCGCACGTCTGACGGGCCGGGTCACCCCCGGCAAAGGCCTTCCCGATGTCACACTCCCCCGCGACCGCCAGCCTGCCCCGCCGCTGGTGCTCCTTCCTGCTCGGCGATGCCTGCTTCGCTGTCGCTGCCGACATCGTGGTCGAGGTGCTGCGGGGCCGCCCCCTGGCCCGCGTGCCGCTGGCGGTCCGCGGTGTCCTGGGCCTGATCCATCTCCGCGGCAGAATCGTGCCGGTGATCGATCCAGCGGTAAGCCTGGCCGTGCCCCGGGAGCAGCGCACGCCCTCGGGCCCGCATCTGGTGATCGAACTCGGCGACGACTGGTACGGTCTGCGGGTCGACGAGATGCTCGAGGTGAGCGAGATTCCGTCGGACCGGATCGAGCGGCCCCTCACCGGTGGTGAGGGGTTATTCGGCACGTTCGCTGCCGAAACGCGGCTCGTGCACCTCCTCGATGCCGAACGCATGATTCATTCCCTGGTGCGGCAGTCAGCCCACCATTCCACAAGACCCGGAGGCATTCATGGCGGCGGTTGAACACCTGACCCAGGGCAACGTCCCGCAGCCCGGACGCGGCCGTTGGGGCTGGCAGGCTCTCCTGGACAACCGGCTTCTGCTGGCGCTCCTGGCAGTCTCGCTCATCCCCATGGCGCTCATGGGGCTCGCCAGCCAGCAGGCCTCCTCGACCGCGCTCAAGACCCAGGCATTCAAGCAACTCGAGACGGTCAACACGATCACCGGCCAGAGCGTGGAGCGATACTTTGCCACGCTGCACAACGAGCTGCGGGTGCTCTCCGAGGACCGGATGATCACCGCGGCCATTCGCGAACTTACCGCCGGCGCGGCGGGAATCCTGGCCGCCGACGGCGTGGACGAGCAGGGGGTGGCCCGCGCCCGCAGGTCGCTCGAGAGCTTCTATGCCGGCGAGTTCGCGGCGGCCTTTCGCCGGGCGACCGGAACCGATCCCGATTCACGGGCCCTCGTGGCCGCGCTCGACGACGAGTCGATCTGGCTCCAGGATCTCTACCTCCGCGGCAACGAGAATCCGCTCGGCTCCAAGGCCCGGCTCGACGCGGCGGCCGACGGCTCGGCCTACACGCAGGCCCACTTGATCTACCACCCGATCCTCAGGAACCTCCAGGAAAAGTACGGCCTCTACGACCTATTCCTGATCGATGCCGAGAGCGGCCGGATCGTGTACAGCGTCTGTAAGGAGGTGGACTTCACCGCCTCGCTCAGGAGCGGGCCGATCGCCGGCACGAACCTGGGGCGGGCCTTCCAGGAGGCGGTGGCCAGCGGCACCCGCGACGCCGTGGCGTTCGCCGAATTCGACCGCTACCTGCCGAGCCTCATGGCTCCGGCGAGCTTCATCGCCACGCCCGTCTTTGACGGCCGCGATCTCGTGGGCGTGATCGCCTTCCAGATTCCGCTCGCCCGTGTGAGCGGCATCATCGGCGAGACGACCGGCATGGGCGTTACCGGCGAGACGTACGCCGTGGGGGCCGACCGGCTCTTCCGCAGCGAGTCGCGGTTCACCGCCGAGTTGGGGGTCGAGTCAACGGTGCTCAATCCCAAGCTCAAGGTCGACACGCTCCCGGCCCGCTCCGCACTCGACGATGATTCAGTGGGCACGGCCTTGGGCACCGACTACCGCGGCCAGCAGGTGCTCGCCTCCTGGCGGCCAGTCACTATCCACGCCGACTCTACCGGAGGCCGGGGAGCCGTTCGCTGGGCGCTCATCTCGGAGATCGACCGCGCCGAGGTGCTCGCCCCGGTCACCAGCCTCTGGCGGTTCGGCCTCACGGTGTTCGGCCTCACCACCCTGGGCGTACTAGCCGTCTCCACGCTCATCGCCCGGCGGATGAACCGCGCCGCCGAGCGGCAGGCCCGGCTCGTGCACGGCATCATTGACAACACCCACGCCCTGGCGAGCTCGTCGGAGGAGCTCACAAGCGTCAGCCAGCAGATGAGCGCCGCCGCCGAGCAGACGACCGCCCAGGCCAACCTCGTCTCCGCAGCCGCGGAGCAGGTCAGCGGCAACGCCCGGATGGTGTCGGGGTCGATCGACAATCTCGTCACCAGCATCCACGAGATCGCCAAAAGCGCGCAGGACGCGGCGGCCGTCGCCCGCCGGGCGGTTGAGATGGCCGGCACGACCTCGACAACCATGGACGCCCTCGGCCGCTCGTCCAGTGAGATCGGTGCCGTCGTCAAGGTGATCACCTCGATCGCCGAGCAGACGAATCTGCTCGCCCTCAATGCCACGATCGAGGCCGCCCGGGCCGGTGAGGCGGGCAAGGGCTTCGCCGTCGTAGCCAACGAGGTCAAGGAGCTCGCCCGCGAAACCGCCAAGGCTACCGAGGACATCGGCGGCCGAATCGAGTCGATGCAGCACGACACGTCTCGCGCGGTCGCGGCGATCGCCGAGATCGGCACCGTGATCGGGCGGATCGATGAGCTCCAGACCCGGATCGCCGCGGCGGTCGAGGAACAGTCGGCCACCACGGGCGAGATCAGCCGCAACATCGTCGAGGCGACTACGGGTACCGGCGAGATCGCCGAGAACATCGTGCAGGTGGCCCAGGCGGCCCAGAGCACAGCCGAGGGAGCATCGAACACGCAGGTCTCCTCGCAGGAGCTCGCTCGCATGGCCCAGGCGCTCCAGCGGCTGGTGGACGAGTATCGGAAGTGACATGATGCGGCGGTGAACTCCGCGGACTTGAGCCGTGCACCCGTGGCAACCGTCGGCAGACCGGGGAGAGAATCATGCGGGCACTCGTGGTGGACGACTCGAAGCCGAGCCGGAGCATCGTGGCCCGCGTGCTCCGCGATCTGTCGTTTGAGTGCACCGAGGCGGCCAACGGAGCGGAGGCGCTCGAGCGGCTCTCCGTCGCGGAACCGCCCGACCTCGTCACGGTGAACTGGCACATGCCCGTGATGGACGGCCTCGAGCTCATCCGCCGGCTCCGTGGCAATCCCGCCACGCTGAAGCTCCCCCTGGTGATGATCTCGACGGAGCACGATCGCGGCCGGATCGCCGAGGCGCTCGCGGCCGGGGCAGATGACTACCTGGCCAAGCCCTTCACGCCCGAGGCGCTCGCCCGCAAGCTCACCGCCCTGGGAGTCTGCCGGGAACTGCCGGCGGCGGGTGCCGTCCGCCCGCTCAGGGTGCTCATCTGCGACGATTCCGCCACGATCCGCAGCGTCCTGACCGCCACGCTCGCCTCCGATCCCGGCGTCCGGATCGCCGGGGCGGCCGTCAATGGCCGGGCCTGCCTTGAGATGCTCGCCGCGGGTGAACTCCCCGACGTCGTACTGCTCGACGTCGAGATGCCCGTCATGGACGGCCTCGAGGCGCTCCGGGAGATTCGTCGCCGGCACCCCCGTCTTCCGGTGGTCATGTTCTCGAGCCTCACCGAGCGGGGCTCGCGGGCAACCGTCGACGCGCTTGTGGCCGGTGCCAACGACTACGTTGCCAAGCCCGCGGGCCTCGCCCCTGATGAGGTCGCGGCCCGGATCCGTGGCGAGGTGCTCACCCGGATCAAGCAGGTGGTCAGCCGCGGCACGACCGGCCCGATGGGGGCCGCGCCACCGCCCGCCGCGGGCGGCGGTGGCCAGGTACGGCCCGGCGCTCCAGGCAGGCAGGCGGCGGTGGCCGGCGTTGTGATCGCGGTCTCGACCGGCGGGCCGGCAGCCCTGGCGGAGGTCTTACCGGCCTTCGTGTCGGCCGCACGGGTGCCGGTGCTCATCGTGCAGCACATGCCGGCCGCGTTCACAGGGCGGCTAGCGGAACGGCTCACCGCCATCTGCGACCGCAGCGTCGTCGAGGCGACAGCCGGGATGCCGGTGGCCGCCGACTCGGTCCTGCTTGCCCCAGGGGGCAAGCACCTCGAACTCGCAGGCACGTCGGCCACCCCGCGGATCCGGCTCACCGAGGATCCGCCGGAAAACTCCTGCCGCCCCGCGGCCGACGTGCTCTTCCGCTCGGCGGCCCGGCTCTGGGGTCCGGGCACGCTCGGCGTCGTCCTCACCGGGATGGGCCGCGATGGCCTGGCCGGCTCGCGGGCCGTGATCGAGGCGGGTGGCCGGGTGATCGTGCAGGATGAGTTTTCGAGCGTTGTCTGGGGGATGCCCGGTGAGGTGGCCCGGGCCGGGCTGGCCGATGCCGTGCTGCCACTCGGGCGGATCGGCGTGGAGATCGGCCTGCGGCTCCAGAGGCGATCCGGCTGATGCCGCCCGAGTATGCCCTCAAGGTAGCCGCGCCGCAGTTCGCCTTCCTGCGTGAATTGCTGCGAAAACGCACAGGCGTCGTGATCGACGACTCTAAGCAATACCTCGTCGTGGCCCGGATGCTGCCGATCGTGCGGCAGCGGAAGATCCCCAGCATCGAGACCCTCCTCGACCGGGTCCGGCAGGGCATCGACCCGTCCTTGGAACGGGACGTTTTAAGCGCGATGATGACGCATGAGACCTCATTTTTTCGCGACAAGAGGCCCTTCGAGCTGCTTCGGCACCTGATCACGGAGCTCATCCCCAAGCGGGCCGCCGAGAAGCAGCTCGTGTTCTGGTCGGCCGCCTGCTCCACCGGCCAGGAGCCCTTCAGCATTGCGATGCTCCTCCACGAGCACTTCCGAGACCTGGTCGCCTCCTGGCGGATCCGGATCCTGGCCACCGACTTCTCTGAGCTCGTGCTCGCCAAGGCCCGCGAGGGCACCTACAGCGACCTGGAGATCAATCGCGGGCTCGATCCCGGACTCAAGCAGAAATACTTTCGGCCGCTGCAGGGCCGCTGGAGCATCTCGCAGGACTGCCGCCGGCTCGTCGAGTTTCGGCAGTTCAACCTGATCGGCACCTGGCCCCCGATGCCCGCCTGCGACATTGTCTTCCTGAGGAACGTGATGCTCTATTTCGATGCGTCGACCCGGGGAGCGCTCGTCCGCCGTGTAGCTCGCGTGATGCGGCCCGACGGCAGCCTGCTCTTGGGGGGTGCCGAGACGCTGATCGGCATCGACACCGGCTGGCAGCGGCTCACCTCCGGCGGCTCGAGCTATTACCGCCCCCAGCGGTGAGGCCACGTTGGTTGACTCCGGCGGCACACGCCGAGAGGATCTCACTGCCTATGCCTACCGGCCGGACATGGTGGTGGATTCGATCGCCGACCTCTCGGCAGCCGATCTAGCCGGGATCGCGACAGCGGGAAATACCGCGGCTACGGTTTCCACTCGACCCCGAGGATCGTGACATCGTCGAGCGGGCCGTTCGGGCGGCACCACTGCTCGACCGCCGTGAGCAGGGCCGTCACACTCGCCGCGAGCGGCTCTCCCCTGCCTTCATCGATGCAGGCGGCCATTTTGTCTTCGCCATAGGGCTCCTGGGCCGCGTCCATCGCCTCCGGCACACCGTCGGAATAAAGATAGATCCGATCGCCGGGCCGGAGGTCGAGCGTCTTCTGCTCGTACTCGACGTCGGGCACAAAGGCGATCGGAAAACCTTCGGCTCCGTGGAATTCTGGCGGGCCGCCGGCCGCCGGCACGCGGACCAGGGCCGGGTGGCCGCCGGATACGTACTCGAGCCGGCCGCTGGGCACGTGGAGCACCCCGTAGAGCATCGTGAAGTAGAGCCCAGAAAACTCGTCTGCCTGGAAGAGCCGGTTGAGTTGCGTGGCCACCTCCGCCGGACGGGCCACCAGGACCCGGCCGTCGGGTGCCTGCCGCACGAGGAGCGAGGAATCGGACACCTTCGGGGTCAGGAACCGGCTCACCGTGACGGCCATCAGCGAGGAGGGCACGCCGTGGCCGCTGACGTCGACCACGAAGAGCCCCACCCGCTCGTCATCGAGCGGAAAGATATTGAGGAAGTCGCCGGCGAGGCTCTGGCAGGGAACATACTTCCAGGCCACGTCGAGGGTGGGAATCGCGACGTCATCGGCCGGCAGGAGAGACCGCTGCACCTTGGCCGCCGCCTCGAGGTCACGGACCATGTGGGCGTTGATCCGTGAGATCTCGGCGTTGAGCGTGGTGAGTTCCGCGTTGGTCTTCTGGAGGCCATCGCGGGCCACGGAGAGTTCCTGGTTGGCGACGACGAGTTCCTGGTTCTTGGCGACGGCGTTCTCGAAGGTGGAAACGAGCAGGTTGAGCACCTGCTGGCGACCGGCCTTGACCTTAAACGCCTGCCCGGCGAGCGTGACCTCGAGCGTGGCCGCGGAGCCGGTGTCCTCGTCAGTGATCGGCGTGGCGAGGAGCGCCTCCATCCGGCCGAGCAGATAGTCGGGCTCATAGGGTTTGGTGACGTAGTTATCGGCGCCCGCGTCGAGGCCTCGGATGATGTCGATCGGGTCGGAGAGCGTGGAGAGCAGGATGAAGGGGATGCTCCGCAGGGCGGGGTCGGTCTTGACCGCCTTGCAGAAGTCGTAGCCGGTGGCCACCGGCATCTCGATGTCGGAGACGATTATCTCGGGCCGCCGCTCCCGGGCCATCTCGAGGGCGAGGGCGCCGTTTTCGGCCCAGCGGACGGTGTGGCCCGCGTCGGTGAGCCGCTTCTGCAGGATCTTGCCCTGCATGCGACTGTCCTCGGCGATGAGGACGTCGACCCCGGCGTGAGCAGGCCGCACGGGGGATGCTGGGCTCTCGCCGGCCACATGGCCTCCCGTCAGGTGAACGTGGCGAGAGCCGTGGGAGCATCCTTGTGGATGCTGAAGAGCTTGTCGAGGTTCGTGAGCTTGAAGACCTGGAAGATCTCCGGGCGGATGCCGCACATCTTGAGCCGGCCCTGGCCCCCGGAGACCTTGCGGTGCAGCTGGCCGAGGAGGCCGAGCATGGCACTCGACATGAACTCCACCCCGGAAAAGTCGAGCAGGACATCGGGCCCGGACGCCTTGCCGAGGAACTGGGCGAGCTCCCCGCGGATCTCGTCGAGCACGGTGTCGTCGAGGATCTTCTTGTCCTTGAAGAGCACCATGAAGACGTCGCCCTTCTTACCGGTCTGGATTCTGCGGAACTGGTCCATGGATGGTGCCTGGGAACGGGGATGTCGGGGGCGGCCTGACCCGCAAGGCCGGGCCACGTAGATCGTAACGTTTCATGCCAAGCGTCGCCAGCAACGCGGCGCGGGCCCCAGGAAGCCCGTGAAGTTTGCCCAGGTTGCCCCGCTATCGGCTCCGCTGGCCGACGCCTGAGGGTTCTCATGATTTTGCGGGCGTCGGCCGATGGAGAGGGTGAACTGGGTTGTGCCGGTCGTGCCGGCGGGTCGGCGCGGAATCGCGGCAAGAATCGCGGCAAGAATCGCGACAAGGGGGAACCGATGACCGGACGGTTGGCGGGCGTTGCCTGGATCGTGCTCCTCTCTGCAGGAGAAGTATTCGCGGGGGAACTGTCGGTGCTCCTGGGAGAGGCACCGCTCAATCTTGAATTCCACGAACCTCCGCCGGCCGAATTGCTAGCCGACCACGCGGCCGGTGGCGATTCCTACCGGGCGGCCGTGCCCCTCCCTCGCGCACGCGTCGCCGGGCCAACCTGGACGAGTGAGACGGTCTTCGACGTACTCTTTCTCGAGCGGAACAACGCCACCGACAACCAGCCGATCGTGCTGGACGGTCCGCTCGGGCCGAATCCCGACAGCCCTGTCTTCACCACCCGCGGGATGGTGTTCGCGACGGCACCAGGCCTGCGACTCTTCCACGGCCGCCGCGACTGCGACGGCGATGGCTGGGAGCTTGGATACTGGGGCGTGTTCGGCATGTTTGGCGATCACCGCGCCGACTTGCCGGGTGGTCTGGCGATCCCGGGCGACCTGGGGCTGGCCGTGCCGGGCTGGCAAACGGCTGAGTCGATCGAGGCGGGCTACTCCTCGGCCCTCAACGTCGTGGAACTCAATCTGTTTGCCTCCGATCAGTGGAACACCACCACCTCGAACCCCCGTGACCCCAGCCACCATGTTCACCGCTCGACAACGGTCGACTGGATCGGTGGGCTCTTCTGGGCGGGTGTGGATGAAACAGCGTTTCTGCGGGTGACGGCTGAACCGGGTGAGCCGTCTACCGCCTATCGGGTCGCGACGAGTTCGAATCTCTTCGGGGCCCAGGTGGGTGTCCGCGGCCGCCGCCAGTGGGGCCTGTGGGCTCTTGAAGGCTTCTGGAAACTCGGGCTCGGTGGTTCCTGGCTGCACCAGTCGACCAGCCCCATCACCAGTTCGCTGGTGCCGGACTTCGAATACCGGCCCGGCCGGTCGGCCGCGACCACGAACACCGGATTCCTGTCGAGCATGAACGTCACCGCCGTGCGACCGATCGGCGAGCATTGGTCGCTGCGGGCCGGCTACAACCTCGCCTGGCTCAGCGGCCTGGCGCTCGCTCCGAACCAGTTCGACTTCACCGACACGCTCACCAGCGGCACGGGCATCGAAGGCGCCGGCAGCATGTTTCTTGCGGGCGCGAGCCTCGGGCTCGAGCGGCGCTGGTAAGGCCTTAGCGCCGCGGCGGTCGCGAGGCCGTGACCTGCAGTGGC
>JBBEEF010000202.1:0-13659 GCA_040880915.1 Pirellulales bacterium
ATACAAGCCCCGGGCGCAAGCCCGGGGACTGCTGCCCCATACAAGCCCCGGGCGCAAGCCCGGGGACTGCCGGGGCAAAGGCCACCCCGCTATTCATGCCGCTCGGCCCGCCTGCCTCCCTCCGCCATCCGACGCAGGTGTCGCTGACGGCGGAGAGTCCGCTTGGATCAGTACTGACGGAGCACTAGGTTGCGAATCGGCAATCAGCTGGCCTATCCTACGAATTCTGGCTCGAGGTGACAGGCGGCCGTCACGGTTTCTCGGCCGACTCTTTTTGCGTGTTGGAGCCGGACCTTCGTGACTCCCGGTTCCCATCCCGGACGTGCCACCCCTTGGCGGCCTCCGGTCAACGAGCTGATTGCCGGCGGGGCGATTGTGGCTTTGGCTGCTTGGGCGGTGCTCGTCTGGTCGGGACGCGGTGCGGTGCCGGTGTCGCTGGGGCTGTTCGATCCGGGCCGCTGGTTTCCCGGCCGCTCGCTCACGCTCGCCGAACTGCCGCTGGTGCTCATGCTGCTCGTGGGGGGCGTTCCGCTGGTGGGCGACCTCGTCGTGAAGCTCGCCACCGGCACCTTCGGCTCCGACCTTCTGGCCGGGATCTCGATCGTGACCAGCGTGATCCTGGGGGAATATCTGGCCGGCGTGCTCGTCGTACTGATGCTCTCGGGCGGCGAGGCGCTCGAGAGCCGGGCAGTCAGCCGGGCTGGCGACGTGCTGGCGGCACTCGCCCGCCGGATGCCGTCGCTTGCGCATCGCAAGGCCGACGGGACGATCGTCGACGTGCCGCTTGCGGCGGTTGCGCTGGGCGACCTCGTCGTGGTGCTGCCGCACGAGATCTGTCCCGTGGATGGCACCGTCGTCTCAGGCCGCGGCACGATGGACGAAAGCTACCTCACCGGCGAGCCCTACCGGGCTCCGAAGGCCCCCGGCTCGGGCGTCCTCTCGGGGGCGATCAATGGCGAGGCGGCGCTCGAGATCCGCACCGACCGCGTGGCCGCCGACAGCCGCTACGCCAAGATCATGGAGGTGCTCGAGGTGAGTGAATCGCGGCGGCCCCGGCTGCGGCGGCTGGCCGACTCGCTCGGGGCCCTCTACACGCCGCTGGCGCTCGCCGTGGCAGTGGCGGCCTGGTGGGCCAGCGGCAACCCGACGCGGTTTCTGGCGGTGCTCGTCGTGGCCACACCCTGCCCGCTCTTGATTGCCATCCCCGTGGCGATCATCGGCGCGGTGTCGCTGGCGGCCAAGCGGGGGATCGTGATCCGCGACCCGGCTGTGCTCGAGCGGCTCGATACCTGCCGGACGGCGATCTTCGACAAGACCGGCACGCTCACCTACGGCGAGCCGCAACTGACCGAGGTGCTTCCCGTGGGCGTCGTGCCCGCCGACGAGTCGCTGGCACTCGCCGCGAGCCTGGAGCGGTATTCCCGGCACCCGCTGGCCGGGGCCGTCGTTGCGGCCGCAGCCGAGAAGAATCTGGCCCGCGGCGAGGTCGAGACGGTGGCCGAGAAGCCGGGCCAGGGGCTCGTCGGCCGCGTGCTCGCCCCTTCCGGACGCAGCCACGAGGTCGCGATCACCAGCCGCCACAAGCTCGCGGCTCACGACCCGGCCGGCGTGGGCCGCCTCCCGCCGCCCGCGGGGGGCCTGGAGTGCGTTGTCGTCGTCGACGGCACGGCCACCGCGGTCCTGCGATTTCACGACACGCCGCGGGCCGACGGCCGGACCTTCATCGACCACCTCCGGCCCGCCCATGGTCTGTCCCGCGTGATGCTCGTCTCGGGTGACCGGGAGAGCGAGGTCCGCTGGCTCGCCGACCTCGTGGGGATCACGGAGGTGCACGCCGAAATCTCTCCGGAGGGCAAGCTGGCGATCGTCGAGGCGGAAGTGGCCAAGGCGCCGACCGTGTTCGTGGGAGATGGGATCAACGACGCTCCGGCCATGGCGGCCGCGACGGTCGGGATCGCGATGGGAACCGCCAGCGACGTCACCAGCGAGGCGGCCGGGGCCGTCGTCATGGAACAGGCGCTCGAGCGGGTCGACGAACTTTTTCACATCGCCGGCCGGATGCGGTCGATTGCGCTGCAAAGCGCCGTCGGCGGCATGGCGGCGAGCGTCGTGGGAATGGGTTTCGCCGCGGCTGGTTTCCTGCCCCCGGCAGCCGGAGCGCTCGTGCAGGAGGCAATCGATGTGGTCGCGGTGCTCAACGCCCTGCGGGTCTCGTGGCGGCCGGGCGACCTGTCCGACTACCGCCGTCCCTGACGCACGGCCAACAGGGTGGCGGCAGCCCGGGCCGCGCCGCGGCCGCCCCGCAGAGACACCACGCCGGCGACCACCGTGGCCGCCACCGCAGCCACCCGCCGCACCACCGCCTCGACCTGCCGGCTGCGGGGCTCATCGGTTGCGCACCAGGTCGCGAAGTGCTCGCAGTTGGACACCACTGGGCAGTAGCCGTCGCGGCCCACCTGCGACAGGGCTCGGGCGGCAACCTCCTCGGGCGGGAAGGCGGCCGGCGGCTCGAGCGTGGTTCGCAACTCCTCGCCGTCGGCGAACTCGGCGATCAAAGTCCGCACCACGCTACCGCCACCGAACGGCCAGCGGAAATCCCGGGGCCGGGCATGGACGACCGTGCCGTCCCCCAGGTCGATGCCGTGATGGACATACCGCAAGGCCGATCCGACAAACCGGCGATCAACTTCGAGCCTGTCACCACGTGCCAAAAAACACCTCCACAACCTGAAATCCTCATGACCGTGAATCCCGGCCCCTTCAATCTACGTGATCCCGAGTCGCCGGTTCAGCCCCGGGCTCAACCACCCGTGAGGATCACGCGATCACGCCGGCGATGGCGGCCGAAAGGGCCGTGGCGAGCGTTGCGACCAGAAGCGCCTTGAGTCCCAGTCGGGCGAGGTCGGCCCGCCGCTCAGGCACTAGCGCCCCGATGCCGCCGACCTGGATCCCGATGCTCGAGAGGTTGGCGAAGCTGCACATGGCGATCGTCGTCAGCATCGTGGCGCGTTCGCCGAGCCCTCCGCCCCGCACGAGCTTGCCGAGCTCCTCGTAGGCGACCGCCTCATTGGTCACCGTGCGGATGCCGAGCAGCCCGCCGACGGTGCCGCACTCGCCCCAGGGAACACCGATCAGCCAGGCCAGTGGGGCCAGCAGCCAGCCGAGGATTTTCTGGATTGAGAGGTCAGGATCGGCCAGGAACCAGCCCACCCAGCCCAGGCCCAGATTCACCAGCGTGACCAGCGCGATGAATGCGATCAGTACGGCCCCGACGTTCACCGCCAGCACGAGGCCGTCGCGGGTGCCCCGGGCCGCCGCGTCGATCACGTTGGCGGCCATCCGCTCCCCATCGAGGGCCAGCCGGCCGAGCGTTTCGGGCGAGTCCGTTTCGGGGATGACGATCTTGGCCAGATAGATCGTGGCCGGAAAGGTCATCAGGATCGCCGCCAGAAGGTTGCGGGAGGCGGACTCCCGCAGCCCATCATCCCCGCCGCCGATAAAGCCGATGTAGGCGGCGAGCATTCCTCCCGAGACGAGCCCCATGCCGCTGACCATCACGACCAGAAGCTCTGAGCGGGTGAGAGTGGCTAGGTAGGGGCGGATCGTGAGGGGTGCCTCAGTCTGGCCAAGAAAGATCGAGGCGGCGGCGTTGAGCGTCTCGGCTCCACTCGAACCGAGTACGCGGGAGGTGACCAGGGCCACGCCGCGAATCACCAGCTGCATGACGCCGAGGTGGTAGAGCACCGCAAACAGGGCCGCCACGAACACGATCGTGGGGAGCACCTGGAACGCGAACACAAAGCCGGCCGGGCCGTCGGAGGCGACCAGCCTGTCACCGAAGAGAAACGCCGCCCCTTCCCGGGCACAGGCGAGCACGGCGTTGACCCAGGCAGCCGCCGCGTCGAGCACCCGGCGACCGGTCTCGCTCCGCAGAAGCACGAGCCCCAGCCCGCACTGCAGCGCGAAGCCCCCGAGCACCATCCGCAGTGAAATCGCCCGCCGGCGCTCGGAGATCACCCAGGCCAACACGAGGATCGCCGCCACGCCGGCTAATCCCTGAAAGCGAGTGGCGTCCATGCACAAGGTTCCTCGGAGGCATTTCAATCGACGAGCGGCGAGTCCCGTGAGAGGTCCCGGGTGGCCGAGATACTACAGTCAGATGTGGCATCATCCCTAACGCGGCCGTCGGACCGGGCCGTTTTTCCTGTTCGTGACTGCCTGATCGCTATCCACCGGCGGCCTGAGTCGCAAAGGCCGGTCAGCGACGTTTTCTTGGAAGTGCTTTACTCCGCCAAGAAGGAACCTGCGACGACCCGCCCAGATGATTGTTCTGTGATTCGCGACCTCGTAGATCTGGCAATGGAGCATGGCCCTGATGCCACGGCCGCCCCCTTCAGCACCCTCATGAACCATGCCATGCAGTCATGGAAGCCAGATGACCCACCTCTGAAATCAACGATGTACGGAAGAGGTGTTGCTTTATCACCTGCTTGTGCCGGTCTGTATGTCTGCCAGCCACATCGCCTACGGAAGCATCCGCATGGAGCCGGTGTTCATGATCCGCGGACAGTCAGCGGCGACGGCGGCCGTGATTGCTGTGCGGGAGGAGCTCGCCGTACAGGATGTGCCCTACGAGCGACTGCGGGGGTTGCTCTTGGCGGACGACCAAGTGCTGGAGGTGGCCCGCGTGGCGGAGATCAGCCCGTAATCCCCACCAGTTGCGGGTGGGCCTCGCCCTCGTTGAGCGTGGGCCGCTCCGGCCGTCCGTTGTTCGAATAGATGAGCCGCATGTGGTCAAGGCCCATCAGATGCAGGATCGTAGCGTGGATGTCGTGGATGTGCATCCGCTCTTCCACCGCACGGAGTCCGGCCTCGTCGGTCGCTCCGATCACCGTGCCCCCAGGAACGCCCCCGCCCGCCATCCACATGGTGAACCCCGTCGGGTTGTGGTCACGGCCGTTGCCCTTTTCACTCATCGGCGTGCGGCCGAACTCGCCCCCCCAGACCACGAGCGTCGAGTCGAGCAGGCCACGCCGGCGCAGGTCGGCGAGCAGGCCGGCCACGGGCCGGTCCATCTGTCGGCAGAGCTCGGCATGGTTCTTCTCGATGCCCGAATGCGCGTCCCACTTGTTGCCCGCGCCGTGGTAGAGCTGAACGAACCGCACGCCCCGCTCCACGAGCCGTCGCGCCAGTAGGCACGTGCGGCCGAACGCGGCGGTGTCCTTCTCGTCGAGCCCGTAGAGCGATTTCGTCTCCCGCGTCTCCTGCCCGAGATCGACCGCCGCGGGAGCCTCGGCCTGCATCCGAAAGGCGAGCTCGTAGTTGCGGATCCGGGCCTCAAGTTCCGTTTCCTCAGGCAGGGCCGCGGCATAGTCGCGGTTGAGCCGCGCTAGCAGGTCGAGCTTCGCCTGCTGACGGTCTGCCTTAATGCCCCGCGGTGTGCGGAGGTTCGCGATCGGTGGTTCGCCACCGGACAGCTTCGTGCCCTGGTAGACGGCGGGCATGAAGCCCGCCCCCCAGTTCCGCGGGCCGTTGACCACCTGCGCGTCGCTGTCCTGCATGACGACGAATGCCGGGAGGTCATCCGATGCGCTGCCCAGGCCATAGGTCGCCCAGGCCCCAAGGCTCGGCCTGCCGCCGAGCAGACTGCCGGTGTTCATCTGGCAGATGCCGCCTGAATGATTGATGCCGTCGGAAACGCAGGAGCGGATCACGGCGAGTTCGTCGGCCATGGTCGCGATGTGTGGCAGCCAATCGCTGACCCAGATGCCATTGTGGCCATGCTGCTTCCAGGTGCGGCGGTCCGCGAGCACCGGCGACCGCGACTCACCCATCGCCGTGATCACGGTGCCGAAGCTCTCAGGCAGGGGTTTGCCGGCGAGCGTCTTGAGAGCCGGCTTGGGATCGAAGAGGTCGATGTGGCTTGGGCCCCCCTCCATAAACAGGAAGATCACACTCTTGGCTTTCGGGGCGTGGTGGGGTGGGAGCACCCCGCCACGGGCTGGCCGCGGGCCCTGCATGATCCCAGCGAGCGCCACGGCGCCGAATCCTGCGCCCGCGGAGAGCAGCCAATCGCGGCGTGAGGCCGGCATCGGCCTGCCCGGATCTGGTGCATCGTCATTCCACATAGAGAAACTCGCTCGAGTTGAAGAGCACATGGCAGAGATCGACCAGGGCCTCGTACCGCCGGAGGTCCTTGACGTCCGGCAGGGGCGTTGTGCGTGCCAGGCTGCGGCCGTGCCCTGACGAGTCGGCCGCGAACCCGGGCGTCTCCTCGAACGTCCAGTGGCCAACCACCGCGTCGCCGGCCTCCCCAGACTCCCAGAGCAGCTCATCTTGGTCGAGCGGCCGGTTCGACAGCCGTACGTCGTCGATCAGGCCGTCCCATACGCTCGTGGCTCGCGACCGCGGATCGGCCACGTCGCGGCCGCCGATCGCCAACTGGCTGGATGGGGTAGACCTTGTGGCGAACGTGTGCGGCACGCTTTTTACGATCAGTGCCGCATCGTTGTCCGAGAGATCCTTGACGAAGAACGTCACAGTCTTCTTAGCGCCGGTCGTGCACACGCTCGCGGCCACGTAGTAGGGCCGCTGGAGCTGGAGTTGGATGTCGGAGGGAATCACGACGTACCCGCCATCTTCCGGCTGCCGCCCACCCGCCAACTGCAGGATTAGGTTTCGCGGCTTGTACTTCGACTTCTCGCTCGTGACGCCAAACGACCACCCGGGCACTGCTGGGTCGCCCGTCCATTGCGCGGCGATCGTCCGCACTGTCGCATCGGGAAACAGCGACTGGAGGATGACGTGAGCCTCGATTGTAAAGTCGGCGTGCGGTAGGCCGGTGTTGCTCGCGCGGAGCACCGCCTCGGGATTGGCCGGGTCGATCACGGCCGCCTGGCCGGCCCGCTGCGGCATCCGCTGGGCGAGCGTGATCGACTGCGTCGAAGCGTCTGCGGCGAGCCGCCGCCGCTGGTCGGTGAGGAACATGCCGCAGTCATCGAGCCGAGCGGCCGTGGGCTCGTGGCCCGTCACCCGCCGCACAGCCTCCGCGGCCGCCTGCCGGTTGTCGGCGATGTCGAGCTGCTCGATCACGAGTGCGAGTGCCCGTGCGCGGGCGAGCATCCACTCGCCATTGACAAGATAGAGCGCCTGGAGCGGCGTGGTCGTTGCGTTGCGGCGGGCGCAGCTGGCATACGGGTCGGCGCCATCGAACAGGTCGCAGAGATCGTCGCGCGTGTTACGGATCACTGACGTGTAGATCGCCCGCCGCGGCTTGCTTGGCGGAACGCTCGCACCGCCGGCATTGGCGTCGAGTTCGCCCGAGATCGAAAGGGCTGCATCCCGCACCTGTTCCGCATCGAGCCGCCGGGGGTTCTGCCGCCAGAGCAGCCGATTTGTCGGATCGGCCGCCAGACCGGTTGACGTGTCCGCCGCAGCGGCCCGCGATGCGCGGCGGTAGGCACCGCTCGTGACAACGAGCCGGTGGAGGTGCTTCACGCTCCAGCTGCTCTCCACAAACTCAGCGGCTAGCCAGTCGAGCAGTTCCGGATGCGTGGCCTGCTCGCCGAGGACGCCAAAATCGCTCGCCGTGCCCACGAGACCGCTGCCAAAGTGCCACTGCCAGAGGCGGTTGACGAACACACGGGTGGTGAGCGGGTGGTCGGGCGAGGTGAGCCACTTGGCAAGCGCTGCCCGCCGGCCTGTGGAGACCGGCTCTCCATCCTCGTTCCGTAGTGGCTCCGCCGCGAGCAGCTGGCCGCCAAGCACCGTCGGAACCCGGGGCTCGATCTCGCCGAGTGCCGGTTTGCCGGGTACCGTCGTTGGCGGCGAAACGGGGCCCACGTCACAAACCGTGAGCGCGGTTGGGGCCGGCGGCTGGAGCGAGCCCTTGGCTTTGAGCGTGTCGAGCTCCCGCTCGAGCGCGTCGTAGACCTGCCGTTCCGACTGCTCGAGCTTCGTCTTGTCGAACTTGAGCTGGCGGCTGGCGATTTGCACGATCTGTTCCTCGTACGGCGTCCGCTCGGCCGGTAGCTTGGAAATCATCTCCTGCACCCCTGGTGGAAACCGCTTGAATCCTTTCCGGGCGTCGGGATTGCGGCACGCCACCTCGATCGCCCGCATGGAGCGTCGCAGTTCCACGGCCCTCTCGGAGTCGGCCCTGTGGGAGTCATCGACGGGGGCCGGCATGGCCGCCAAGGGCACGCCGTCTTGCCAGACGAGCGGCGTGAAGAAGGCCTGGAGCGCGAAATAGTCCCGCTGGAGGATCGGGTCGTACTTATGGTCGTGGCAGCGGGCGCACCCCATGCCCATCGCGAGAAAGACGTCGGCCGTAACGTCAGTCACCTCGTTGAGCATCTCGCGGCGCTGGGTATCGACATCTGCTTGGTTGTACTCGTAGGGTGTCTGCCTGAGAAAACCGGTGGCCACGAGGGCATCGGTATCACCCGGAAACAACTCGTCGCCGGCGAGCTGCGCCATGACGAACCGGTTGAACGGCATGTCGGCGTTGAAAGACGCGATGCACCAGTCGCGATACCGCCAGGCCGTGGGGCGGAAAGCGTCCTGCCGGAAGCCGTCGCTCTCGGCATAGCGGGCGAGGTCAAGCCAGCGGCGGGCTTGCCGCTCGCCATACCGCGGGTCGGCGAGCAGCCGATCGACAAGCCGCTCATAGGCGTCAGCCGCCGGATCGGCGACGAACGTGGCCACGTCGGCTGGCTCGGGCGGCGCGCCGAGCAGATCCAGGAACAGCCGCCGCGCGAGCGTGACCCGATCGGCTTCGGGCAGGGGTTCAATGCCGTGTTCAGCGAGCTTCGCAAGAATGAAGTGGTCGATGGGCGAGTGCACGTCTGCCCGGAGGAGACCATCCGACATGCCTTCGCCCATCGGCCGGGACGGCACTGGCGACCGGCGAACCGGCTGGTAAGCCCAGAAGCTGCGGTCGGCTTCGGTGACTGTGCCCTTCTGCTTCCGCTGAGGCGGACCGAAGAGAGGTGCCGCACCGCGATCGTGTTCGTCGGCGAGAGGCAGGCCGGCCGCGAGCAGTTCGGCAGCTGTCTTCGTGCCCGGCCAGTGAGCTCCATCCTGGACCCAGGCGACAATCGCGGTGACCTCCTCGTCGGTGAGTTTGCCGTCGGGTGGCATCTCCCACGACTCGTGACGGATCGCAGCGATCAGGTTGCTCGCTTCGGCGTCGCCCGGCTCGATCGCGGCTCCAGAATCACCACCGCGGAGAAGCCCCACAAGACTATCGAGTCGCAGCCCCCCCTTCTGTTTGTCGGGCCCGTGGCAGGCCACGCACTTGGCGACCAGAACGGGCCGCACTTTCTCCTCAAATAGCTGGTGGGAGTCGGTTCCGGCCGGACCCGTCAGTTCGGCCCCCGCGGCACAGCATGTCACCGCCATCATCACGAACAACGCAGCCAACAGCAGGTAGCTATCTGGGGCAGCAACGAGGTTGCTGACGGTGCTTCGTGCCGACTTCATGCTCAGGAAATTCCAGACTCGTTGTAAAAAACCGACGTCATGTTCCCTTTGCATAGTGTAGCTTCGGAATCGCGGGAGGCGACACTTCAAATTTTGATACCGTAGTGTGGCGATTGCGGCGTTCTGCCCTACGTTCCGGAATTTCCCTCAAGCTATGTTTCGGAGGCGGCCGGCGATGCTCACCCGCAATCCGGCTGGCATCGCGAACGCCGCGATTTACCCCAGAGAGTCTCGTCTCATGAACCGCATGCTGGTCGGTGCGTTTTTTCTCGGCTGCGCTGCCCCGTGCCCCGCTGACGTGCATGTGCTAATCGGCGACGCCCAAGGGCGAGTGGCAAACAAACCCGCTGCCACGCAGGTCAACGAGCCGTTCGCCGTCGCGTTTGATCGCGAAGGCGTCATGTATGGAGTGGAATACTGCCGCGGCAACCGTCTCTTTCGCCTTAAGCCGGCCCCAGACAGCAAACCCGAGTTCGTGGCAGGAAGGTTTCATGTGGCGGGCCCAGACAGTACGTTTTCACCTGACGAGGCGACTGCCGCAGGCGACGTGCGGTTTCACGGACTGCACGATGTGGCCGTGGGTCCGGATGGCCTCGTGTATGTCGCCGACACCTTCAGCCATCGGGTCCGGTCATTTGACCCCGCGGCTCGTACGGTTCAGGTCGTTGCCGGTAGCGGTGTGGCCGGATTTGGTGGCGATGGCGGCCCCGCGTCGGCTGCTTCTTTTAACCAGGCGTATTGCGGATCGATCACGCCGGATGGCAAAACATTGCTTATCGCAGACCTGAAGAACGCCCGATTGCGAGGAATCGACCTCGCCACGGGCTCCGTGACAACGGTCGCCGGCGACGGGCGGGTCGGCAAGCCGTTTGACGGTATGCGCGGCAACGAAACGCCGCTGGCCGGTCCGCGGGCTGCCTGCCAGACGACCGATGGCACGATCTATCTTGCGCTGCGCGAAGGCAACTCACTCGTGGAGATCAAGGACGGCACGGTGCACACGGTGGTGAATGCGTCCGGTAAGGCCGGGTATTCCGGTGACGGTGGGCAGGGTCGCGACGCCCTTCTCGCCGGACCAAAGTATGTTGCGGTTGATCGTCAGGGCCGCGTGCTGATCGCTGACACCGAAAATCACTGTATCCGTCGCTACGATCCGCGAACGAAGCGCATAGAACTGGTGGCTGGTATGCCACCAGAGTCTGGGGTCGCCATCGGACCGGATCTTCTCACAACGCAATTGACACGCCCCCACGGTTGCTGCCTCGACCCGTCCGGTCGCCTTGTCATTGCCGACAGCGACAATGATCGCATTCTCGCCGGTGAGCCACGGGACTAGGCCACGCTCACAGTCGGACTATTTCCCTGCCGGGCAGCCGTGGCCTTGCCACTGGCGAACCAATTCGAAATTTCATGGGAGACGAACCCGGGGCACGAGGCCCGCGCCCCCCGACCCTGGGGCGGCCGCGGTTGCGGGCGTGTGGGCGTCACACATCATGCCTCTGGCCGTGGCGAAGTCGTTGCTCCACTCACACATCGTCCTGGTGTGTTCACCGCGCCTCGATCGCAAGTACCCGGGCGTCGCCGCCGGCCACGCAGACGCTCTCCAGCCGGAGTTCCTGCTCCTTGTCGGGGTCGAACACCGGTTCGATCAGCAGCGTGTGATCCGTGGCCGGGTCGAGGCCGGTGGCGACCACCGCGACGTGGTGCGTGTTGCCCCGCGACGGGGCAGCGATACTGGCGGCATCGAACTCGCGAAGCAGTTCCTTCGCATTGGGTGCCGGCCGCTCCACGAGTTTGCCGTCGATGAACGCCCGGTAGCGGCCAGACTTCGGCGTGCCCTCGCCGAAGAGGAGTACCATCTCGCCGCGGAATTTTATTTTCAGCGGCGCAACCTCCTGCGCGACGAGCGTCTTTTTGCCGGCGGAGTCTTTTTCCTCGCGACGGTTGCTCGCGATCACCTCGTCGTCGAGCCAGCGCGACATCAACATGTCGAAATAGGCCGACACAAGATTGGGGACGCCCCGCCGCCAACCGTTCGGGAGGTCACCGAGCGAGGAGAGCCGTACCCGCCCCTGCCTCATGTAGGTCGAGGCATGAAGCATCTGCTCGGGGGCGATGCAGGTTTTTCCGGCGGCGACAGCCGCGAGGTAGCCCTCCCAGGCAGCTGTGGCGAAGAGGTCGTAGCCGGCGTTTCCCGGATGGACGCCGTCGGTATTCCAGAGCTGCCAAATCGTGGCTTTCCCCTGCTCCACCTGCTCGATGACGCGGAGCACGGCATCGCCAAGTCCCGTGCCGTAGGCGACTGAGATCGCCGTGTGGGCGTCGCGGCGTTTCATCTTCTCGAGCAGCTTTCGGTCGATGTTCCACTGAAATGGAAAAATCACTTGCACGACCGGCACCCGTGCCTCGGTCACCAGTCGGCGGACGATCGACTCGTAGGAGGCGAGCGTCTCGGGGTCGTCCGAATTGATATCGTCGTTGGCCGTGAAGTCGACGAACACGAGGTCGGGCTTCCTGGCGAGCACGTCACGGTCGAGTCGAAAGACGCCGAGCTGTGAGCCCGTGCCACCGATGGCGGCATCATGAAAGGTGAATCGCGCCAGCGGGTACTTTTCCGTGAGTTTCGCGGCGACCCTCGCCCGGTAGGAGAAAGAGTTTTGGTCGGTCGCATTGGCCCCCCACGTGAGCGATGCGCCGTAGAAAACAACCGTCAGTCGGTCTCCGGCCTGTGCCCGGGCGTCGAAGGCTGCAAACGACGGCGACGCGGCGACCACGCTCGTCGCCGACCACATAACCACCGCGCAGCAGATCGCCGCCAGAGGCTGACGTGGAGTGGGCAGCAGAAGGTTTCCAGGCCGGTTTGTAGCGTTCGCTGCCACCTGCTTGCCCTGCGTGAGAATAAAAATCACGTTCGCTCCTTCATGAATGAGAGGGTGCCCCAGGCTCGAGCAGCGCGTACCGCACGTCGTCCTTCGCCATTCCGGTCGAACCAGGTCATCCAGCGGTTGGGCCCGGGCTGGTCGTAGTTGGCGAGCCATTCGCCAGTGGCGTGCTGTTTCTGAAGGCAATGATAGCCGATCATCGCCACGGGCCTGGGCGGCGCGTCGGGCGTGACGAGATGGATGGCACCCTCGCCATTGCCGCTCGACTGGCGCATGAAGACCGGTGGCTGGGTTCCGGCACCGGCTCTGCTGCATCGAAACCTTGCTTGTTTTCCCGGCCAAGCGGGAGGTTTTCGTCTCAAAAAATCGCTTGCCGGGGACGGGGTGGTACGTTATTGTTCTCTTGGCATGGGTTGTCGTGGGCCGACTACCAAGAATCGGTCCATTCTGACTTGACTGCTCGCTAGCTGTTTTTTCGGTGTGTGGGGTTTCCGTGCAGATCACGCTATTGAGTGAGCCGCCGGCACCGATGCCACGGGGAACTACACAGTTACCAGTACAAGGAGCCGGCACTCGGGCCTCTGGCGACTGCCGGGCTCGAGTTTCGATGGGCTTGTCGGCGGAATCTGCCGACCATAAAATCTCTTTCGTGGGGCCTTGGAGCAGAGGAACAAATGTACTCCGTGCATGGTATTCGTCGCGGCCTGACGCTTATCGAGCTGTTGGTCGTGATTGCAATTATCGCGGTCTTGGCTTCGTTGCTCGTTCCGGCGGTGCTCCAGTCGCGGTCGGCCTCCCGAAAGGCGCAGTGCGGCAATAACCTCAAGCAGCTGGCGACCGGTGCCCAGCAGTTTCACCAGCGGCATAACACGCTTCCGGTCTACTGGGGCACGATGAACGGGGGCGGCGGTGATAAGTTCGGCGGGTGGCTGCTGCATCTGCTGCCCGACCTTGAACAGCAGCCGTTTTACGACTCATTGCCGGTCACGGGTACGACCCAGAGATACACGTGGGGGCCGACCGGCAACACGCTTCCGGCCGTGCCCCAGAGCGATCCTTTCGAGCCAGGAGAATGGGTCACGACTGTGGTCGGAACAGTCATTCGCAGCAACATAATTATCCCCATCACTGAGACAAGGCTCGAGGGCCGGGTTGGCCATCCAGGCCATCCTGAGCGGCCGGAAATGGGCTGGGTTGCAATCCCCAACCAAACGAACCCCACGGGCATCCCCAACACTTTTGGGCAGGCCCAGTCGCGAGCGTCTCTGTCGGTGCTGCAGTGCGGTGATGACCC
>JBBEEF010000203.1:0-13603 GCA_040880915.1 Pirellulales bacterium
TCGGGGTTGCCCGTGCTATCTCGACGGCGTTGGAAACCGAGCGAGAGGCAGGATGCCGAAGCGAGGTTTCCATCGAGCGAGCGGAAGGCAGGATGCCGAAAGCGAGCGTCCGTCGAGATGGCACGGGCAACCCCGACCCGCACGGGACGTTGCTTCGACTGGGCGGGGTTATCGAGCCGGGCTTACAGCGGCCACCAGCTGGTGTGGAGGCGGCGTGAATCCGGCAGGAGGCAGCCCGCGGTTTTACGCGCGGGCCCACTTGCCGAGCTTGCGGTCGAGCGTGGACCGCTCGATACCCAGGATTGCCGCGGCCTTCGTCTTGTTGCCTCCCACGGCCTCGAGCGTCTCGAAGATGTGGTGCCGTTCCATTTCATCGAGCGTGGTTGGCACGAAGGCCGCGGCTGCGGCTGGCCGCGGCTTGCCGGTGTCGCCCGGGGGGGCCAGCTGCGAGAGCACCATGTCATCCACGCCGATCCACTCTTCTCCGGCGAGCACCACGGCCCGCTCGATCACGTTTCGCAGCTCACGGATGTTGCCGGGCCAGTGGTAGGTCCGCAGCGCCGCGATCGCCTCGGGGGTGAAGCCCCGGATCCGCCGGCCGGTGTCGGTGGTGAAGCGGGCGAGGAAGTGCTCCGCCAAAGGCTCGATGTCTTCGGGGCGGCGGCGGAGCGGAGGCACGAGGATCTCGACCACCTTGAGGCGAAAGTAGAGGTCGCGGCGGAAGTCGCCGGCCGCCACGGCGGCCTCGAGATCGCGATTGGTGGCCGCCACGACCCGCACGTCTACCTGCACGCGGCTCGACCCGCCGACACGCTCGAATGGGTGTCCTTCGAGCACCCGGAGGAACTTGGCCTGGATCGCCGGGCTCATCTCGCCGATCTCGTCGAGGACGAGCGTGCCCCGATGGGCCGCCTCAAACTTCCCGATCTTCTTCTCGGTCGCACCGGTGAACGCACCTTTTTCGTGGCCAAAAAGCTCGCTTTCGAGGAGTGTTTCGGAGAGGGCAGCGCAGTTGAGGCAGATGAATGCCCCGTCGTGGCGATCGCTGGCCTCGTGGATGGCCCGGGCCACCAGTTCCTTGCCCGAGCCGCTCTCCCCCCGCACGAGGACCGTCGCTTTTGTGACGGCGACCCGCCCGACCTGCCCGAGGATGCCCGAGAGTGCCGGGCTCGCGCCGATCATCCGGGGTTCTTCACCCAGCCGCTGCCGGAGTCGTTCGTTTTCGTCGGCAGCCGTCGCCAGCCGGACCGAGAGTGCCTCGCGGGTCGAGACGTTGTCGAGGGCCACGCCGAGCGCGTCGCACACGGCCAGCACGAACTCGAGGTCGTCGGGTGTGGCGGCGGCGTCACCCCGCTCGAGTTCGACGTGCATGACACCCACCGCGCGGCCGTGTAACCGTACGGGGGCCGAGATGGTGGCTACTGGCCCGTCCTCGCCGGCCGCTGGCGTCGCGAGCAGGGCTTCGTCACCGGTCAGCACGGTCGCCACGATTCCACGGGGATAGGGTCGCGGCCACGGGTCGGGTGCGGCCGCCACGGGCACGAGGTCGGCGGTGTCGTTCCGCGGATCTGCTCCGAGGCGATCGGGCAGGAGAACAACCCCCCGTGTGGCCGCCGTGTCGGCAAGTGCTGCCGCGAGCGCCAGCCGGGCGGTCTCGGGCAGGCTCGTCGCGCGGCCGAGCCCGAACGCCAGCCGGCAGAGCGCTGCGGCCGCCCGACCCACGCGGGGTGCTGCGGCGGCGGAGTTGCCGATGTCGTCGAGCAGGCGGCTGCGGGTTCGGCGGTGGGTGATGGACGCGTGCCAGGCTTCGAGCGCCACCGGCATTGTGCCGGTTCCGGCGACCGAGGCTATCGTGCCGGTCGTCTCGGAAGCCGGGTCGCCGTCGCAATAGTGAACTTCTGCGAGACCGATCCGGAGCAGATCACCGGTTGCCAAAGGCCGGTCGCCCGTGAGCCGCTCACCCCCGAGCAGCGTTCCATTTCGGCTCTCGAGATCGCGGGCGACCCAGCCCGCCTCGGTGGAGAAAATCTCGGCGTGGAATCGGCTGGCCCGCTCGTCATGGAGAACGACCCGATTGCCGGGGGCCCGCCCGAGCGTCACCCGCTCTCCGACCACAAGTGGGACAACGCGACACCCCAAGACGGCGTCAGTGACGCGGAGGTAGCAGGTGGGAACCGGGCGGGTCATTGATAACCAAACGAATGCCGGGGAGGAGTGCACCCGTCGAGCCCCGATGGATTCTCCGAGGAATCGGGTTTGTCGCCCACACCGCTCCAGACTAGCATTTTGGCTTCGCTCCTGCCGCCCGTCCAACCAATCGGTTGCATCGCAATGAGGAACTCCATGAATCCCGCCCGGACTGTGTGTTTGGCATTCCTGGCAGCCTGCGGCCTGGTCGTGGTCATGGAAGGGCGAGCGGCGGCCCAATTTGGTGGCGCCGGTGGCTTAGGCAGCCAGGCGGTCGGTGGGATCGCGATCGACACCGACGGCATCGTCCGGAATCTCGAACCCAAGGCCGTTGAGGCTCTCGCTGCCGAACGGCGGAAAGCCATCGGTGAGGGGCTGGGCGACGCCGCCGAACGGCGGTGCGTGTCGCTCGCGAAGATCGTCGCGGCCCTCGATGAGTCGCTCACCAAGGGCGTGATGCCCGCTCCCGAGGTCCTCTTCCTCGGCGGAATCGAGCGGATCACCCATGTGTTTGTCGACCCCGACGGGAAGGACATTGTGCTGGCCGGCCCGGCCGATCGGATCACGGTCGATGCCAGTGGCACGGTCGTCGGGGCGACCAACCGCCGTCCGCTGCTCCAGTTGGAAGATCTCGTCGTGTCCTTGCGGGCGATCGAAGCGGCTCGCCAGGGGGGCATCCAGTGCTCGATCGACCCGACGCCCGAGGGCATCGCACGGCTGCAGGCGTTTCTCGCGAAGCAGCGGACGATCGGCCGCGATCCTCAGGGGGTGATGCGGGGCATGGAACAGGCGGTCGGGCCGCAGACGGTCCGGGTGGCAGGTGTGCCGGGCGACAGCCGCTTCGCCCGTGTGCTCGTGGCCGCCGACTATCGGATGAAGCGGATCGGCATGGGGATCGAGGAATCGGGTGTGGCGGGACTGCCCAGCTACCTCTCGCTCGTGCCGCCGGGTGGCCGCGCCTCGTCGCTGCCGCGGTTCTGGCTCGAGGTCGACTACGATCCGATCGCCCGCGACCCCGACGAGCTCGCCTGGCGGATCGACGGCCGGCGGATGAAGTGCCTTACCGAAAACGACGTCGCCGGCCGGAACGGCATCCAGCGGGGTGCGGCCGGTCGAGATGCCTTCGCCGAGCGCTGGTGTGCGGCGATGACCACGCACTACGACGCCTTGGCGGCCAAGCAGCCGGTCTTCGCCGAACTCGTCAACTGCGTCGATCTGGCGGTTGTCGCCGCGCTCATCCGTGGACGGCAGCTCGACACGCGGGCCGGTCTCGACCTCGGACTCCTGCTCGATCCCAAGCGGCTGCCGATGCCGGTCTATGATGTGCCGGAAAGCGTTCCCACGGTCGCCACGGGCGTCAAGAAGGGGACCAACTGGGTGCTCTCGGCTTCCGGCGGCGTTCAGTTTCAGCCCTGGCAGTTCGCGACCGCCACCCGCGACGCGGCCGACCTCGGACCCGACCGCGAGACAGCCCTTGCCGGCCGGCCGGCCGGTGGCTGGTACTGGTAGGCAGCTGCCCTACGCAGGAGCGACCCACTCGATCGTGTCGAGCCCGGCTGCCGCTACGGGAAAGTGAAGGTCGACCCAGCCGGAGTCGGCGAGTCGTTCGAGGTCGAGCTGGTGGCCGGATGGCGGCACGCTCTTGGCGAGGACGAGACCGCGACGGGTAGCCCGGGCGACAGCCGCGGCGAGCGAGTCGCTCGTGACGTGCCAGCCGGATGGCAGCGGCGGCAAGGGCTCAGCGAGCCGCAGCCAGGCCGCGACGTCAAGGACCATGCCGGCTTGGCACTCGTGGGGCCGCTCGCCAACCGGCAGGCCGACGGCCGCGGCCACGAGCCGGGCCGTGAGTGTCATCGCGTCGATGGCGAGTTGGTGTACGAGGCCGGCCGGCTGCGGGTGGGCTGCATCGATGGCCCGCAGCCCATCCACGATCGCCCCACCACCGATCACAACCAGCGGCGGTGCGGCCAAGCCACCAAGAAGGGCGGCGATCTCAGCAGGCCAGTCTGGTCGCTGGAGTAGACTCCCACCGATCTTGACGACCTTTCCTCTGCCGTTCTCCGGCAACCCCGCTCCACGGAGCGATCCGCCGCGCCAGACGGGCCTCATGGAATGGCTCCGCGGGCGAGCAGAGCCAGGGCATGAGCAGGCGCGACCCGGGCGATGGCCGGCGCGAGTAACTCAGCGATCCGTACGCAGGCAGGCTGCCAGCCGGCGGCGGCGAGGGCCTGTGTTGCCAGCAGTTCGCCATGTCCCGAGAGCACGACCGTGTCGGGCCGCCAACCCAGGCGGTGAGCAACCCGCCGGGCTGCCCGGGCGACCTGAATCGACTGGCGGCGGGTGATCGCCAACGCCGCCTCGACGGCGTCGGCCTCGGTGAAGTCGGCGGGGTCGAGGAGCATCATCCGGGCCAGGCGTGTGCGGGCCGCGGCCCGCGTGGCGGGGCCGCCGTCGGCGGTGTCGGTCGCGAGCGGGTCTTCGGCCAGTTCGCCGAGCACGAGCCAGGCATCCCGCGATTCGGCGAACAGTTCGCTGGCGACCGGACGGGATGCGGCCCGATGCGGCAGCCGGCGGACGATCGCCGCCACGGCTGTCCGTTCAACGCCCGTGTAGACGAGTTCACCACTGAGCATGCGGCTCGCGTCATCCTGGGCCAGTGGAGCCGGCCGGCCGGCGAGGAGCGGCACGATGTCGGTCGTCGTCGAGCCGACGTCGATGAGCAGGCCGCGGCCGGGCTGCACGAGCGTGGCGGCCAGCCGGGCCAGCGCATGCCAGTTGGAGGCTGCGGCCAGCCGCCACGCGACCACGGCCTCGGCCGGCAGCACAATCCGGCCGTCGACGAGATAGACGCCCGGTGGCTCGACGCAGCCTGCTGCCGCCTCCTCGAGGGCCGCGACGATGTCCGCCACGCCGGCCGAGCGGGTTAGGTAGCAGTCGGCGATCTCCCCGGTCATCGTGGCCACGATCCGCCGGGCGGGGCGGCGTGCGAGGATTTCGGTCAGGGCCTGTGGCAATTCCCGCCTCCTTTTCCAGAGCGGGAACGGAATGCTTGCCGTCCAGCCCAGCCCGTCGGCTGCCTTGAGGTTGGCACCCCCGATATCGAGGGCGACGAGATCGGTGACCGGCAGCATGCGTGGGTTCCGGACGAACGGTCAGTGGCCTGTGAGGTCGAACCTGCCAACGCTCTCGTCGGCACTGGCGATGGGCTCGAGCGTCGGCATGCCGCCCGTTGCTGCCTCGATCATCGCCGCTACGAGGCTCGATGCAACCAGGCGGGCTTGGCCCACGATCGAGGTCGTGATCCGCGGATTGACCTCGAGGACACGATCGTTACTGCCATCGGGCCTGGTACCGAGGACCAGATCGACGCCCAGCCAGCCGGCCCCGGCCCCGATCGCAGCGGCGGCCCGCACCGCGAGGGCCTTGGCCCGGGCCGCGGCCGCCTCGTCGGTGAATAATTCACTGCCGAGGTAACGGGGAGCATCGTCGGTGGTGAACCGCTGCCGCATTACGGGCAGGACGACCGACGCCCGCGGGCCACACACGAGCGACACGCCGACCGGGATGCCGGTTGCAAACGCCTCGAGCCGCGTCGCCGTCGCCGCCGGTGGCGTCAGGTGCGCGCGGATGAGACGAAGATCCTCGCAACCGCAGCCGCCGCGGGCCTTGCGAACGGCGGGCAGGTGGAAGCCCGCCGGGATCGGCTCGCCGGCGGCCAGGCTGCGACCGGCTGGCACGGGCAGGCCATGGGCAGCGAGGGCGTCGATCGTGGCTTGCTTGTCGGAGGCGATCGCGATCACCTCATTGTGCGGGGCCAGGACACGACCGCCGGCCGCCCGGACGCGTTGCACGCGGTCGAGGAGAATGCCGTCGCTCTCGGGGGCCACAATCAGCGTCCAGTCGGCATCGCCGGCTGCCGCGACGAGCGAGGCGGTGTCGTCGCCTGGCCGCACGGCGAGCGTGCGAGTTCCGGGCGGCAGGCTGAGTCGCTGCGCGGTAGCGACGAGAACGGTGAGTTCGATGGCGGCCGACGTGGCCGCGTCGGCCGCGAGCGCTTCGAGCATCAGCCGCCCCTCGGGGGCGATCGCCGCGTCCTCCTCGGCGAGCCCGCCGGAGGAACACCATTCGTAGAGCAGGACCCTCATGGCCAGCAGTCTGCCAGAGAAGCATGTGGGCCGGCCATGGAGGGACGCCGCGGTCCCCTGGAAGGGCGGGCCTCATCAGGGATTTTCGTGGGTCACGTCGAGTGGGTCGGGGTTGCCCGTGCCATCTCGCCGGACGTTCGCTGCGGGCATCCTGCCCTGCGCTCACTCCACGCAAGCTACGCTTCGGCATCCTGCCTGCGCTTGCTTGCAAGGCCGTCGAGATAGCACGGGCAACCCCTCCCCCTGACCCATAAAAGCCCCAGGGCGCGAGCCCGGGGACTGCGGGCACAAAGGCCACCCCGCTCAAGCCACTCCGGATAAGTGACACCGTTCGAGCCTGGCTCTTGTCCAATTTGTGTGCCACGTCACAGTCCCCCAGCTCGCGCAGGGGGCTTCTATTGGCAGCACACGCCGGGCCGTGGATGGCCGCGACGCCGGCTTAGAAGATCCCTAGCTGGTCCCGGGCCGATTCGGTCATCCGATCGGGCGTCCAGGGGGGATCCATCACGATCCGCACCTCGACATTTGAGACGTCGGGCCGCTGGGAGAGGGCCCGCTTCGTGTCGGCGATAAGCTGCGGGCCGGCCGGGCAGGCTGGGCTTGTCATCGTCATGTCGATCAAGACATCGTGTTTCACCGGGTCGGCAGAGGCCGACCCGATCGTGACGCCGTAGATGAGGCCGAGATCGACGATGTTGACGAACAGCTCCGGGTCCTTGACCTCCTTAAGCACCTCGCGAACCGTGTCTTCGCAGAGCGGGCCGGCGGCGGCGGCGGGCGAGGCCGGTCCTGCCGGCGACGCCTCCTCGCCCGGGCTGGCCGGGGCAGGGGAGGGGGCCGCGGTTGCACCGGGTTCGCGGGCGGGTGTCGAACTGGTCGCGTGGGCAGCCGGACCCCCGGCGGCGGCTGCATCGCGGAGCCGCACCCAGACGCCGCCGTCTTCGACCTTGACCTCGTGGGAACGGGTGGGGCGGACCGCCGGCATCGTGAGGGCGGCGCCGGTGCGAATGTCGAACTTTGCGCCATGCCGCGGGCACGAGATTTTATGATCGCGGAGTTCGCCGTCGGCCAGCGGGCCACCGTCGTGGGTGCAGACGTCGTCGAGGGCATACCACGCGTCTCCCACGTGGAACAGAGCCACCATCTCCCCCTCCACGTCAACGAGCGTCTTGCCCGGATCAGGAACCTCGCCGACGCTGATCACCCGCTCAAACTCATGCATTGCAATCCTCGCCTCTCATCTGTCCGACCTGCTTTCCGGGTTCGGCCTGTGACGGCGGCCGCCCCACCGCGTCACGAGATCCTTCTGATCCGGCTGCACACCGCTCGGGCGAGTGCCTCGCGAACCGGCGGAATCGTGATCCGGTCGAAGACCTGCTGGAAGAAACCAGTCACAACAAGCCGGGCAGCCTCGTCGGCGGAAAGACCACGGGCTTGGGCGTAGAACACCTGCTCCGCGTCCACCCTGCCGCTCGTAGACCCATGCGTGCAGCGGACGTCGTCGGCCTCGATCTCGAGGCCGGGAATCGAGTCGGACCGCGACTCGTTGGAGAGCATGAGGTTGTCGTTCCGCTGGTAGCCGTCTGTCTTCTGGGCACCCTTGTCGACCTTGATCATGCCCCGCCAGACAAGCCGCGAGCGGTCCTGGAGCGCCCCCTTGTAGAGCAGATCGCTCCTGCAGGCAGGGGCCTTGTGATGCTGGAGCGTGTTGTAGACGAGGTGTTGCCGGCCCTCTGTAAACATCACGCCGTTGACCTGTGCCTCGGCCTCACGTCCCACGAGTGCCACATCTTGGGCCACCTGGGAGAGCCGGCTTCCGAGCGCGCCGAGCGTCCACTGGAGCCGGCCGCCCGCGTGGACCATGGCCTTCTGGCGGGCGAAGTGCCAGACGCCCGTGTTCCAGTTCTGGAGGTTCACCATCCGGAGCAAGGCCCCGCGGCCGACCACGATCTCGGTGCCGCCGCAGTGCAGCCCGCCGGCCGTGCCGCTCGCACCGCCGCCTGCGGTCTCGGTGAGAAGCGTGGCCTCGGCGCCCTCACCGAGCACGACGAGCACGTGGGAGGTGTCTACCCCGCCGGCCGAGATCGCCGCCAACACGTGGAGCGGCTCGACGAGTCTCACCCGCGGCGGCACATAAAGCACAACGCTCGCGCGGTGGAAGGCAGCGTGGAGGGCGGCAAAGTAATCGCAGCGGGAGTCGATCACCCCGAACCAGTGGGGCCGCAGTTCCTGCTCGTGTTGCTCAAGCACCTCCTCCGCCGCCCCGAACCGGACTCCTCGGGCGGCGAGGGAGGGATCGAGTTCGTTTGTGACAACATGCCCGTCGAGCGACGCGAACCGGCCGGCCAGCGGGGTCGCGGCCGATGGCCGGCAGGAGTCGTCGGGAAAACACTCGCTCGCAGATTCACCGGAGGTGATCGCCTCGGCGAGCAGCCCCGCGGGCAAGGCTCCCCCGGCGGGCTCGGCGAGGAGAGCCCAGGCTGACGGCTTGAAGAGCCGCAGGTCGGTCCGCATCCAGTGCTCGCTGTGCCGATCAGGCAGCCCAAGCGACTCGAGCACCTCGATTCCGCTTTGCCTTAGCCCGCTTACCCAGGCGGGCTCGCGGCCGGCTCTTAAGAAAGCGGCAAGCCCCTCACGATCGAAGCGGTGGCCGGCAGAGGCAAGAGTCGAGGAGGAGAGAGCGGGAGCGGTGGGCATGGACCTTTTCTCGGCGGAGTCGTCGGCGGAAGCGTGGGCGGAGCACGATCGGCGTCAGCCGACCGAACCCTCCATCTGGAGTTGAATGAGTTTGTTCATCTCGACAGCGTATTCCATCGGCAGCTCCCTCACGAGCGGCTCGATGAAACCCCCCACGATCATGGCGCTGGCCTCGGCCCCGGTCAGGCCGCGGCTCATGAGATAGAAGAGCTGCTCCTCGCCGATCTTCGAAACGCTCGCCTCGTGGCCGACCGAGACATCCTGCTCCTCGATCTCGATGTAGGGGTAGGTGTCGCTGCGGCTTCGGTCGTCGAGGATGAGGGCATCGCAGACCACGCTGGACTTGCTCTTCGTCGCACCCGGCTCCACCCTCACCAGCCCGCGGTAGCTGGACCGGCCACCGTTCTTGGAGATGCTCTTTGAGACGATCCGGCCACTCGTGTTCGGAGCGACGTGCACGATCTTGGCACCGGCGTCCTGGTGTTGGCCGGCCGACGAAAAGGCGATCGAAAGGATCTCGCCCCGGGCCCCCGGCTCCATCAGATACACCGCCGGATACTTCATCGTCAGCCGGCTACCGAGATTGCCGTCGATCCATTCCATGAGGGCGTTCTCGTAGGCCATGGCTCGTTTGGTGACGAGGTTGTAGATGTTGTTGGCCCAGTTTTGGATCGTTGTGTAGCGGCAGCGACCCTGCTTCTTGACGACGATCTCGACAACGGCCGAGTGGAGGCTCTCGGACGAGTACATCGGTGCCGTGCAGCCCTCCACGTAGTGCACCTGGGCGCCCTCGTCAACGATGATGAGAGTCCGCTCGAACTGCCCCATGTTCTCGGCGTTGATCCGGAAGTAGGCCTGGAGCGGCCACTCGATCGACACCCCCTTGGGCACATAGATGAACGAGCCTCCCGACCAGACCGCGGAGTTGAGCGCGGCAAACTTGTTGTCGTGCGGGGAGATGATCGTGCCGAAATACTGGCGGAGAAGGTCGGAGTGTTCCCGGATGGCCGTGTCGGTGTCGGTGAAGATCACGCCCTTCTTGGCCAGGTCCTCCTGGAGCGAGCCGTAGACCACCTCGCTCTCGAACTGAGCCTTCACTCCGGCGAGATACTTCCGCTCGGCCTCGGGGATGCCCAGCCGATCAAAGGTCTCCTTGATGGCGTCGGGCACGTCGTCCCAGGTCTTGCCCTGATGATCGGAGGGTTTGAGGTAGTAGTAGATGTCCTGAAAATCGATTCCCAGTTTGCCGCCCCACTCCGGCATCGGCTTGCTCTCGAAGATCTCGAACGACTTGAGGCGGAAGTCCCGCATCCAGCCCGGTTCCTGCTTCATCTCGGAGATTTCGGCGACAATGCCAGCATCCAGACCCTTCCTCGACTTGAACACCGATGGGGTGTTCGTGCGGAAGTCGTACTTGTTGATCTCGCCGAGCGTTGCCGTCGTCGTGTCTTCGATTCCGGTTGCCATGTCAGTGCCCTCCTGGTGAAAGTTGCATGTTGTTCAGGCTGAGACCGACTCGGCCTTGGCCTCTTCCATTGCCCGCTCCACGGCGGCCGCGTCTGGATAGGCGGCCCGGATCCGCTCATAGCCTCGCTTGTGGAGTTCGGCGGCCAGTTCCGGCCCGCCCGACTCTACGATCCGGCCGCCGAGCATCACGTGCGTCTTGAGCGGCACGTTGTGCTCGAGTAGTTGCTCGTGATGGGTGATGATCAGGATCCCCATCTGGTGGCTGCCCGGGCCGCCGCCGCTGCCGATCCGGGCGATGCTCTCGCTCGCAAGGCGAACAGCGTCGGCGTCGAGGCCGCTGTCGGTTTCGTCGAGGATCGCGAACCGCGGCTGGAGCATGGCCAGCTGGAGGATCTCGGCCCGCTTCATTTCCCCGCCGGAGAAGCCGTCGTTGACGTAGCGACGGGCGAAGTCCGGATCCATCGACAGCTCGGCCATCTTGGCCTTGAGTTCCGCCCGAAACTCCTTCATCGGAATCAGTTCTTCCCCCTCCTTGCGGTCGGGGTTGCGGACGTTGGTGACCGCGTGCCGGATGAACTCCGCCAGCCGGACACCGGGAATCGACATCGGCCGCTGAAAGGCGAGGAAAATGCCGTGGCGGGCCCGCTGGTCGGGCTCCATTGCGAGCACGTCGTGCCGCGTGCCGTCGGCCTCGACGATCTCGATCGAGCCCCCTGTCACCTCGTAGCCGGGATGGCCCATGAGTGCGAAGCCGAGCGTGCTTTTGCCGGAGCCGTTGGGGCCCATGAGCGCGTGAATCTCGCCCCGACCGATCTCGAGATCAACGCCGCGAAGGATCTCCTGATCCCCCACGCTCACGTGGAGGCCCGTGACGACGATCCGGTCCTCGTGGCTCTTCTGCGGCTGGCTCATGCGGTTTTCTATCCGTTTGGTGGTGGGCGGCGATCGGCCGCGGGGAACTGGTTATTCGGTGGCTGGCTGGTCAGCCGGTGATTTTCTGGTGGTCGAACACGAGTTCGTCGCCACCGGTGCCGGCGGAGGTGACGTAGCCGGAGTGGTGCGGCACAGGCAGCTCGTCGGCCATCTTGCCCGGGCCGTCCTTCCGCTTGGCGATCCGCTGGCCCTGGATCTTGTCCTGGATCCGCATCAGCCCCTCGAGCAGGCTCTCCGGCCGCGGCGGGCAGCCCGGCACGTAGACATCGACGGGCACCACGAGATCGACGCCCTTGACGACATGGTAGCCCCACTTGAAGTACGGCCCGCCTCCCGTCGTGCAAGCTCCCATGGCAATCACGTATTTGGGATCGGGCATCAGGTTGTAGAGCCGCCGAACCCGGCTCGCCATCTTGTAGGTGACCGTGCCGGCCACAATCATGAGATCGGCCTGCCGCGGCGTGGCCCGGAACGCCCCAGCGCCGAACCGGTCGAGGTCGTAGCGGCTCGCCCCCGCCGCCATCATCTCGATCGCGCAGCAAGCCAGGCCGAACGTCATCGGCCAGATGCTCGACTGGCGAGCCCAATTGATCGCCTGCTCGACGGTCGTAAGCACCATGTTTTCCTCAAACCGTCCCTCGATCCAGGGGCGGCTGCCGGGCTGGGGCAGGGAGGGGGGCTGCAGGCTGGTCACGCTCATGGCAAAGGGCTCCGGACGGATGTTTTGGTCTGGGGACGTGAGGATGGGAGGGGTAGCATTGAGATGAACTGCCGGGGATTCGAGGCACTAACCGTCGGTCGTGCAAGTCCTCACGCCACGGTCACCGGAGGGACGCTCGCCGGCGATGAACCGGCAGATCGAGCCGCCGTCGAGGCGGCAGTCGGACAGCCGAACATTCGTGCCGGCAAGCTCCTGCAGCATGACCCGCTCAGCAGCGCAGATGCCGCGGTCCTGCTCGGCCAGCTCGGGGTAGGGACAGGAATGACTCGTGAGCACCGGCAGGGTGCCCCCTTCGATCTCCACGGAGCAGCAGATGTCACGGTCGCGAAACAACCCCGCCACGCTCTCGAGCCGCTCAGCCGGGCTCGTTCCCTGCACTCGCTGCCGGTAGGTCTCGGCCAACGCCGAACCGATTCGGCCAATGAGACCGGAGCGAACTTCAGGGTCGCGGACGCCACGGATTTCCCGCCACAAAACCAGCGCCAGATCGCGAAAGTTGTCTCCCCCGAGCGTGCGGCCTTGTTCCGAGAGGGCGTAGGCATGGGAAGGCCGGCCCCGGGGCTGCGACACTGGCGAACGCTCGACGATTCCGGCTTTCATGAGCCGATCGAGCCGTTGCCGAACGGCCGTCGCCGTCACGCCCAAGGCGTTGGCCAACTCGCCCACCCCGAGGGCAGAACGTACCCTCAAAAGGTCGATGACCTCCGTATCAGTCGCACGCGGCTCTGTCTTGGTTTTGGTCTGGCTCATACCCTCACTGTATCGCCCAGCTGAATTCTGACAAGTGAATGTGCGAAAAACCTAGAATCTTCGGTATTTCCGATATTTTTTCCTGCAACCTTCGCTCGGCGAGCACCGCCGCTTGACGAGCGCGGACAACTCCCCACGGCAACCTGTACAACCCAAGGATATCTCGAATGCACCTAATAAAGACCGGGGCTTGAGTTGCCATGAGCGGCGAAACGGAACTGTCGAGCCGGCAGCCGCTTTCAGACAGCGGCTGGTTTTGGGCCCTGATGTTCTCGGTCATGGCGCTGGTGGCCGTCGGCGTGATCGGCCCCAAGTGGGACTGGCGGCAGCGGCAGCTCGAGGGCCGTTACCTGGGGCGGGAACAGGCGGCCGTCGAGCGGCAGCGGCGAACGAGCGGCCTCGATCCCGTGGATCTGGCGGAGACCGCGGTGGAACGGGAAGCCATCGCCCCCGGCAGGATCGTGCCGGCCTGGACGCTCGCCAGCCTGGCCGCCGCCGCTGCCGCTGCGTCGGCCTTCATGCTCTGGCGGGAGCGACGCTAGCCGACTGGACAAACACGTTGTTCGCGGCCGAGATGCCCCACTTTTCTGGCGGCAGGTTCGACCGACCCCAAACCCGTGACGACAGCCACCGGGTTGCGTTTGTGCCCACAGTCCCCCAGCTCGCGCTTGGGGGCTTTTATGCGGCACACGCCTGGCCCATA
>JBBEEF010000204.1:0-13499 GCA_040880915.1 Pirellulales bacterium
GTAGTCCGGGCACGCCGTGACCGGATCACGCTTAGAGTGGCCTCCTCAACTCTGACCCGGTTCCGGAGGAACCGGGCTACGGGAGTGGCCTCCCCAACTCTGACCCGGTTCCGGCCTACGGGCGACGCTACCCGGCAGGCCGCGGTATGATAATGCCCCTCCCACATTCCGGCCGCAGGCGGCACGTTGAAGCAGCAACTCTTTTCCGCGACGCTTCCCAACGGGATTACGGTGCTCGGCGAACACATGCCGGGCCTCGAATCGGTGGCCGTGGCACTCCACGTCGCGGCCGGCGGCATCCACGATCCGCCCGGCCGCTGCGGCCTGGCGACGCTCGCGGGCGAGCTTGGCCTGCGGGGTGCCGGCGATCGCACGAGCCGTGACATCGTGGAAACGCTCGAGGGCACCGGAGCGCAGTGGTCAAACGCCGTTACGACCACCCACACCAGCTTCTCAGCCGCGATGGTGCCGCGGCAGCTGCCAGTGGTGCTGCCTGTCTTCGCCGACGTGATCCGCCGGCCGCAGTTGCCCGCCGAGCAGTTCGAGGCCGCCCAGCAGATGGTGCTCCAGAACATCACCGGCATCGAGGACGACCCGGCCCACCGCGTGCTCGCAGCCCTGCGGCTGCTCCACCTGCCCGCCCCCTGGGGCATGCCCACCGAGGGCATCACCGCCGACCTCGAAGCGACGACCGGTGATGATGTTCGCCAGTTTGTCGACCGCAGGATGCAGCCGACCGGAATGATCGTGACGATCGCCGGCCGCATCGACTGGGATGATTTTCTGGGACGAATCGACGATCTCTTCGGCGACTGGACCGGGGAGCCGGCCGAGGCGGTGGCCACCGGCCCGCGTGGGGCGTTCATCGGCCACGTGCCCCACGACTCCCAGCAGACACACGTCGCCCTCGCCTGGTCGATGCCCCCCTATCGCGAAGACGACTCGGTGATCGCCGGCGCGGTTCTCTCGATCCTCGGCGGCGGCACGAGTTCCCGCCTGTTCACGGAGGTCCGCGAGCGACGCGGCCTGTGCTACGGGGTGTCGGCCGGCTACCAGACGCATCGCGACTTCGCCCTCGCCGTCTGCCATGCCGGCACGACCGCCGCCCGGGCCCAGGAGACGCTCGACGTGATCCTCGCCGAGATCGACCGGCTGCCCGGCTCGCTCGATCCCGACGAGCTCGAGCGGGTCAAGGCCCGGGTGACCGCAGGCCTGGTCATGCAGCAGGAGTCGACGGCCGCCCGCGCCGGCTCGATGGCCAGGCAGTGGTATCACCTCGGCCGGGTCCGCACGATCGCCGAGGATCTCGCCCGCTATGACCGGCTCGACGTGGCCACGATCGAGGCCTGGCTGGCCGCCCGCCCGCCCCGCGACTTATCGGTTGTGTCACTGGGCCGCGAACCTTTGGAGGTGCCCGGTGCCCTTCCTGCATGAACGGCTCCCCAACGGGCTCGACGTGGTCGCTGAGACGAGCGACGCGGCCGTGTCCACGAGCGTCGGCTTCTTCGTGACCACCGGGGCACGCGACGAGTCGCCAGGCATCGAGGGGGTGAGCCACTTCCTCGAGCATATGGTCTTCAAGGGGCCGCCCGGGCTCTCCGCCGAGGAGATCAACTGCCGCTTTGACCGGCTGGGGGCGGCGGCCAACGCCTTCACCGGCGAGGAAGACACCGTCTATCACGCGTCGGTGCTGCCGCGACACCAGCACGCGGTGGTCGACCTCCTCGCCCACATGATGCGGCCGGAGCTCAGGGAAGACGACTTCGCCACCGAGAAGAAAGTGATTCTCGAAGAGATCCAGATGTACGACGACCAGCCGCCATTCGGGGCCGACGACCGCTGCAAGGCGTCGTTCTTTGGCACGCATCCGCTGGCTGCGAGCGTCTTGGGCACGGCGGGCTCGATCGAGTCGCTCGAGCCCGCCGCAATGCGAGACTACCACCGCCGCCGCTACACTCCGAACGCGATCGTGCTCGCGGCCAGCGGCGCCGTCGACTTTCCAGCCCTCGTCGACTCCGCCCGCAGGCTGTGCGGCGAGTGGGAGCCGGTGCCGCAGCCGCCCCGCCTGACAGACGGCCCGCCCCGGGCCGCGGCCACGCCTGGCAACGAGCGGATCACGCGGTCAGGGGCGGCGCTCGAATACGCCGTGCGGATGACGGCGGGCCCTGACGAGGAGGATCCCGACCGCTGGGCCGCCGCCCTCGTGGCGGTGGTGCTCGGCGACGGCTCGGGCAGCCGGCTCTACTGGGAGCTCGTTGACCCCGGGATCGCCGAGCATGCCACACTCGGCCACCAAGACTTTCTCGACGCCGGCCTGTTTGTCACGCAACTCTCCTGTGAGGCCGAGGAGACCGATGAGTTGCTCGAACGGATCCTTGCCATCTACCGCGCGGCCAGCCAGACCGGGATCAGCCGGAAGGAGTTCGAGCAGGCTCGCAACAAGGCGGCCGGCCGGGTCGTGCTGGCGGGGGAACGGCCGCGGCGGCGGCTGTTCGACGTGGGCCTCGAGTGGTCTCACGCCCGCCGCTACCGCTCCGTTGCCGACACCCTGGCCCTGGTGGAGGGCGTGACGTTTGACGATCTCCACCGCGTGCTGGAGGCCTGGCCGCTCGATGCCCCGTCGGCAACGGTTTTGGCGGGACCGCTCTAGCCTGGGGTGGGTTTGCGGCCCGCAGTCCGCCGGCTCGCGCCGGGGGCTTTTATGGACCCGAGCTCAGCAGGCATACTTATCCATCCCTGGAGCTTCATGTTGTCACCTCTCCTCGCTGACGCCGCCCGCTGGCTGATTCCCCTGCCGCCTGTGTGGCTGCTTGGCACCGCCGCGCTTGTGACAACGCTTCTGGCCCTTGCAGCCTGGGCGGGCCTGCGACTGGTCGCGCCGCGACTGGCCGACGAGGCCCGGGCCGCCCTCCGAGACGGCTTCCTGGGGCCGCTGGCCTGGCTGCTGGTGGCCTTCGCAGCCGTGGCCCTGGCCTTCACCCCGCTCATCGGGCTGCCTCTGCCCCCTGAGTTCACGCTCGCCGAGGCATCACCGCTCGCCCATTTCGGCCGCTCGTTTGGCCGGATGGCGACGGGCAACGACTTCCGTGAGCGGATCACCGTCGCGCCGGCGGCGAGCCTGCAGCCAATCCTCTTGCCGCTGCGACCGCAGGAGCTCGCCCGCATCGAGCTTGTCAGCGACCAGCCGCTTGTTGTGCGGACGCAACAGCCGGTGGAGGGATTTGCGCTCGTGAAGGAGCCGGATGTGGTGCTCGAGGCGGGCCGCCCCTGGGTCTGGCAGCGGGCGGAGGGGGCGACCAATCCCTTCCTGGGCTCGAAGGCCAAGCTCGAGGCGACGAGCGAGTCGGCTGAGCCCGCCCGGCTGGAGGTCAACTGGCAGCTCGTGCCGGAACACCCGCAGACCGCGATCCTGCCCTGGGCGATCATCGTGCTCGGTGGGATCGTGGCCGCCTATGCGGTGTTTCGCCTCACCTGCGGCCGCATCGCCGCCATCGCGTCGGCCACGACCAAGGAAGCGATCGGCCAGCCGCTGTTCGCCGTGGCGATCCTGACCGGCATCGTGCTGATCGTGGTGTTTGTCGTGATTCCGTATAACACGTTCGGCGAAGACGTGAAGATGTACAAGGACAGCGGCCTGACCCTCGTCAAGGTCCTGGCCCTGCTGGTCGTTGTGTGGACGGCGGGAGTGGCGGTCTCAGACGAGATCGAGGGCCGCACAGCCCTGACGGTGCTCTCGAAGCCGCTCACCCGCTGGCAGTTCGTGCTCGGCAAGTTTGCGGGCCTTGTGCTTGTGAGCCTGCTCGTGTTTCTCGTGCTCGGGGGCGTGCTCCTGGCGATGACCAACTTCAAGGTCGTGTACGACGCCCGCGAAGGGGCCAAGGTCGACCCCGTGTGGTGGGAATGCGCCGACGAAATGGTCACGGTGGTTCCCGGGCTGGCGCTCGCTTTCCTCGAGACGGTTGTGATGGCGGCCATCGCCCTGGCCGTCTCCACCCGCCTGGGCACCGTGGCCAACCTCATCATCTGCTTCGCCATCTACTCCCTCGGCCACCTCGTGCCCCTGATCGTGCAGTCGAGCGTGGGCAAGTTTGCGATCGTGCGGTTCACCGGTCGGCTGTTCGCGACGCTCCTACCCGTGCTCGACCACTTCACGGTCGAGGCGGCCGTGGTCGGAGGCGTGCCGATTCCCTGGGACTACCTCGGCTGGGCAGCCTTGTACGCGGCCCTCTACTCGGCCGTGGCGATCCTGCTGGCGCTTGTGCTCTTCCAGCACCGCGACCTGGCCTGACGGGCCGTCTGCTTCGCTCCACCGGCCCTACCGCATGATGCCGGTGCGGGCAGTCAAGCCGAGCATCGTCAGGCTGCCATCCGCGGCCCCCGGCACCGACCACCAGCCGGTGTCGGCCGTGCGGAGCGCCTGGGCCTCGGCCTGGCCGTCGATGAATATTGTGGCCCCCTTGCGGAGCCGCCGCTCCAGCCGCGGTCCGACCGTTACCCCGACGATGCTTGCCTCGTCGCTCGGCGCGAGCATCGTCCGCACCTCGAATGATTCGCTGCCCGTCTCCCGGTCGTTGCTCAGGCCGATCCGGCCAGTCCAGCGAGACGGACCCTCTTGAATCCGCTCGGGGTCTGCAGCCACGCCGGCCGAGACATCGATCCGGTCGATCCTGCTGCGGAGTTCAGCGGCCAGCGGGCCCGGAGCGGCATCGCGTCCTCGTGGTCCCTGGACGTCGATGCCCTTGAACTCGATCGGCGTGTCACTCTCTGTCGCGGCCTTTGTTCCACAGCGACGTAGCGCCGACGCCACCGACCCCGCTCCCCGGAATTCCGACAGCTCGAATCCCTCGAACACCACCGACGGGGGCTCGAGCACGAAGGGGGCCTGCGAGGCGGCGACCGGGTCCCAGGCACCGGCCGCTTCCCACGCGGCTTCCGGCTCCCAGGCAGCGGCCGGGACCGCCATCACCAGACTTACCAGGCTGACCAGGCTGACCAGACCGATCAGGGCGGCCCACGGCCGTTGCCGGCCGGAACGAGAGAGCAGCGTGATCATGAGTCGGTGGGGCATCATGGCTTCCTGAGGTATCGGTTCGGCATGCCGGGCAACTCGCGGCCCGACCCTGTCGGCTGGGCAAGCCGTGAGGATCAGCCCGTCTTGCGGTGTGAAAACAGGGGGATCGTGGCGGTTTGGGCCCCGGCAGACAGTCTTCCCCCCCCGAATCGGCTGGCCCGGAGGACCTCCAGAACCCGGGCCGCGACCTCGACGGCGGCGGCGCCGGCGCTCGCTGGCACCAGCGGTTCACCACCACCTCGGATGGCCCTGAGCAGGTCGTCGTGCTCCGCGGCGATGGCGTTGGCATCGGGCACCGTGATTGTCTCGAGCGGAAGAATGTCGGCGAAGAAGCGGTCCTTGAGAGTGGCTCGCTCCGCTGGCGACGCGGCTGCCGCAACGAACGTGCCGCTGCGGACGGGCTCCGCGGGGGCGATCACCTCGACCGACTTCGCCGTGAGATCGACCGCCACCATGCCCCCGACGGCCCACATCGACACCGTTCGCTCCGCCCGCGGGCTGATCCGCGAGGCGACCAGGTCGGCGACGAGTCCCGAAGCAAAGGTGAGCCGGGCCCGAACGGCGTCCTCATGGCCACCGGTCGCGAGCAGACCCCGGGCCTCGATCTGATCGAGGCGACCGGGCGCGAGCGAGAGCACCAGATCGATGTCGTGAATCATGAGGTCGTGCACCACGCCCACGTCGAGGGAGCGGAAGGTGAAGGGGGTCAGCCGACGGGCCTCCAGATAGCTGACCTCGCCGGCCCGGGCCGCAGCCGACCGCCAGGCCAGATTGAATCGCTCCACGTGCCCCACAGATACAATCCTCCCCAGCCGCCGCGCCGCCACCGTGATGGCCCGGGCGTCTTCGACGCTCACGGCCAGTGGCTTCTCGACGAGCAGGTCGATGCCTGCCTCGAGCAGCGGCAGCGAGACCTCGGCATGGAGGCCCGTGGGTGCCGCCACGACCGCCGCATCCACCCGGCCCGCCAACTCCCGCGGGTCGGCGAGCGGCTGGCAGCCGTGCGACTCCGCCACCCGGTTTCGGCCTTCGGGCACCGGATCGACCACGGCCACGAGATCCACGTCGTCTCGCGATGCCAAAAGCCGCGCGTGGATCGTGCCCAAATGCCCGCATCCGATCACTGCCATCCGTGTCCGTGTCATGCTGCTCTCCTCCGTTCGCGGGCCCGCCCGTGCCGGCCCTCCTGTTGTTCCGCCAGAAACCCGAGCAAATCCTCGACGGCCGGTGCGAGCATCCCCTGGGTGCGGAGAATCTCCCGCGCCTGCTCGAGCCCCACCTTCGCCCGATAGAGCAGCCGATGGGCCTCGGAGATTGCTTCGATCGTCTCACGTTCAAACCCGGCCCGCTTGAGTGCCACGACGTTGATGCACCGCGGTCGGGCCGGCGCGCCCTCGCAGAGCATGAACGGGGGCACATCGTGGAGCACGCGGGACAGGCCGGCCACAAACGACCAGCCGCCGATCGTTGCCCAGTGATGAATCGCCACCGCCCCGGAGAGCGAAGCCCGGGAGTGGATGCGGACATGGCCCCCCAGAAGCGTGCCGTTGGCGATCGTGACATGGTCGCCGATCCGGCAATCGTGGGCCACGTGGCAGGCGGCCATCAGGAAATTGCCGCTCCCGATCGTCGTGAGCCCCTCCTCTTTCTCGCTGGCACGGTTGATCGTGACCCCTTCTCGGATCGTGTTGTCGTCGCCGATCTCCACCCGCGTGGAGGTGCCGCGGTAGCTCACGTCTTGCGGCTCCCCGCCGATAACGCAGTTGGGGAAGATGCGGTTGCGGGCACCGAGCAGAACATGCCCCATGATCGTGACGTGATTCTCGAGCACGGTCCCACGGCCGATCACCGCATCGCCGGAGATGACGCAGTGGGGCCCGATCCGCACGTCGGCCGCCAGCCGGGCCCGCGGCTCGACGATCGCCGTGGGATGCACCTCCGGCTCTCGCCCCGCGAGCGACAGGGATACTTCTTCGTGCCGCTGGTCTGCCATCGCCACGTCAGGCCGAGGCCCGCCTCCCTGCCGACACCGCGATCTGGTTCCGCAGCCGGGCCGCGAGCGTGGCATTGAGCCGGTGGCCGCTGCGGCTGGCCCGCACGTGGGCATGCACGGGCCGCCCCACGAGCGCGAGATCCCCGACCAGATCGAGCACCTTGTGCCGCACACACTCGTCGGGCCAGCGGAGTTGGTTGTCGACCGGTCCGTCGGCGTCGAACACAAGCAGGTCACGATGGGTGACGTGGGCTGCCAGCCCCGCCTCCCGCAGCCGCGCCGCCTCCTCGACCGTGACAAAGGTCCGGGCTCGAGCGAGTTCAGTCCGATAGCTCTCGGGAGTGATCCGCAGGGCGAGCCGTTGCCGCCCGATCGGCCCACTGCCGTAGTCGAGTTCGTATTCGACCGACAGCCCCGGATGCACCGGCGGCAGAGCCTCGACCCAGGCAGCGCCGTCGGAGACGCGACAAGGCTCCCGAACCACGAGCGGGTCGAGCGGCTGTCCGAGCCGTTCGACGCCCGCCTCGTCGAGGGCGGCCACATACGCGGCGCTCGAGCCGTCGAGCCCCGGCAGCTCTTCCTCCGAGACCTTCACCAGACAGCAGTCGATGCCCAGGCCGGCCAGCGCACTGGCCGCGTGCTCGATCATCTGCAGACTCGCTCCGGCAACGGCGAGATTCGTACGGGTAGCCGCCTCCACCCGATTCTCGACCGCAAGCGGAATCCTCACCGCCACGCCTCCGACCTCCCGCGTGAACACGATCCCGGCACCGGCCGCCGCCGGGAGGAATTCCACCCGGCACGGCCGCCCGCTCCAGTAGCCCACTCCGGCGACTGAGACCCCGCGGCGGATCGTCTGCTGCGGCCGAGACTGCATGGCACTCGTCATAGAAAGGGAAGAGGACGATCTCGGCCTACACAGGCACGCCACCGTCCCGCAGAAAACCGCACCGGGCGGATTTACCGCTGCGGCTGAGCCTGCGGCTGCCCGGCGACGGCGGCGGAGTTGAGCATCCGCAGGATGTCGGGCGTGATATCGACCTGCGGATCGTGATAGACGATCGGCTTGGTGATGTTGCCGAGAATCCGGTTGCGGTCGCTGTTGTCGACCGGGTCGCCATCGAAGCGATGCACCACGGCGATGCCGTTTTCCCGTGCGAATTGGGCCACGGCCCGCTCGACCTGACTGTAGACCTGGAGGTAGACCTGGGCCTCGCGATCCATGAAATCCTTCTTCTGGAGCTGGGCCGTGACGTTGAAATCGCCCTGGGCCTTGGCCACCTCACCCTCGAGCTTGCGGTATTCGGGCGTGCCGACATTGAAGCCCTTGATCTGCTCCATCAGGCCGTTGATCCGATCCCGCTCCGCCTTGAGCGAATTCTCGGCAGCCAGCACTTCGTCCTTCATCCGGTCCATGGCGACCTTGAAGCTCGTGTGGTTTTTGAAAATGTAGCCCACGTCGATGACGGCGACGTGGCTGGCCGGAGTTGCCGACGCGGTTGGCGTGACCGGCATGACCGGCCTGACAGCCGGCTGAACCGGTGCCTGGGCCTGGGCGGCTGATGCGGTCAGGGCGACGAGTACGACGAATGCCTGATGCCTGTTCACGGAATGCTCTCCTGAGGGCTGAACGCGGGCGGGTTGGACCGCCGGGAGCCCAGAAAGCAGCCATCCTTGGCCGCCGCTGGATCCCGGCTCGGGGGCGGGATCATGGCGGCGCTCCCCCACCGACTCAAGGGCATTTTTCCGGGGCAAATCCCGCCGCTCAGCGGGGCGGATCGAGCGTGACCTCGAGGGTCACCTCCACGCCGCCGCGAACCACCACGACCGGAACGGCATCGCCTCCCTTGTGCTTCCGCAGGGCGCTGTCGAAGTCGTCGAGGTTCGTGACCGCACTGCCGCCGAGGCGAACGATCAGGTCTCCGCCCTCGAGACCGCCACGGGCCGCGGGCGAATCCTTGGAGACGCCCGAGATTGCGTAGCCTCCCCCCGGCTTGCCGAAATCCGGGATGCTGCCGAAGTAGGGGCGGTCGCCACCGCGGGCGAATTGCGTCGAGGCCACCTCGATGTAGGCCGGCCGCTTGGGCACTTCGGCGAGTTCGCGGACAACGTCGGTGACGAGGTCGGCCAGCCGCGTGAGCCCCTCGTAGTTGACCCGGTCGGCCGTGTCGGTGGGGCGATGGTAGTCGGCATGAGAGCCGGTGAAGATGTGGAACACCGGGATCTTCTTGGCGTAGAAGCTCGAGTGGTCGCTGGGCCCGAAGCCGCCCGGCTCCTTGGCCACCTCCAGGCCGCGGGCCGCCACGAGCCGGTCGATCAAGGCGTCGAAGCCCGTGCCCGTGCCCGTGCCGTGCACGATCACCTTGTTGCCGTCGAGCCGGCCGACCATGTCGAGATTGACCATCGCCACGGTGTCGGCCAGCGGCACCGCCGGATTGGCCGTGTAGTGGGCACTGCCGAGGAGCCCCCGCTCCTCGCCGGAAAAGGCGATGAAGAGCACGCTTCGCGGGAGCGGGTCGGCCGCAGTGAGCCGCCGGGCCACCTCCACCATGAGGGCCGTCCCGCTGGCGTTGTCGTCGGCGCCGTGATGGACGGCATGCTCCCCGGGCGCCGCCGAGTTGACGCCCCCGAAGCCGAGATGGTCGTAGTGGGCCCCCAGCACAACCGTCTCGGCCGGGTCGATGGCCGGCGAGTCTGGCCCCGCTTTCCGCCCCTTGCCTGCGAGCAGCCCCAGCACATTGCGGCCGCGGCTCGTGACCCGCTCGATCGCCGTGGTGCCGCGGATCCGCCAGCCCTCAAGCGATCCGCTCGCCGGCTCGAGCGTGTCGTCGATGCCCCGCTGGATTTCCGTGAGCGACCGTCCCAGCCCCGCCTTCACGACCTCGTCGAGGAGCGAACGCCGCACGTGCAGCACCGGCATCGTGCGGCCTTCGGAGCCCTCGCCGGCCCGGTTGAAGGCGAGCAGCGTGTCGTCATCATCGGTGTCGTTTGAGAACACGAGCATCGCCGCTTCGTGTTCCGAGGCGTTGGCAACCTTGCGAACGAGGGCGGCGTGCTGGGACGTCTGGTTGCCTTCGAAGGCGCCGTGCGGATCGTCTTTCTGTGGCTCCTGGCGGAGCACGATCACCGCCGCCTCCTTGCCGCCGGCGGCGAGCGGGGCGTAGTCGTCATACTTTTCCGCCGGGGCGGTGATGCCATACCCCGCGAATACGAGCGGCAGGTCGAACGGCCCGGAGCCGCCGATCGCCAGCGGCGTGAAGTCGCGGCCAAGCTCGAGCGGGATGACCCGCCGGCTGCCCGCAGCATCGGGCGGCCCGACGAGTTCGGCCGTATTCTCAGCCGGCGGCCCCAGCTTGGCGTCGAGCGTCATCTCAAACGGCTGGAACGGGCCGGTGGCCTCGGCCGCCGTGGTGAGCCCCAGATCGACAAACTGCTCGCCCACCCACTCCGCAGCGGCCTCGATGCCAGCGGTGCCCGGCCCCCGCCCTTCCCGCTCCGGGGCAGCGAGCCACTCGACGTTCGACCGCAGCCGCTCGAAGGCGTGTTCCTGGAGCGGAGCCTGCGGGATCGGGGCCCGCACGCTCGGGGCCTCCACCACGGTGGCGGCCTCCTCGACCCCGCGTGCCATCGGCCAGGCGGCCATGCCACCAAGCATGCCAAGCATGCCAAGCATGCCAACCACCACCGCCGCGGCCCGCGGCCTGCCCTGCCACATCCTCATGCTGCTCGTCCTCCTTGGTCGTCGTGCCCGGTGGGTCTGTCGGCGAATCCCTGGCATTCTACGCGGCATCGGCGGTCGGGCCGAGGTGTCGCTTCCCGCCCAGCCGCGACCGTGCGATGATGGGGCCTGAACCGAACGAACAGCCTCCGGAACCGAAAGTTGTCCTTGGCAGCCCTTTTCGTCATCCAGGGTTTTAATCGCGGCGCCCGCTTCGAGCTCGGCGACCACGACGGCGCCGTCACGATCGGCCGTGAGTCGGGCAACTTCGTCAAGCTCGACGATCACGAGGTCTCGCGGCGGCATGCCGAGATCCGCCGGGTCGGCCAGACCTTCATCGTGGGCGACCTGAAGAGCTCCAACGGCACGTTTTTGAACGATTCCCGGGTGGAGCGGGCGGAGCTCACGGGGGGCGATCGCATCCGCATCGGCCGCACCGTGCTTGCCTACTCGGGCGACGGGGAGGAGCCCGCGGCCCTTTCGGGAGTCGACATCGTCCCGGCCACGAGTTCCGCCGACGGCTCGCGGATCATTCGCAGTCTGCCGGAAGACTCGATCGTGATGGCGGCCCCCGAGGAGCCGCAGAACCGCTGGCTCGCCCGGGCCCGCAGCAACCTCCAGGTGATGTATCGCACGGCCTTGGCCGTGAGCCACACGCTCGACATCGACGAGCTGCTCGGCCGGATCCTCCAGCTCGTGTTTGAGTGGGTGGAGGCCGACCGCGGCTGCATCATGCTCCTCGATCCCGAGACGGGCGAGCTCCGCTCGAAGGCCCGGCGCGACCGGCGAGACGGTGCCGCCGGCACGATGGTGATCAGCCGCACGATCCTCGACTATGTCCTCGAGCGGGCCGAGGGGGTGCTCACAAGCGACGCCCAGGACGACGACCGCTTCGCCGGTGGCCACAGCGTGGTCCGGACCGGCGTGCGGGAGGCGATCTGCGTGCCCTTGCGGGGCCGCTACGGCACCGTGGGCCTGATCTACGTGGACACCACCGTACCGCTGGTCGAATCACTCGAACGCCGCCGGTTCAGCGATGACCATCTCAAGCTCATGATCGCCATCGGCCACCAGGCGGCTCTTGCCGTCGAGGACACCACCTATTACTCAGCGATGGTGCAGTCGGAACGACTGGCAGCGGTGGGCCAGACGATCGCCACCCTCTCACACCACATCAAGAACATTCTCCAGGGCATCCGCGGCGGCAGCTATCTCGTGGAGATGGGCCTGGAAAACGACGACACGGCGGTTGTCCGTAAGGGCTGGGACATCGTGCGCCGTAACCAGAACAAAATCTCATCCCTCGTCATGGACATGCTCTCCTTCAGCAAGGAGCGGGAGCCCGATCCCGTGCCCAGCGACCTGGGCAGCCTTGTTGACGACGTCGTGGAGACCGTGCAGCAGCGGGCCGAGGAATCGGGGGCCACGATTCACTGGCAGCGGCCGGCCTCCCTGCCTCGGCTCGTCTTCGATCCGGAGGGACTTTCACGCGCGGTGCTCAATGTCATGACCAATGCGCTCGACGCCGTGGAGGGGCGGCCCGACGCGGCCGTCACGATCTCGGTGGCGGTTGATAGTGACGCGGGGCTGGCCCGGATCACGATCTCTGACAACGGCGCGGGCATCCCCCCTGAGCAGCTCGCCGACATCTTCACGCTCTTCGTCTCGACCAAGGGGGCCCGCGGCACGGGCCTGGGCCTCACGGTGAGCCGCAAGATCCTCAGGGAGCATGGCGGCGACATCCACGCCACGAGCCGCGCGGGTGCGGGGAGCACTTTTGCGCTCGAATTTCCCCTGCGGCTCGAGGCCACCGGCGGGCCGGAAGACGCCCTGATGGAGGCCACGCTCCAGACGCGGGCAGCTGAGACGGGTCGGGCCGACATCGTCCGATGAGGTCCTCTTCCGCCGCCGCGACCCGCCCGATCTCGGCGGTGATCATCACCCGTGACGCGGCGGCCCACCTGGAAGCCGTGCTCGCGGCAGTCAGCTTCTGCGCGGAGCGGTTCGTGCTCGACAGCGGTTCGAGCGACGCGACGCTCGCCATCGCCCAGGCCGCCGGCGCCCGGGTCGAGCACCAGCCGTTTCTCGGCTACGGCCCCCAGAAGTGCCGGGCCGTGGCCCTCGCCAGCCACGACTGGATTCTCGCAATCGACGCCGACGAGGTGCTCGACGGGGAGGCCCAGGCCGCAATCATGCGACTCGACCTGGCTGATCCGCAGGCCTGCTGGTCGGTACGACGGCGGACCTTCATCGGCAATCGGGAGGTGCGACACGGCGCCTGGCGAAACGACCGCGTCGTGCGACTCTTCAATCGCACCACCGCGGGCTTCAAGCCATTACCGGTGCACGAGGAGGTGGAGTCGGGGAGCCGGCCCCTGCTCCTGCCGGGCTCGCTCCTGCACCACAGCTTCCGCGATTGCGGCGACGTGCTCGCCCGCGCCATCCGCTACGCCCCCCTCAAGGCGTCTGTGATGCGGCGGAAGGGGCAGCACGCCCACGCCTGGCTGCTACCGCTGCGGGGAATGCTGGCGTTCGCCGGCAGTTATTTTGTGCGGGGTGGCTGGCGGGACGGCACGGCCGGCTTCATCGTGGCCTTGGCGCGGGTGATTGACTCAACGCTGCCGCGGGCCATGCTCCTTCTCGACGACCCCACGCCCCCCGACGCGGTGTGAGTTTGCGTGTGGCGGCAACGCCGCAACCAGAGCGGCCGGAGGCGA